>CAZTVF010000043.1:0-37154 GCA_964616985.1 uncultured Planctomycetaceae bacterium
GGGGGTGGTAGTACTCGATCGGGTCTTCGACGGTGATGATGTGCTTGTCGAAGTTGGTGTTGATGTAGTCCACCATCGTCGCCAGCGTCGTCGTCTTGCCCGACCCGGTGGGGCCGGTCACAAGAAACATGCCGCGAGGACGACGGCAGAGGCTCTTGACGATGTCCGGCAGGCCGATCTCCTCGAAGGTCAACAGCTTGGTGGGGATCAACCGCAGCACCATCGACACGCTTTGACGCTGGTTGTACACCGACGTACGGAAGCGGCCGGCCGAGCCGAACTCGAAGCCGAAGTCCGTGCCGCCTTGCTCCTGCAGTTCCTGCTGGGATCGCTCCGGCGTGATGGCCTTCATCAGGCCGATCGTGTCCTCGGGCTCCAGGATCTTCGTGTCCAGCGGCCGCAGGCGGCCGTGAAGACGCAGTGTGGGCGGGCGGCCGACGTGAAGGTGCAAGTCGCTGGCACCCTTCTTGATGCAAGTCTCCAGCAGTCTGTCAATGTGAAGCGTCGCCATAGGAACTTCCTTCTAAGATGATTATTCGAGCCGCTGCGGCCTTCTGACTGCGGCAAGTGACGCAAAAGTGCGGATTAACCGCTTTTTCTCTCAAATTAGGGGAGGATTCGACCAATCCAGGCCCGAATTACTCCATTAACAGGTCTTCGGACTGGGTTTGCTTGAGAATCTCGTCCGGCGTCGTGATGCCCTTCATGATCTTGGCCTTGCCGTCATCGAGCAGGCCCTTCATGCCCGAAGCATGCGCCGCGCGACGGATCTCGGACAAGGTGGCGCGCCTGAAAGCCATCTCCCGCAGGGTGTTATCCATCTGCATCAGTTCGAAGATGCCTTGGCGGCCGCGGTAGCCTGTGCCGTTGCAGTTATTGCAACCTCTTCCCCTCATGATGTTTAGCTTCGGTATTTCCTCATCGCGGAAGCCGAGCATCTTCAGGACGCGCACATCGGGGTTGGGGTAGGGCTCTTTGCAGTCGTTGCAGATCACGCGGATGAGTCGCTGTGCCAGCACCGCCTGAATCGAGCTGGCGACGAGGAACGGCTTGACGCCCATGTCGATCAAACGGGTGATTGCGGAGGGCGCGTCGTTGGTGTGCAGTGTACTGAAGACCAAGTGTCCAGTCAAAGCCGCCTGAATTGCCACTTCTGCCACGTCCATATCGCGGATTTCGCCGACCAGAATGATGTTCGGTGCCTGACGCAGCATGGCGCGAAGCACCCGCGAGAAGCTCAGGCCGATCGAATCTTTGACCTCGCATTGGTTGACGCCCGTGAAACTGTACTCCACAGGGTCCTCGGCCGTGATGATCTTCTTGTCCGGTCGGTTCAATTCGTTGATGGCGGCATATAGCGTCGTCGTCTTGCCCGAGCCGGTGGGGCCGGTGACCAGGAAGATGCCGTTAGGCCGCTTGATAATATTCAGGAATCTCTGGTAGTCTTCCGACTCAAAGCCCAGGGCTGGAATGCCCAGGCGGACGCTGTCGGGACGCAGAATACGAAGCACGATGCTCTCGCCGTGATAGGAGGGCAGCGACGAGACACGGAATTCGATCTGCTGCGAACCCACCGGCATCTGGATGCGGCCGTCCTGGGGGAGTCGCTTTTGTGCCAAGTCAATCTTGGCCATGATCTTGAACCGGTTGAGCACGGGGCCCTGCATTCGCTTGGGGATGTTGTCGCGCTCGACGCAGACGCCGTCCACGCGGTAGCGAACGCGGACGCGGTTGGCCATGGGCTCGATGTGAATATCGGACGCCCGCATGTTGACCGCCTCGGTGATGATCATGGTCACCAGGCGGATGATGGGGGCGGCATTCTCGTCCAGTTCGTCCTCTTCGCCTTCGACGTCCTCGCCGGTCTTGAAGCCGGTGACGGCCTGGTCGATGCTCAGGTCGGACTGGGTCAGCTGGTCGATGTAGGCCCGCAGCTTGGTGCGGCTGGCCAGGCAGGGCTCCACTTCGCAGTTGAGGCGGAAGCGGAGCATGTCGAGGGTTTCGAGGTCCAGCGGGTCGGTGATGATCACCTTCAGACGGCCTTCCTCGCGGCTGATGGGCACGACGAGGTGTTTTCGGATCAGGTCGTCGGGGATGGCGTTGCGTTCGTTCTCGCCGGGGACCAGGACGTTGCGGTCCAGGTCGATGTATTCCATATCATACTGGCTGGCGAGGGCCTTGGTGACATCCTCTTCGGAGGCCAGGCCCAAGGCGATCACGGCTTCGCCGATGCGAAGGTTCTCTTTGTGGCTATGCTCGAGAGCCTCTTCAATTCCCGCCGGAGTAATGACCCCCCATTCAACCAGAATCTCACCCAGCCGTCGTCGTTCTCTTCTTCCCATGGAGCTTTACTCGCTTTTTTGTGCGGCGGCGCAACAGCGACCGTCGAAAGAATACCGGCACCGAGGGCCGGCGCAGCGAACCAGGGCCTTGCGGAGTTCACGTCCGAGTCATCTGGGGCGGGGAGGATCTATCGATGAGGACAGCGCACTGCACGGACGCAGTGTGCGGAAAGCCCGCACCTCAGTCCCAGGACAACCCCCGCAGTCTACAGGAAATGGGGAATCCGGGTCAAGCGGACAGCCTTCGGATTTTTTCCGAAGTCTTGCTCGAAGAGCGGGCCGCCTCCCGATTGGCGGGGAAGGCTGCCTGTGCCCGGGCACGGAAGTAAACATCAGTAAGCAGTAACCGGTAAGCAGTAACCAGGTGCGTCTGGCGGCGGCTTGCCGTTCGGCGCTGTCAGATCTGGGTGACGCTGGGGCTTCTACCGCGCCGAACGGCAAGCCGAGGCAGAGCCCTACTCCCAGGTCCAATCGTGAAGGACTGCCAGGAAAGCCGCCACCCATCGTATTTGTGCAGATACTACGCTTCCGCCGTAGGCTGAAACGTGTGAACGCCTGATCATGCCGACCACTGCTTACTGTTTACCGCTTACTGTTTACTACTCACTGTTTACTACGCAGGTATTGATCGATGGCGACGGCGGCGTTCTTGCCGTCGCCCATGGCCAGGATGACGGTGGCCCCGCCGCGGACAATGTCGCCGCCGGCGAAGACGCCCGGCATCGACGTCATGTGGCTGGCGTCGGTCTCGATGTTGCCCCACTTGTTGAGCTTCAACTGTGGGCAGGTCTGTGTCAGCAGGGGGTTGGCCAGCGTCCCGATGGCGGCCACCACGATGTCGGTCGGCAGTTCGAACTCGCTTCCGGCCACGGGGACGGGGCGGCGGCGGCCTGACTTGTCGGGCTCGCCCAGTTCCATCCGCTGCATGCGGACCGCGCGGACCCAGCCGTCGGCGTCGCCGAGGATCTCCAGCGGGGCCATCAGGAACATGAACTCGATGCCCTCTTCCTCGGCGTGCTTCACTTCCTCGGCGCGGGCGGGCATCTCGTCGCGGCTGCGGCGATAGGCCAGGATCGCCCGGTGCGAGCCCAGCCGCTTGGCCGTCCGCACGGCATCCATCGCGGTGTTGCCTCCGCCGAAGACGGCCGTCACCACGCCGCGGGCGATGGGCGTGCGGCTGCCTTCGCCCTTGTATGCGCCCATGAGGTTCACGCGGGTGAGGTATTCATTGGCGGAGTAGACGCCCTTGAGGTTCTCGCCGGGGATGTCCATGAACATCGGCAGCCCGGCCCCGTTGGCGATGAAGCAGGCGTCGAACTCCTCCATGATCTGCGGCACGGTGAGTGTCTTGCCGACGATCACGTTGCACTCGATCTGCACCCCCATGGACTGGAGGTTCTTCACCTCGGCATCGACGATGCGCTTGGGCAGGCGGAACTCCGGGATGCCATAGCGCAGCACGCCGCCGGCATCGTGCAGCGCCTCGAGGATCGTCACGTTGTGGCCGAGGCGGGCCAGCTCACCCGCGGCGGTCAGGCCGCCGGGGCCGCTGCCGACGACGGCGACCTTGAACCTGGACTTGGCCGCCGGCGGGGCGGGGGGCTTGAGATTAGCGCTGGCCCAGTCGGCGACGAATCGCTCCAGCCAGCCCACGGCGACCGGGTCGCCCTTGGCGCCGCGGACGCACTTTTCCTCGCACTGCTTTTCCTGCGGGCAGACGCGCCCGGTCGTGGCGGGCAGGGCGTTGTCGGTGCGGAGGATCTCCGCGGCGGCCGCGAAATCGCCCTCGGCCAGCTTGGCCAGGAATTCGGGGATCCGCACGGCCACCGGGCAGCCCTGCACGCAGGGGCGAAGCTTGCACTGCAGGCATCGCTTGGCCTCTTCGACGGCGGCGGCCTCGGCGAGGCCCTGGTTTACCTCTTCAAAGTTCGCCGCGCGGCGGTGAGCGTTCTGCTCGGGCATGTGGGTACGCGAAATCGCCAGGCGTTCCTTGGGGGTCAGTTGATTGGTTGACATTACTTCGCTTCCTCCGCCTTGGCGGCCTGGAGCTTCTTCTCCAGCCGGCAGGCATGATCCTTATATGTATTCTGGCGGGCGGAAAGTTCCTTGAAGTCCACCTCGTGGCCGTCGAATTCGGGGCCGTCGACGCAGGCGAACTTGATCTTGCCGCCCACGGTGACGCGGCAGCCGCCGCACATGCCCGTGCCGTCAACCATGATGGGGTTGAGACTCACGATGGTCCGCACGCCGAACGGCTGCGTCTGCTTGGCGATGGCGGCCATCATGGGCACCGGCCCGACGGCGAAGACAGCCGCGGGCTTGCGGGCGGGGTCGGCGAGCATCTCGCCCAGCACCGCCGTAACGAAGCCCTTGACGCCGAGTGAGCCGTCCTCGGTGGTGACCAGGACTTCCTTGCAGAACGCGGCCAGCTCGTCGCGGAGGATGACGAAGGGGGCGCTGCGGCCGCCGATGATGGTGGTGACGTCGTTGCCGGCATCGGCGAGGGCCTTGGCCAGCGGGTAGAGCACGGCAGTGCCCACGCCGCCGCCGACGCAGACGACCTTGCCGAGGTTCTCGATCTCGGTGGCCTTGCCCAGCGGCCCGGCCACGTCGCGCAGGTGGCCGCCGACGGGCGTGGCGACGATGTCCTGCGTGCCGGCCCCGATGGCCTGGATAATGAGGGTGATCGTGCCGGCCGCGGCATCGGCGTCGGCGATGGTGAGGGGAATGCGTTCGTCGTCGCCGCAGTGGCGTACGATGACGAACTGCCCCGCCTGGCGCGCCTTGGCCACGCGGGGGGCATGGATGACCATCCGGTGCACCTGCGGGGCCAGGACTTCATTGCGGATCACGGTGAACATCAGTCACTCCTGTGGGAGGTCGCTCGGGTCTATCGTTTCAAGATTCACAACGTGCTCTATCGAGGGTACCGATTTCCGGCGGGCGAGTAAAGGCGGTTCTTTCACGCCCGGCCACAGTATAATGTTGCCCAAGGAAGGAGTTGTGCATGCTGGTTATTTCGTGCCATAGCGATACGGGGTTCAGTCATCACTCGCTGCGGAAGCTCAAGGGCGGCGTGGTCGAGGGGCATCTCGACAACTTCGCCGGCGTCCACGCGGTGATGAAGGCGTTCTTTTCGGGCCAGTTGACGCAGCCCTTCGTCCGCATCGAGTTGACCTACGGCGAAGAGGTCGACATGGCCGGGGCCAAACAAGTGGCCAAGAGCCTGCGGCCTCACGACACGGTGATCGTGGTGGACGTGACCGGCAGCAAGACGCGGAACGACATCTCGATCGAGAAATGCCCGCAGGGCAAGCTGCAGGAGTTTCTCCGCCGCACGCTGCGGGGCATGAAGTTCGACCTGCACGAGGGGTGCCCCGACCCGATCTCGAACATGGACGAGGTGGAGGTGTACCGCCGCGTGTGCAGCCATTCGTTCTTCCTGGGCGTTCCCTGCCAGGGCGGCGACTACAACGCCGGCGCCGTCCGCTGCCGCCTCTCGAGCATCGACGCCATCGCCAAGGCCATCGCCAAGATCGCCAAGGCGTATCCCGCGTTCTGCAAGAGCGTGGGGATGAATGCGGAATAGAGGAAGGTCCTAGGGAGAAGGGTATAGGTTCTAGGGAAGAGAAGGTCGTAGGGCAGAGCTTCGCATTACCGGGCGGCTCGCAATCGCTCGCCTTTCTGCGCTTCTCGAGGTCCCACAGCGCAGAAATGCGAGCGATTGCAGACCGCTTCATTACGCAACGCTCTTCCCTACGACCTACGCCTACTGCCTACGACCTTCCTCCTCGCGAGCGATTGCGGAACCGCTTGGTGATGCGAAGCTCTTCCCTACGACCTATTGCCTACGACCTACGACCTTTTCTCTTCCGCAGGCACCGGTTCGCCTCGGGCCTCGGCGAGGAGGGCGTCGATGAGCTTGGGGATGACGGCGGCGACGTCGGGGGTGAGTTCCAGGCCGATCTCGACGGCGGCGGGTTGCACGCCGTAGACGATGACCTCCTTGGGCTCGCACTTGAGATGGCGGGCCATCGTGAGCGTGTCCATCAGGCCGAGCTGGTGCATCGAGATCACCGCCTCCTCGGCATGGATGAGATCCTGCCCGGCGAAGCGGTAGACCGTGCCGGGCTTGCCCTGCATGTCCACGGTATCCACGACGATCACCTTGTCGCGATGGGCGATCACCTCCACCAGTTCGGGCCCCATCGTGCCGCCCTCCACCAGCTCCACCCCCGGCGGCAGAGGCATCTTCCGCATGGCGTTCACCACGTGCACGCCAACGCCCTCGTCACGAAGAATGCTGTTGCCAATGCCCAGGATAAGAACGTTCATCGATTCCTCCGTTGAGCCATTCTACGCGGCCCACGGTTCCGCCTCCGTTTTCATTTCCGGTCTGACGCCGTTTTGTGCGTACCGTCGTCTAGGGAGGCGCCCGCGTGCGGGGGGATGTGAGCATCCCGAGTCCCATCTTCCGCGGCCACGTATCCGAGTGCCATGTTTCGCCCCGCAGGGAAAGACCATGTTCGCGGGGAAGACTTTTTCCGGCCGAAGGAGTAACTCCTGCCCGTCCTCGGGCGAGGGTCTGCTTTTGAACCTCGGGTTCGTTTTGCCAACTCATGCGGCCGACGCGGCCGGCGGGCGATCCGAATCAAAGCCAAAGTGTTGCCAATGTCAATTTCGGGTTCGTTTTGCCAACTCATGCCACGGCGCGGCCGGCGGGTGATCCAGAACACAAAGCCAACGTGTTGCCGATCAATCCCGGGTTCGTTTTGCCATGAAGGGTCCCGATGGACACGCGGTGGCTTGGGCTTGCCTGCCGGAGGCCGGAGGGCCGCCACCCGTCACGTTGTCAGGCCATCGAGGGCAGGCAGCCCATCCGCGGCGGAGGATATGGCAAGAATCCTCTCAACTTTCGCCGACCGCTTACCGATAAGTCTATTGTTCGGGTCAACAGGAGCTACCATGGTTATCTTTGACGTAGACAACATCACGACAGGCAAGTTTGAGGCCCCGACGCCGAAGTCCATCGAGGCCCAGCGCGTCAAGCAGCTCGAGGCCGTCGTTCGTATCCGCCAGCTGCTGGCCGACGCCAACGCCCGCACCAAAGACCGCGCCGCATAAGCGACGCAGACGCCAATCCCTCTACGCTATCCACCGCCGCGCCCCCGCGGCGGTTTTTGTTGTCGCAGGAAGCCCCCCGCCCCGGACGCCGCGTGAATCTTTTCTGGCGGCTTGTGCAAACGCAGGGACATGATTATTGTGCCTAAACTTCACCATGCCCTGTGCACGGGAAGCTGCGCGGCCTGGACTGCATGGCAGAGGTCATGCTGCCGCAATGCCGCGCCGTCCGCTGAACCCAGGGCAATGAAACTGGAGAAATGCAAATGAAGCTGCTCTCGCTGGCCGCGATCGTGATGATGTTTGGCGTGATGGGCTGCTCTTCCCAGCAGCCGCAGCAGCAGTCGTCAACGGCTGCGCCGCAGGTGGTGCTGGAGACGTCGGCCGGCAACATCACGCTGGAGCTCAACCCGGCCAAGGCGCCGCTGTCGGTGGAGAATTTCCTCAAGTACGTCGATGACGGCTTCTATAACGGCACGGTGTTCCATCGCGTGCTGCCGACGTTCATGATCCAGGGCGGCGGCTTCACGCCCGATGGCAAGCACAAGGCCACGCGGGCGCCGATCCGCCTGGAGGCCGCCAACGGCCTGTCCAACGCGCGGGGCACGATCGCGATGGCCCGCACGGGCGACCCGCACAGCGCGACGTCGGAGTTCTTCATCAACGTCGTGGACAATGCCGGCCAGCTCGACCCCATCCCGGGCATGAGCGAGGGCTACGCCGTCTTCGGCAAGGTGGTCGAGGGCATGGACGTGGTGGACAAGATCAAGGCGATGCCCGGGCACATCAACCCGGCCAACATGCGCGACGGCCCCAGCACGCCGGACAACCCGGTCCTGATCATCAAGGCCTATCGCAAGAAGTGATCAACGCCAGCGGCGGCCGCTGAGGCTGCCCTGCAAGACCCCTAACCAAGGAGCTAACGTGGCCGAGACCGCAGCCAACACCCAGGTCGTCATGGAAACATCGCTGGGCAACATCACGATCGAACTGGACGACGCCAAGGCGCCGCTGAGCGCCAAGAACTTCCTGCAGTACGTGGACGACGGCTTCTACAACGGCACGATCTTCCACCGCATCATCGCGAATTTCATGATCCAGGGCGGCGGCATGACGCCCGACATGCGGCAGAAGACGACCAAGCCGGCGATTCGCAACGAGGGCGGCAATGGCCTGCGGAACAAGCGCGGAACGATCGCGATGGCCCGCACCTCCGTGCCCGATAGCGCCACCAGCCAGTTCTTCATCAACGTCGTCGACAACGGCTTCCTCGACCGCGACCAGTCGCAGGACGGCGTCGGCTACGCCGTCTTCGGCAAGGTCGTCGAAGGCCTCGACGTGGTCGATAAGATCAAGGCCGTCAAGACCGGCGCCCAGGATGTGCCCCGCGAGCCCGTGCTGATCCAGAAGGTCTATCGCAAGAAATGATCCACGATATCTCCGTCACGCTGGGCGGGCGCTGCACGTACTGGCCGGGCGATCCGGCCTACGAACGCGTGCAGACGCTGCGCCTGGCCGACGGGGGCGTGGCCGACGTCTCCCGCCTGACGCTCAGCGTGCACGCGGGGACGCACGTGGACTCGCCCGCGCACTTCATCGCCGGCGGCAGGACGCTCGACCAGTATGGGCCCGAGCGATTCATCCTGCCGGCGACGGTGGTGGAGATCGATGACGACGAATGCGTCCGCCCCGAGCACCTGGCGGCCTTGCCGCTGGCGGCGGGGGAGGCGCTGCTGCTCAAGACGCGCAATTCCGCCGCGGGCCTGTGCACAAGGGGGCAGTTCAGCGAGCGGTACGTGTACCTCTCGCTGGAGGCGGCCCGGCTGTGCGTGCAGCGGCGGCTGGGGCTGGTGGGCATCGACTACCTCGGTGTGGATCGCTTCGGCGGCGACGGCTTCCCCGTTCACATGGAACTGCTGGGCAACGACGTGCTGATCCTGGAGACCGTGAACCTCGCCGGCGTCCCCGCCGGGCGGTATACGCTCTCGTGCCTGCCGCTGAAGATCAGGGATTGCGAAGGCTCGCCCGTGCGCGCGGTGCTGATGAGTGAGTCCCCGCCGCCGGTGCGATGACCCGGCCCGGTGTGACCCCCAAACTTGTTCTGGGGGTGAAGGAGGGCGGAGGGGCCTGGGTGAAGCCAAATCGGTTCGTTGGGGGGTGAAGGATGGCGGAGACGCCTGGGCGGAGCCAAGTCGGTGCCACCCCCAAACTTGTTTGGGGGTGCGAACCTTCACCAGTTTACCAGGGGAACATTTCCTCACGATTGTAAGGTTTGATGGTTGGGCTCTTGCCGCGGCCGATCACAGATATTGATTTGCGCGAATACGTCTGACCATGTGCTTTCCTCTGTGACGTACGGGGAGTCGGTGGATATTCTCACCCCCAAACGAGTTTGGGGGTGGCACCGCGATGGCATCGTGGTGGCACCGGTTGCGACTCTATTTGCGACGTGTCTTCTTCTTTGCGGGGGGTTTCTTTTTCGGTTCGCCCATCGCGGCCAACTGTGCCTGGCCGTCTTTCCAGATGACGTCGCCGAGCATTCGCCTGGCGTACGCCTCCAGTTCCTGCGGGGTGGTGAAGAGCTCTTCGTAGGCGTAGTGGCCGCGGGCGAAGTCGCACTGGCTGGGCGAGAGCATGCGGCAGACGGCGGCGCGGTTGGCGTAGTCTTTGCACGCGTGGCCGCCGCCGGGAGGCTCGATGAGGTTCTTGCAGCGGTTGTCGACCTTGATGTACCAATCGCCGGCGAGGTCGATGTGAACCGTGGTGGCCTCGTGCATGAGGTACCAGCGGATGTTGTCGAACTCCTCAAACGAGTCGGGGCTGTCGATCTGGAAGCAGTAGTACCGGCAGCACCGCGCGTTGCATTTCTGGCATCTTCGGTCCATGGCGACAGTGTAGCGTATGGTTAGGGGGCAGGTCGAGCGCAAGTCATGTGTTAGTCGGTGGCGCGGCGACGACTGATGGTAATGATGGGGAAGGAAAGCGGGATGGCACGGATTAGAGGATTACATGGAGGCGGAATCGCTGCGCAAAGGATGGCTGGCCGGGATATGAGAGGGGGCTGTTTGTTCATTCCTTGCCGCAGAACACGATGAGAAATGGCGAGAACGAACCCCGAGCGACAGATTGCAGTTCTCTCTACTCCGTGCAATCCCGCTCCTCTTCACCAATGGAAGCCATCGCCCGGGCATCAGAACCTCGCCGTGATCATCTCGATCTTCTCCGGGGCGACCCAGAAGGGTTCCCAGAGTTGGCCGCGGTTGCGGCCGATGTAGAGCGTGGCGTCGACGGCGGCCCAGGCCAGCGCCAGCGGCGAGAAGCAGAGGTGGTACGTGTTGATGTTCTTGCGGGTGACAGCGGGGAAGCCCTCGGCGATGTGCGTCCATGAGATGCCGCAATCGCCCGTCCAGTACAGCTGGCCGTGAACGTCCTGCTCGTCGTCGTGCGGGCCGTCGGAGACGCTGGCGAGCATCACCTCGGGGTTCGTGGGGTGGATGGCGATGGCCCGGCCGTAGCGGCCGCCGAGACCCTGCCCGCGATATTCCCAGGTGGTGCCGCGGTCGGCGCTGATGTAGACCGCCTTGGCGGTGTTGGCGTAGACACGGGCGGGGTACAGCGGGCAGACCGAGACCTGGTGGACGTCCTCGTCCAGCTGCGGCGTTACCGGCCGCCAGTCCTCGCCCCAGTCGTCGGACCGCATGATGCTGCCGACGTGGATGTCGGCGTAGACCGTGCCGTCGTGTACGGCGGCGAAGCTGCGGATGGCCGGCGGCCCGCCCCAGGGCGTATGCCAGGTGCGGCGGACGTCGAGGCGGTCGAACGTGGTGACGCGTCGCGCGGGCCCGGCGGGGCCGTCGAGGTGATAGAGGTGGGCGCCCTCGGTGCCGATCAGCAGTTCCAAGGGATTCTCGCGGACGATGAGGACCGAGGAGATGGGCTCGACGATGCCCGTGTAGGCGGGCATGAAGTCCTCGTCCTGCCAGATCTCGATGCGGTCGCCGCCGGTGACTAGGACATCGTACTTCCAGCCCTCGGCGATGAAATCGACGTGCCGGCCCTCGCACAGCGTGTGCGGCTGGGGGTCTTCGGTGGCCGACTCGAGGCGGTAGACCGCGGTCTTGGTGGCGATCAGCATGGGACGTCTCCTGAATCCATAGAAGTATACGCAGCGTACTTCTGCCGGCAGGCAGGCTCACGGGCGAGACGCCCGTGGAAGACGAGGGGAGACGGGGCGACGGGGGGGACGGGGAGATGCGTTGCGTGGTGAATGTGATTGGACAAGGTTTGAGAACGGGAAGACGTGCGAATGCAGGCTTGCGGTTTCGCTCACGGCGGCAAAGACGAGGGGGGTGTCACAACGGCGCGCGTCGGCGGGGCATTCTTGCTGTGGCGGAGGCGAAGGCGGATCGCTATACTCCCGCTTTACCCATGGAGAAGAAAATGTCGAGAGTGACTTTTGCGTCCGCCCGTCCCAAGGAGCTTCGCGCCGACGCCACGCTGCCGGCCCTGCTGGACCGCATGCTGGCGACGTGGGATTTCAAGAAGCGTTTCGAAGGCAAGCGGGTGGCGATCAAGATGCACCTGGGCGGCAACATGGGGTTCTCGACGATCCACCCGCTGCTGGTCCGCCGCGTGGTCAAGGCTGTGCGCGACGCCGGCGGCAACCCCTTCGTTACCGATGCCCCCTGGGCCGTCGCCGGCGCGCACGAGCGAGGGTACACGGCCGAGACGCTGGGCTGCCCGCTGGCGCCGGTGGCGGGTCTGAACGACAAGCATTTCTACTCCAAGCGCGTCAACTTCCGCACGATGAAGACGGTCGAGCTGGCCGGCGAGATCGTCGAAGCCGACGCCATGATCGTCCTCTCGCACGGCAAGGGGCACGGGCATAGCGGCTTCGGCGGGGCGATCAAGAACATCGCCATGGGCTGCGTCGATCCCGGCACGCGGAGCAAGATTCACCGCCTCATGAGCGCCGCCTTCGAATGGGACGCCAGCAAGTGCACCGGCTGCCTGCTGTGCCGCGACAACTGCCCCAACGACGCCATCACCTTCGAGGACGGCAAGATCGCCATCTCCGACCACGCGTGCAAGTACTGCATGCACTGCCAGCTCGCTTGCGCCAAGGGCGCCATCGCCATCGACCAGCGCGGCTACCGGTACTTCCAGAAGGGCATGGCCCTGACGACGCGCGAGGCCCTGAACACCTTCGAGACCGGGCGGGTGATGTTCATCACCGCGATGCTCCAGATCACGCCGTTTTGCGACTGCTGGGGCTTCACCACGCCCTCGATCGTGCCCGATATCGGCATCGTCGCGGGCGACAACATCGTCGCCGTCGAGACGGCCTCGGTGGACCTGATCAAGGCTGAGGACTTCATTGAAGGGTCGCTGCCCTCGCCGCTGAAGCGCAGCGGCAGCGGGCACCTGATGCAGCAGATCCACGGCAAGGACCCGTACATCCAGATCGACGAGTGCGTCAAGCTCGGTATGGGCTCTACGAAGTACAAGCTGCAGAATATCGAATAAACGGCGTGGAGTGGCGTGGGACTCGTGCTCTGTCTCTCGTGATCTGATGGGTGCCACGCCGAAGCGTCGCGCTGTTTGCGACGCGCCGGCATGCCCGCCCGAGCATGCCGGCGCGAGTACGCTTCGGCATGGCACCCTTAATGCGCCACGGCTTGATCTACGTCAATTCGTCACTTGGTGACGCCTGGGCTTCTACATCGCCGAACGGCAAGCCGCCGCCGGAGCACTCACTATTCGGTTGTGATGAACTACTCGTTGCTTCCCAAGAGCGAACCTCGTAGGCCACGGCACCGGGTCCCCGCCGCGCGGGCGGCGAGGAACATCTTGTTTTGCCAACCTAATCTCGACTTCATCTCGTGCCGATAACAGGAACATGAATACGCCGTCAGTCACAACATCTGCCGTGAAGCCACGCAGCGCGACAACGCACAAGATCGTCGCGCGTTTCGCCGACGGAAAGGTTGTCAAGGGACACACCACGAACTTCAGCCCCGAAACGGCCGCGTTCGATATCACGCCCGCGAACGGGTTCCCGTCGTCCAAGCCGCTGGCGATCGACATCCATTCGCTGAAGGCGATCTTCTTTGTTCGCGATTTCGAGGGCAAGAGCAGCCGCAGGGATCGCACGCACTTCCTGCCCGGCCAGGCGTACCAGGGCCGCAAGGTGGAAGTGATGTTCAAGGACGGTGAACTGCTGATCGGCAGCACGCCGACCTATGGCTCGGAGATGCAGGGCTTCTTCATCTTCCCCGCCGACCCCGCTTCCAACACCATCAAGGTGTACGCCGTCAACGCGGCCGTGAAGAAGATCGTCTGGCTGCAGTAGGGGCCGGTATGCGCTTCCCGAAAAATCAACTGCCCCGGGCTTAATCACCCGGGGCGGTTCGTTTTTTGAGGCTTGTTCGTGATTCAGTCGCCGGCGATTACGATGCGCGTGTAGGTGATCGTGGTCGTCGTGTGGGTCACGGTGCGGACCGAGTCGCCGCAGGTGCGCGTGTAGGTCACCGTGCGGGAGGTGTAGCCGCTGGGCTGGTCGCCGTCATTTACCTGCGGCCGCTCGCACTGCCGCTGGACTTCGCGCCGCTCGCACGTGCCGCCACCCTCGCGGTCGCACTGGCTGGGGCCGTTCCAGTGCCGCTCCTGGCCGAACCCGTGTGCGTAGGTCGGGGTCGCCGACACGATCACCACTGCCGCCACCGCCACCGCCGCCAGCAACCACTTGTTCGTCAGGGCCTTCACGATCGTCTCCTTTGCCTTCGTGTTCGTCTCGCCGCCACGCGGAGATGCTTACGAAGAGACAGACAGGCGGGGGAGCCAAAGGTTAGTGGCACGAGGGGGGTGACACCGCGGCGGAGGGCGTGACAGTTTCTTCTGACGCTAAGGAATGCTTTGACGTGGAGGGAGCCCCCTGTAGCCGGCCGCCGCTCGGCAGCTGTTCGGCGAAGCGGCGCCGAACATGTCCCCACGGCGGAAGCCGTGGGGCTCCAGGGTCCTCGACGATCTCTTAGCCCCGTCAGGGGCGACACAATGACAAACTTGTGCCGCCCCTGCCGGGGCTTCCCCAAAGGATGCATTCTGTTGCCCATGGCTTCCGCCAGAGGTATCTACACAATGTCCTGGGTGGCGGCCTTCCCAGGCCGCCGCCCCTAACCACGCTGGCGGCGGCCTGGGAAGGCCGCCACCCCTCATACTTGTGTAGATACTATTGGCTTCCGCCATGGGCTGACATGTTTCGAACGATTTGCAGGGAGATCACCCCACGGCAAGATGCCATCAGGCATTCAGGAAGTCTGAGCGCACATCGCGGCAGGGAAGTGGTGCGGTTGGGCTCGCATCCTCGGCGTGTTTGGTTATAATGAAAACCTTGTTCCGCGCGAGTCGAGTTTCCGCGCGACGAAAGGATAACGACATGCGTTTTACCAAGATGCACGGACTTGGTAATGATTATGTATACGTCGATTGCTTCCAGCAGCAGATCGAGGACCCTGCCACCGTCGCCCGGATCGTCAGCGATCGCCATTTCGGCATCGGCGGCGACGGGCTGATCATGATCCTGCCCAGCGAGCGTGCCGACGTCCGCATGCGGATGTTCAATGCCGACGGCTCCGAGGGCCAGATGTGCGGCAACGGCATCCGCTGCGTGGCCAAGTGCGCCTTCGACCACGGGCTGACGAAGAACAACCCCATGACCGTCGAGACGGCTGCGGGCATCAAGACGATTCAACTGATGATCGGCGCCCGCGGGCGCGTGGCGTCGGCCACCGTGGACATGGGCGAGCCCATCCTGGACCCCGCCGCCATCCCGGTGAGCATGCGGCAGAACCGCGTCATCGAGGTGCCGATCCGCACGCCCAAGAACGCCTGGACGATGACGTGCGTCTCGATGGGCAACCCCCACGCGGTGATATACGTCCCCGACGTGGCCGCCGTGCCGCTGGAGGCGGTCGGGCCGGAGATCGAGAACAACCCGCTGTTCCCGCAGCGGATCAACGCACACTTCGTACAGGTGCACTCGCCGCAGGAAGTGACGATGCGGACGTGGGAACGCGGCAGCGGCATCACGCTGGCCTGCGGCACGGGCGCGTCGGCCGTCTGCGTGGCCGGCGTGCTGACCGGCAAGAGCGGGCGCAAGATATTGGCCCACCTGCCTGGCGGCGACCTGCAACTGGAGTGGCGCCAGGAGAACAACCACGTGTACATGACCGGCCCGGCCACCGAGGTCTTCTCGGGCGAGTGGCCGGAGTAGCGTCGCATGAACAGAAAGACCATGCGGGATCGGCATCGACCTGAGATTCGGCGAATCGAGACGGTCCCGCCCACTGATGCAGTGAGTATTCAGACAAAAGGAGCGAATGTGAAGGAATTCCCGCGGACGAAGATCGAGAAGCTGTCGGTGTCGCGCATGATCATCGGGACCAACTGGTTCCTGGGCTTCTCGCACACCTCGAGCGCCAAGGACCATTATCTCAAGACCACCCAGACGATCTCCAAGATCGCCGACATCATGGAGGTCTTCGTCAAGGCCGGCATCGACACCACGATGGGCCTGATGACCGATGACACGATGCCCCTGGCCATCCAGGAGACCGAGCAGCGCACCGGCCGCAAGATCATCCGCATCGGCACGCCGCACCTCTGGGTTGAAAACCCCGGGCCCAAGAAGGCCCGCATCGAGAAGATCCTCGATCAGCAGGCGGCGGCGGGCATCTCGATGTGCATGCCGCACCAGTGCACCACCGACGCCCTCGTCGACCGCTGCACGCACACGATCCGCGACATGGACAAGTACTGCAAGATGATCCGCGAGCGCGGCATGATTCCGGGCCTGTCCTCGCACATGCCCGAGAGCGTGATCTATGCCGACGAGAGTGACCTGGACGTCGGGTCGTACATCCAGATCTACAACGCAGCCGGCTTCCTCATGCAACTGGAGGTCGACTGGGTGCACCGCATCATCCAGAACGCCCAGAAGCCCGTGATCACGATCAAGCCCTTCGCGGCGGGGCGGCTGCACCCGTTCGTGGGCCTGGCCTTCAACTGGAACACGATCCGCGACCAGGACATGGTGGCCGTCGGCACGATGACGCCCGACGAGGCCCGCGAGGTGATCGACATGTCCTTCGCCATGCTCGAACGCCGCGCGCCCGAGATCAAGCTCCAGCGCACCCGCTCCAAGAGCTCGGTGGAGAAACGGGTCAAATAGGCCGGCGGTCATCGACTCCGACGCATCGGAGCGCGAGGCATGGTCACTTCAGTGACCATGCACCATGAAACTCCACGGAGCCACGACCTCCGGTCCGTATACGGATGCATGAGTGCCGACGGACTCGGTGCCGCCATCGCACCCGGTGCCGCCATCGCACCCCCAAACAAGTTTGGGGGTGGCACCGATCAGGCACGAGCCCGCACCGGACCAGGTCCGTCTGCCCAAGCGGCGGCCGGTAATCGGGCGTCGCGCCGTTCGGCCTATTGTCAGAAATCCCGCGCGAGTCTATGATGGGCTCTTTCTACAGGAGCAATAACGCCATGGCCGAGAAGGCAACGGACTTGATGGAGAAACTGGTGGCGCTGTGCAAGCGGCGCGGTTTCATTTTCCAGTCGTCGGAGATCTACGGCGGCATCAACGGTTTCTGGGACTACGGCCCGCTGGGCGTCGAGCTCAAGCGCAACGTCAAAGAGGCCTGGTGGGAAGACATCGTCCGCAAGCGCGACGACATGGTCGGCCTCGACTGCTCCATCATCATGAACCCCAAGGTCTGGGAAGCGTCCGGCCACGTCGTGAACTTCAACGACCCGCTGGTGGACTGCCAAAAATGCAAGGTTAGACTACGTGCCGACCATATCTATATGGTCCCGTGGGTCGACGAGAGAGTATTCGAGGAAATGCACGAAACCTACGAAGCATTGAACGACCAGCTGGCCGCAGAATTGGCAGAGATAGACAAGAACAGTCTCACTCTGGATGAACGAGAAGGGCAACGTCGAGAACTCGCACGCGTTTATAAAGACAGGAAGCTAGAAAGCCTGCCACGTCCAACGTGGAAATTCGTGACCGCAACTAGTCCGGAAGAGGCAAGGCAACAGGGCCAACTATCCAACAGAGAACGCAAAGTATTCAAGGGCGGGGCGCTTCAGTTGGAGCCTAAGCTAGTTGTCGACTACATGGCTTCAAAAGTTCAGTCGAAGCAGCCAGTGCTCTGTCCCCAGTGCGGCGCGGAGAACACGCTCACGCCGCCCCGCAAGTTCAACATGATGTTCAAGACCTTCGTGGGCGCCATGGAAGACTCGACGGCCGTGGCGTACCTGAGGCCCGAGACGGCGCAGGGCATCTTCGCCAACTACAAGAACGTGCTGGACACCAGCCGCATGAAGCCGCCCTTCGGCATCGCGCAGATCGGCAAGAGCTTCCGCAACGAGATCAATCCGCGCAACTACACCTTCCGCAGCCGCGAGTTCGAGCAGATGGAGATCGAGTTCTTCTGCCATCCCAAGGAAGCGGACAAGTGGTACGAGTACTGGCGCGACACGCGCTACGCGTGGTACGTCGGGCTGGGGCTCAAGAGCAGCAAGCTGCACCTCCGCTCGCACGAGAAGGAGGAGCTGGCCCACTACGCCCGCGCGTGCGCGGACGTGGAATACGAGTTCCCGTTCGGCACGGCCGAGCTGGAGGGCATCGCCAACCGCACGGACTTCGACCTCACGCAGCACCAGAAGTTCAGCGGCAAGGACATGAACTTCTTCGACGATGAGACCAAGGAGAAGTACATCCCGTACGTGATCGAGCCCTCGGGCGGGTGCGATCGCGCGACGCTGGCGTTCCTGTGCGAGGCGTACACGGAAGACCAGGCCCCCGATGAGAACGGCGCGATGCAGACCCGCGTGGTGATGAAGTTCCACCCGCGGCTGGCGCCGATCAAGGTGGCGGTCTTCCCGCTGGTGAAGAAGGAAGGCATGCCCGAGATCGCCGAGAAGATCTACCGGCAGTGCAAGAATTCGGGCCTGACGGCCTTCTACGACGAGAAGGGCGCGGTCGGCCGGCGATATCGCCGCCAGGACGAAGCCGGCACGCCGTTCTGCGTCACCGTCGACGGCCAGACGCTGACCGACCAGACCGTCACCATCCGCGACCGCGACACGCTCAAGCAGGAACGCATCGCCGCCGACAAGGTGCTGGAGTACGTGAAGGAAAAGCTGTCGGTGCGGTGAGAGAAACGGAAAGAAGCAGAAAGAGAAAACGGAAAGAGAGCGGGATTCTTGGATTCAACGGATTAAGAGGATTACAGAGAGAGTGGGTGCCCAAAGTTTCTGGCATGCCGCATTCGGGTCGAAAGCTGACCGCAGAGGCCACCGTGCTGGGCCCGAAGGGCCGCAAGGCGGGTAGCCGGGGGCAAGGCCGTACCCGGCCGCAGCCCCCGGAACAGCCCGGTAGATAGCCGCCCCAGCGGGGCGGCTGGAACCCTCGGCCGCCGACTGCCTACACCCCCAGCCGCCCCGCTGGGGCGGCGGATCATTGAGCCGCATATCCGGGGGCATTCGCTTGCCCCCGGCTAAGCGCCAAACGCTCCTTCGGAGCGAACTTGCAGCTCCCTCTGCCTCGGCGGTCAACGGATTGCACATCAAGGGGCTGGGTCGTGCCATGAAAACTTGTCACACCCGAAAGATTCAGCTTCTTTCTGGAATCCAGTAATCCTTTGAATCCCCTAATCCCGCTCTCTTTCTGTTCTTCTTCTTATCCGACGCTCACGCCGATCAGGCGGCCGACGGCGAAGGTGATCGCGGCGGCGGCCAGGCCGAAGATGACCATGCGGACGCCGCTGCGCCAGGCGGTCTTGCCGGTGAACAGCGTGATGGCGGCGCCGATGACGTAGAGGCCGACGGTGCTGAGGACCGCGCTGGCGGCGATGGCGGCGTTGCCGTCCAGCACCGGCAGCATGAAGGGGATGACGGGGATGACCGCGCCCAGCGCGAACAGGCCGAACGACGTTCCGGCCGCAACCCACGGCGAGCCGCCCAGTTCCTCGGGATCGATGGCGAGCTCTTCGCGGATGAGCGTCTGAAGGGCGCTGTCCTTGTCGCGGAAGATGTGCTGGGCGATCTGGCGGGCCTGCTCTTCGGGCAGGCCGCGCGACTGGTAGATGAGAGACAGTTCCTCGGCCTCCTCCTGGGGTGAGTTGGCGATCTCGGCCCGCTCGATCTCGATCTGCCGCTGGTAGAGCTCGCGCGAGCTCTGCACCGACAGCCACTCGCCCAGGGCCATCGAGCACGCGCCCGCCAGCAGGCCGGCGAGGCCCGTGATGAGGATCATGCCATGCGCGCCGGCGGCGGTGGCGGCCCCGGCGACGCCCATGACCAGGCTGAGGTTGGAGACCAGGCCGTCGTTGGCGCCCAGCACCGCGGCCCGCAGCGCGTTGCCGCCGCCGGTGCGGTGGCGGCCTTCCATCTGGGCCAGCTTCGCCCCGCCCGCGCCGCCGCTGCCGCTCATCTGGGCCAGCAGCCGGGCGTGCGAGGCCTCCTCGGCCGGCATGTCGCCCGCGTCGGCCTGGGCGGAGTACTTGCCCGCGGCGGACTGCTCGATGCCCGTGACAGTGGGCAGGACCATGCCCACACCCAGCCGCCGCGCCAGCCACGCCAGCACCTTCGTCTGCCACGAAGGCTTGAACGCGGGCACGGGCACGCCGGCGGCCTGGAGTTTGCCCACCCACGCCTCGGCGTGACGGTCCTCGACCTGTGCGAAGCGGCGGTAGATCTCGGCCAGTCGCGGATCCTTCTCGGCCTGGGCCATCGCGCGGTAGAGGGCGGCGCCGTTGCGTTCATCGGCGAGGTTGTCGAGCTGACGTTTGAGATCGGTATTGTCCATGGTTGATGGAATCATAGCGGGCCCGGGGGATGGGTGGCAAGCGTGGCATCGGTCGTGAGATGAGAGGCGGAAATCCAAGCGGGATTTCTAAGGATTCATCGGATTAGGGGATTCTGAAAGAGAGGGGGCCACGCCCGGCGAATATCGCGGCATGGTTAAAGCTGGGAGTAATGCTCTGGCGGCGGCTTGCCGTTCGGCGCTGTAGAGGCTTCAGGGCATCACCCGTGTCTGACAGCGCCGAACGGCAAGCCGCGCAAGAGCACTCACATGTTCCGATGGATCGTGACGCCTCTAGACCGCGCCATCGGGCATGGCCGCGGCGGCGGGGCGGGCATGGGCATCAGAACTCGGCGGCGTATCCCATCTTCCGGGGTTCCCAGGCGATGCGGCGGACCTGGATGTCGCGGAGGCGGATCATGCTCTGGTAGGCCTCGAAACCGACGAGGTTGGACGCCTGCGAGTCGATGGGCTCGCCGTCGAAGACCTCCAGCACCAGCCTGCCGTCGACGAAGACGAAGCACTGGCCGTCGATGCTGCCGGCCTGGATGTGGTATTCGCGGCCGGGCGTGAACCAGGGGCAGGGGGTGGCGGCGACGAGCTTGTACGCGGGCGATTTTTCCACGCCGGCCTTGCCGTCCCACCAGCCCTGGATGCCCGCGACGTAGGCGAGGCCCCGCGTGTTGTCGGCCTCGTTCCAGGTGACGTTCCACATTACGTCGATGTCGTGCGTGCTGGGCAGCACGGTCTGGGCGTGGAAGTCGACCAGTACGTTGCCCGTACAAGCGAAGCGGCCCAGCAGGCAGCCGGGCGAGGGCTTGGGGTTCATGCCGTGGAAGCAGCCATCCTGGAACCACCACGTGCCGCCGCGCACCTGCCAGTCCTGCTCGAACGACTCTGCCGTCAGCGGGCGATCGTACAGCATCGCCGAGGCGGCCAGGTCGATCCGCTTGTGCATGATCAGGAGTTCATTTGCGTGCGTGGTCATCGCGGCTCCTCGCTGGATCATTCAAAGGGCGTGTTCTTCTTCGCCGCCGAGATCACCTTCATCACCGCGGCCGCCTGCTCGAGGGTGATGGGGTACTTGGCGTTCTTGCGGATGGAGGCGTACATGTCGTCCCAGATCGTGGTCATGTCGACCTTCTTCTTGGGCGCGACGGCGACGGTCTCTTCGATCCACTGGAGGTTGTCGGGGCGGCCGAACGTCTCGCCCGGCGTGCCGGGGTCGGCCTTGCGGGGCGCGAGCTTGATCTTGGGGTCCAGGTACCGCAGTGTGATCTTGTCGCCCGTGGCGCTGAGCCCGCCCTTGGTGCCCAGGACGATGTACTCCGGCTCAAACATGGCCGAGCCGCCACTGATCTCCAGGTCGATGACGCGGTCGTTCTGGCCGACCATGATGATCTTGAGGTGGTCTTCGGCGTCGCCGGCGGCGGCGATGAGGCTCAGGTGGCTCCACATGGCCGTCATCTGCGATTCCAGCAGCTGCAGGCCGTGGTCGATGATGTGCGGGCCCCAGTTGAGCAGTTGCCCGCCGCCGAACTTCTTGATCGTCTGCCAGTCGTCGCGGCGCGAGAAGCCCAGCCGCCGCAGCTTGATCTCGAACACCTTGCCGAGAATGCCCGAGTCGATGATTTCCCGAACGTGCTGGAAGCACGGTTCGTAGCGACGATTGTGGCGGATGAAGAGCTTGCCCTTGCTGCGCTGGGCCGCGGCGACGATCTTCTTGGCCTCGGCGTGCGTGGTGCACATCGGCTTTTCCAGCAGGACGTGCTTGCCGGTCTTGAGTGCGGCGATGGCGTGGGCGTAGTGGTCGCAGCTGCGCGAGGCGATGTCGATCAGCTCGACGCTGGGGTCGGCCATCAGGTCGGCCACGTCCGTGTAAGTCCGGCAGCCGTAGGCTTCCTTGGCCCGTTCGAGGCGGCCGGGGATGGTGTCGCAGACGGCGACGATCTTGAACTTGTCCTCGCGGCCTTTGAGCTCGGGGCAGTGCATGCCCCAGCCCGCGCGCCCCAGACCGATCAAACCGATACGAACAGGAGAAGCCTTTGCCATGGTGTCCTCATTCGGTCCGCAGGCACGAACCGTCGGGGGTGAAGTCGCATCGCGTGCCGGCGGCACATTGCCGGCGGCGCTGCAAGATATCCGGCTCGAACACATCGCCCGCCCAGGTGAGTTCGACCCGGTGGCGCGGTTGACAGAAGGTACGACAGGAGGTTTTTTCAGTCAACGGGAAAACAACAACGGCTAGGCCGGATTGACGATTTTGCCGATATAAGAGATAATACAGAGCTTGGTTTATGTCAGGCCCGCCGCCTGGGAAAGGGTCGTTTTTGTGCAAAAGCTGGTGAGTGTAGTTCTATTGGCTGCGGCCTGGCTGGGCGGTTGCGGCGGCGGCGATCACTCGCTGACGTGTCCGCGAGTGCTCTACCTGGACGGCGCGGGGTGGTACACCTCCGACGCCTCGGTGCGCAAGGGCCTCGTCAGCTCGGGATATTCCGGCCAGATCGAGCGATTTGAATGGTCGGCCGTGGCCCTGGGGCCGCTGGGCGACCACATGCTGGCCGGGCCGGACCACCCGCGAGCGGGGGCACTGGCGCGGAAGATCGAGAAGCTGCGAGAAGCCAACCCGTACGGCCAGCTCGACATCGTCGGCCTGTCGGCCGGAAGCGGCATCGTCGTCTATGCCCTGGAGCAACTGCCCCCGGGCGTGATGGTGGACCACGTGGTGCTGTTGAGCCCGTCCATCTCGAGCAACACGGATCTGTCCGAGGCCTTGAGCCACGTGCGGTACCGCCTGTACTACACGCAGAGTTCCAAGGACGCGTTGCTGCGGCTGGGAAGCAGCGCGGGCGTGGAGGGCGGCGAGCCGGCGGGGCGGGCGGGCTTCATGACGCCCGATTTCATGTCGCCGTCGGAGATGCGGCAGTATGACAAGGTGACGCCGCTGCTGTGGGCCCCGGAGTACGCGGCCTACGGCTGGGATGGCGGGCACCTTTCAGTGACGTCGTCGGAATTCATTCGCGTCGTGATTGCGCCGCGGTTGAAGGATGAAGTTCGGCATCCATTGGATCGAACGTTGGTCAAATCGAGGGCACACAAATGAAACGATTTACTCATGCCGCGGGGTTTGCGGTGCTGGCGCTGCTGCTGGCGAGTTGCTCCACTGCGAACCAGCAGGCGAAGCAGCTCGAAGAGAAGGGCCAGCCGCAGCTGGCGTACGAGAACTACCGGCGCGCGCTGCTGCATAATCCCGGCGACGCCACCGCCATCGCGGGCATGACCCGCACCGCGCCGGGGGCCGTGACCTATTGGCAGGGGCAGGCGAAGACGTTCGGCGACTCCGGGGCGCTGGAGGAAGCCGCCGTCTGCCATCGCACGGTCCTGCGGATCAAGCCCGACGAGCAGGCGAGCATCGACTGGCTGCGCGAGCACAAGATGGACGTGCCCGAAGGCCCGGCCGACGCGAAGATCCTGGCGGGCATCACGCAGAAGCAGCCGCCGACGAAGGTGACGATCAACTCGGGCGCCGACCCCAATGCCACGGTCGGCGTCATGCACTCGGCGACCACCTCGCCGGCGCCGGCCGCCGCGCAGGCGCCCATCGCCTTGGCCACACCCGCCCCGACGCCCAAGCCGACGCCGATGGTGGTGGCCATTGCCACGCCCGCCCCGACGCCGGCGCCGACACCTGTGCCGACACCCAAGCCCACGCCCGCACCGACGCCGGTGGTTATCGTGGTGGCCACACCGGCCCCCACGCCATCGCCCACGCCCAAGCCGACGCCGGTCGTTGTCGCCGTGGCCACGCCGGCCCCCACGCCCGCTCCTGCCAAGGAGCCGGATGCGACCGTGAGGACCGAGGTGAAGGTCACCCGCGAGGTCACGATCGAGAGCGATGTGGCCCAGGGCCCAACGACGCTGGAACTTCAGCGGCAGAAGCCCCAGGTGCGGTACGAGAAGAACGCGAGCATGGACTCGATGATCCTGACCGTCCGCATCAGCAACGATGACAAGCGGTTCCCGAAATTCACGCCGCTGATGGAAGGCCTGAGCGTTCGCGTGAAGGATACCGATGGCAACCCGCTGAACGCCGACCTGGAGTTCTATTACCACGACAAGAAGGTGGGCGAGAAGGTTTGCGCCCTGGGCATCGACTCCGTGGTCAGCCTCCGCGGCAGCAGCGGCACGACGTGGGAGATCGTCATCGTCGGCATCTACAACAAGACCGAGACCGTGACGCTGGGCCTCCGCAAGAGGAAGTAACGCCGCCCATCTCAATCAGTCCACAATCACACCGAGCCACAGCCGTGGCTCGGTGCGTTTATGCAGACATAGCGGGGGCGACACTGTAGGGCATGCAGGTCCTGGCCCGCAGGGACAGGTTCTGCATGCCGCAACAAGCTTCGGGCGCTGTAGAAGCCCCAGGACCTCACCCAACTCAGACAGCGCCGAACGGCAAGCCGCCGCCAAACGCACTCACATGTTCCATGTGATGAGTGCTAAAACGTCTCGCTCTTGCCTGGGGCGATCTGGGCGAGTTTGTCGTTCACCTTGACGTCCAGCGGCTTGTCGCCGCGGTTGGTGATGCGGGCGCCGCGGGCGTCCAGGTCAATCGAAACGGGGCAGCCCTGCCAGATGATCGGGAATGCCAGCCGCGTCCACGCCTTGGGCAAGCGCGGCCGCAGCGTCAGCGTCTCGGCCGTCATCGCGGTCGCCAGGCCCGCAAACCCCAGCACCGCGACCATCCAGTTGGAGCCGGCCCCGGCGATGTGGATGCCCTCTGCCGCTCCGCCATGGTCGACGTCGAGATCCATGCCGGAGGTCTTCTTCCAGAACGACCACGCCTCATCGGCCAGGCCCAGCTTGGCGGCCATGATGGCATGCACGCCGGCCGACAGCGACGAGTCGTGCGTGGTAACCGGCACGTAGTAGTCCCAGGCCGTGCGCATCTCATCGAGTGTGAACTCGTTCTCGAACAGCATGAGCATCATCAGCACGTCGGCCTGCTTGAGGCACTTGGTGCGGTACAGCCGCTCCTGCGCCACGGCCATGGCGAATTGCTTCGTGCGGTCGGGCCAGGTGGTCTCGAAGTGGGGCTCGGCGAGGAGCTCGAAGTCCTCGCACTGGATGACGAGCTTGCCCTTGCGGAGGATGGGCAGCTTGGCGGCGGCTTCGGCGAAGGCCTCGCGTTCGGCGGCGGTGGCGCCGCCGGCGTCGCCGACCTCGGCCGCCAGCGCCAACGCATGCTTCACGACGCGATTGGTGTAGGCGTTATTGTGCGAGACGGGGCAGTACTCGTCGGGGCCCATCACGCCCAGCAGGCTGGGGTGGTCCTGGCCCTTTCGCCAGTCCATGCGGGCCAGCCAGTAACGGCAGGTCTCGACGATGACTTCCGCGGCCGGGCCGCGGACGTACCCCAGGTCGGCGCCGCGCGCGTAGTGGGCCATGCCGTACACCACGTCGGCCGTCACGTGCACCTCGTGGTCGGCGTACTGCCACGAAGGACACGACTCGCGCCCGGTGTTGTCCGACTCCCACGGGTACCGCGCGCCGGGGTAGTAGTAGCGGCGGGCGTTATCGCGGGCGCCATTGAGGCTCTGCACGCGGAAGTCCACCAGTGTCCTGGCCGCCGGCGGGTCGGTGTACAGGAAGAACGGCAGGAGGTACATCTCGGTGTCCCAGAAGAAGCGGCCGAAATAGGCATCGCCCGCGTAGCCCTTGGCGTCGGTGGCGACGCGGTTGTCGCCGTGCACGTGCGTCCGCAGGAGGTGATAGATCGACACCCGCATGGCCAGCTGCGACGCCTCGTCGCCCTCGATGACCACGTCGGAGTTCTCCCACCGCGTGGCCCAGACGACGGCGTGCTCGGCGAGGAGCTGCTCCCAGGACAGGCCCGCGGCGGCGGCGAGGCACTCGGTGGGGCAGGTGGGGTTGGGGTCACGGCTGGTGGAGACGGCCGACCGCTTCTCCACCGTCACCGCCGCCCCGGCCCGCAGGGCGATGTCGGCGGAGATCCTGGCCGCGCGGGCGTCCTGCGTGTACTTCCACGCCGCGCCGGCCGTGGTCAACTGCGTGACGATGCCGACCTGCTCCTCGTTGTCGGTCTTCACGACGCACGCGGCCCCCGATGGGCCCGACGCCGACAGCGAGATCGACGTGAAGTGATCGTAGCCGCTGGTGCGGACGTCGGCATCGATGCCGCCCGAGACGGCGACCGTGATGTCGCGGTCGGCCTTGAGCGTCATCCGCTGCACGCACAGCGAGGTGCGGGCGGCGCTGATGAACCGCTCGAAGCGGACCTCGATCTTCGCGCCCGATCGCGTCTGCCACACGAGCGAACGCTTGAGGAGGGCGGTCTTGAGCTCGAGCTCTCGGCGATAGCTGCTGACGCGGCTGTCTTCCATGTCGAGCTTCTCGCCGGCGACCACCGGCGTGAGGTCGGCGAAGAAGGGCAGGTTCACCATCTCCATGTTCAGCAGGGGGTGGCGGCCGAAAACGCCCGGCACGTACGTGCCCCACTTGGCCTTGGTCTCGGGAAACTTCTCGGCCGTCACGTTGACCGGCTTGCGGGTGAAGGTGTAGTTCTGGGGCGAGCCGCCGATGTGCTCCTCCAGCGAGCCGCGGACATGCAGATAGCCGCTGCCCTGCGTGAACAGGCCCTCGTAGGCCCGCGCGTACCTGCCCTGAAACGAATCCTCGACGATGGACCAAAGATCACTCATGGCGTCTCCACGGTTGGGGTACTGGATCGAGGGGAGAGTATACAATGGTTCGGCCGGTTGTGAAGGAGAAGTCGCCGCATCATCCCATGGCGGACACGCGGGAACGCCCATATACTGAAGGACACATGTCGGAGAACGAAGAGGACAATATCGGCGAGCGCCGCATGACGCTGGCGGACCACCTGGACGAGCTTCGCCGCAGACTGATCCGCGCGATCCTGGGGCTGGTGGCCGGGGCCGCTCTGGGCATGATCTTCGCCCGCGAGGTCATATTCCTCCTCACGCGGCCTTACTACAAGGCGCTGGAATCCATCCACCAGCCGGCCGAGCCGCTGACGGTGCTGACCGCTGGCGGCGGGTTCGACATCTGGATGCGCGTGGCGCTCTACTGCGGCGCAATCCTGGCCGGGCCCTGGATCATCTACCAGATCTGGGGCTTCGTCTCGGCCGGGCTGTACCCGCGCGAGAAACGCTTCGTGCAGTATTCGATCCCGTTCTCGGTGCTGCTATTCCTGGGCGGGGCGGCGTTCTTCGTCTTCTACGTGGCCGTGCCCGCGGTGGTGTTCCTGGTGGGGATCGACCTATGGCTGGGGCTGCGGCCGATGATCACGCTGCAGAGCCAGATCACCTTCATGACGGACATGATCCTGGCGTTCGGGCTGGCGTTTCAGCTGCCGCTGGCGGTGCTGATCCTGTCCAAGGTGGGCATCGCGAGCATGTCGACGCTGAACAAGTACCGCAAGCACGTGCTGATGGCGATCGTGATATTCTGCGCGATCTTCGCCCCGCCCGATGCGCTGAGCATGGTGGCGATGATCGTGCCGATGTGGATGCTGTACGAGATCGGCGTGGGGCTGTCCTGGCTGCTTGTGCTGCGGCACCGCAAGGCGGATGAGCTGGACGACAAGCCGCCCGGGGCGGCGGCCTAGACGCGTTTCTGCTCTTCGGGCTGCTTCTCGGGCTTGGACTCCAGCGGCTTGGCCGGCGGGGCGTCGGCGTCGACCTCGTTGATCTCGCTCTTCACGCCGTGCATCTCGTCTTTGAAGATTCGCAGGCCGCGGGCCATGCCGCGGGCCAGTTCGGGCAGTTTCCTGCCGCCGAACAGCACCAGCACCGCGATGGCGACGATGATCCAATGCGTCGGGCCCCAGGCCGCCAAGGTAATTGCAGGAAGTGTCAACGTTACGAGCATATCAGGCTCCCAATACGCCTCCGGTAAGCTGGAGGTTGAGACATCGTTCGATCTGCAGGACCGCGCGATCACGGTGAGTCCGGTCCCGACCATTAGTTATATCAAACCCGAGCGGTTTTTTCAATGAAACGCGCTCCGCGCCGGGGCAATCGCATTCTCGTAGCACGCATTCCCGTAGCACGGGCATCTTGCCCGTGCGTCCCACGGGCGTCCCGCCCGTGGATATTCGAGAAACACTGCAGGGGCGTCTCGCCCGTGCGCCTGCCGGCCGGCTGACAGTATGGCTGTGATACGCACACGCGACGCCCCTGGTTCCGCGCCGCCTTCACTATCTGGCCCTGCTGGCCCAGCCACCGCTATTGACGGTCTGAGGCGTTCCGCTGTACGGTAGCACCCTGGCGACACGCGTGGTGCCGACGGCTCCTGGGCACCGGTTGCACGCAACAGAGCAACGAGGGTCCTGCGATCATGGAGACTGTAAGACAATACGATCGTTGGCAGGGCGTCTGCGACGGCCCGGGCGACGCCGACTGCGTCATTCTGACCGATCCTCAGGGAGGCTCCATCCGCCGCCCGGCCTTCCTGCATCAGCCGGCCGCCTTCGCGTATGACGACCGCGGATACGAGAGCATCTCCGCCGCCGGCGACGTCGTTCTGGCCGCACGGGCGACCCCTCATCTTGCGGGGCTGTGGAAGTACTCCTGGCTGAGCCACGGCCGCGTCGTGCGGGAGGGACAGTTCCAGTGTGAGGCATCGCCGCACCCGGGCTACGTCGAGATCAGCCCCCACGACGGTCGCTACTTCCGCTTCACGCATGGCCAGCCTTATGTGCCCATCGGGCTGAACCTCTGCCGGCCGGCGGATTACCCGATCAGCACGGGGCGCGAGTTCCAGACCGGGCCGGGCCTGGCAACGCTGGGCGCCCGTGAATTCCAGCGATGGTTCCACTCGCTGGCCGCAAACGGCGGCAACTTCGCCCGCCTCTGGCTGGGGGCACGCTACTTCCAGCCCGAAGGCGAGGTGGCCGGCGAACTGGACCTCCTTCGCTTTGCCGCCATCGACCGCGTGATCGAGCTGGCGCGGCAGTATGACATCCGCCTCAAGCTGTGCCTGGAATACTTCCGCACCTTCAGGCCCGGCACCGCCCAGTCGCGTGTGCTGCGGCATCCTGACGACGGCCGGTCGCCGCAGTCCATGGATGAGTGGTTCGAGGGAGTGGACTGGCAGTCCCTGTGGATGCGGAAGGTCACCGCTCTGCTGGCCCGCTACGGGGACGACCCCGTGGTCATGGCGTGGGAATTGTGGAACGAGATCGATTGCTGCGAGACCCGGGGCTTTCACGTCCAGGAAGCATGGACGCGGCGACTGCTCAAGGAGATCAAGGCGGCGTCGCCTCGGAACCTGGTGACGAATTCGCTGGGCAGTTTCGACT
This sequence comes from uncultured Planctomycetaceae bacterium, assembly GCA_964616985.1. Lineage (GTDB taxonomy): Bacteria > Planctomycetota > Phycisphaerae > SM23-33 > SM23-33 > CAZTVF01. The sequence goes on from CAZTVF010000043.1 coordinate 29,690, forward strand.
GCGAGCACAAGCAGGCACTGCAGGACGCCTTCGCGATGGAGGAGATGGACTTTCAGCAGGTTCACCGCTATCTCGACCAGGGCGCTCCCCTCGCATGCTGTCGCGACCCCGTCGCCTTTTCTTGGGACGCTGTTCGCTGCAGCCGGCGGCCGGACCGCCCCGTCCTGCTGGCCGAGACCGGGGCCGTCAACGACAGCCACTCCGGGCCCTTTCGCTACTATCGCGCGGATCACGAGGGCATCATTTTTCATGACACCACGTACCCCGCGTTCTTCGCCGGCGCCGCCGGCAGCGGCCACATCTGGCACTGGGACTGCTACGTCGATCAGAAGAACCTGTGGCAATCGTTCGGGGCATTGGCCGAAGCCCTGCGCGGCGTGGCCGTCGACCGCGAGCAATTCTCCACGGTCGATCTCAGCACGCCGCGATACTGCTTCATGACGGCTGAGTACAGCTTGGACGCCTCCTCGAACTTATCTTCGCGCCGAAGTTTCTCGGCCTGCTCAAACTCCAGCCGACCGCCCTCGCGGTCGTACTTGAGGTGGTCGATGGCGGCCTTTGCGGCGGCGATAAATGGCTCTGTGCAGGCCTCGGGCGTCTCGGCTCGCATGGCCTTGGACTGCAGGAATTCAATCGCCGTGCGGAGGGTTTTCTCTGCCTCATCGAACTGCCTCGTCCTGACCTGCAGGGCGGCGATCTCAATGGCCGCTTCGGCCGTGCACGTATCGGATAGACCAGCCTTGACGGCATCCTGAAGTAGTTCGACAGCCTTCGGCACATTGCCGTCGGCTGCAAGGGTCAAAGCCTTGGCGATCTTCTGACGGGCGATATTGGCGTTCAGCGTGGATTTACGAACGCCGCCCCAAATCTCGTTGGCCTTGGCCCGGGCGGGGGGCCCTATGGCCCACGCACAGCGGGCGAAGCAGTGGGAGGCCTCCACGCGAACCGCCTCTTTATCAGCCTTGGTCAGCGGTTCGACTAGCTTGGCCGCCTCCTCATGCTTTCCGCCGTAGAACAGAGACCATGCCTTGGCCATCTGCGTCTGCGTCGCATCCGCCTGCAGCTTTGGCGGCTCGGGGCGAAGCTTGTCCTTGTTCGCATCAGCAGCTATGGCCGGGCTGATGAGTGCCAATATGACAGCACCGGCGACAATGCCAGCGCGACGGCTGAATGGGATTTTCCCCGGCTTTTTCATACGATGAATCACTTATTCTTGGACAGGAACCGTGCTACAAAACCGCTTACAGCGGGGGCACACGGCATGCGGCAGCCCCAAAGACTCATGGATTAGAATCGCGTCATTAAGCTATGTCAATTTCAATCTGTTTTCTGATCCATTCTTTCTGATCGCGTAGCGCACACCATTGTGAACGGCCTACAGCCCGCGTTCCGTCGTGATGATCCGCTTGCCGCACTGGCGGCACTGGCGGCTGCGGCGGATGCCGTTGGGGATGCGGCGGGTGTAGACGGTGCGGAAGTCGCGGCAGCCGCACCTGCGGCAGAGCAGGCCGACCTCGGGATTGCTGGCGTAGGTGGAGAGGCGGATGCGCGGTCGATCGATGGGGGGATAACGCAGGAACTGGTATCACGGCGGAAATCATCCGGAAATTCCTTGAGTTCGGAATTCCCCCGATTTACCCTAGGGTTTAGTCCTATAGGGCTGTTGACTGCTGCACCGAGGCCGTCGCCGCACTGAAATGGAAATAGCTGCACCAACGGGGTCGTCTCAGCGGGGGGCATTCCGCGGGAACCCAGGGAAGGGAACTGCGATGTCGAAGCGCAAGCTATCGTTACTCCACGATTTCCACCAATCCATCCGTGGCGCTGTATCGCGCTATCTCGCTGCGCGGAGGAGGCCCCGGACTTGCGCTCCGTCCCCCATGGAACCGCTGGAGCAGCGGATATTGATGGCGGGCGATCTGTCGATCTCGCCGATCGCGCGGCAGTTCGTGGCCGACACGGCTGCGGTGGAGATCCACGCCACCTTTACCGACCTTCACCCCGGCACGGGCTACCAGGCCACCATCAACTGGGGCGACAATCAGCAGTCCACGGCCACCGTCGACGCCAGCACGTTCACGATCACGGCCTCGCACAGTTACGCGGCCGATGGCAACTACACGCCCACCGTCTCGCTCACACGCGGCGCCGAGGCTGCGCAGCGTCAGTTCGTCGCGTCGGTGTTCAACCCCGCGATCGGGATGCCGCAGCAACTGCCGATCGACCCGAACAATCCAGACATCCGGCAGTACCTCGTCACGATGCCGGATAGCTGGGGCGTCAACCGCAACTACCGCGTCACCTTCAGCGGCGACGGCGGCCGAGCCATCACGGAAGTCGACGCGAGCGGCGGAGAAATACTTGGCACCACCCGCACGTTCGACACAAACGGGAGAGAGTTGAACGGTCCCTCTCGCTTGCTCGGGACCGGGATGCCGTTCGCCTTTGGACGGTCGATTGGGGCGATGGCGTCATAAATACTTACCTCGCCCCGCAGGTGACGTACGTAGAAACTGGCGGCATAACTTCCATGGAAGCGCAGCACAGATACATTCAATTGGCGGACGAGAGCTCGCCGATGTCGATCCTGGCCACCGCCAAGACGGCGACGGCGACGATTGAGCTTGATGCGCTGGATGTGACGGTGGAGTCGCCGGAACTGTCGGCCGGGGCGAATGTGCTGGGCTCAACCGTGGGCCTGGGCGCGCCGACGGTGCTGGCGCTGACGCATTCCAGCGATCTTCCCGTCTCCTGGGACATCGACTGGGGCGACGGCGGCAGCCACGGCACCGTCTCCAATGCTCCTCAAGCGGGCGCCGCCTCGCACACGTACGCGGCGATGGGGATTTACACAGTGACCGCCACCGCATCGGCAGGCAACCTTGATCCGGTGGTCGCCGAACTGGCCGCCCAGGTGGGGGTGGTCGCCGACGCCAGCGAGGATGTAAACGGAGCGAACGCAGCCTTCAACCAGGCCGGCACAGCCGTGGTCGCCAACTGGAACTACGCCTGGCCCCAGGAGGCCCTGGCGGACGGGCGGAGCTTCACGGTGAGCGTAGCCTGGACGGACAACGGGAGCCCGCATGGATATTCCCAAGCCGTCGACGCGGATGATCGCTCGGCCGACTTCGACCCCAACACGCTGGGCTCCCCGCCGCCGAACACCGTATTCCAGGTGCATGTCGAGGCGAGGATGCAGACGTACCAGTCAGCCGCCATCCCGGCCGCCATCGACGCGACCGCGCTGGCGATCGATGCGGACACGGCCGAGGTGGTCTGGAGCGAATCGCGTCCGGACCTTGTGCCGACGGTGACGGTGCAGCAGTCGGTGAGCGAGGACGGCGGCCTGACCTGGAGCGACTACGAAGACCTCGACACCGTCAACGCCGGTACGTTGACCTACACCGTCAACGACCTGGAGGCCGGGAAGCAGTACCGCTTTAAGGTCGTCGAGATTCCCACCGACGAAGAGCAGACCCCGCTGGAGAGTGAGACCGCCCCGATGATGACGGCCGTGGAGCTGACGTTGGGCGAGATGGAAGATCAGGACATTACCATGTCCTGGGACTCCGACGGCGACGGCGTGCCCGACTACATGGACGGCCTGAACGGCGACGATTCCATCGGCTTCAATCCCGACGACACCAGCGACATCAGCAACTCGGTGCCCATCACCATACACCTCCTCGGCGGCAACACCAACTTCCCCGCCGCCACCCACGCCGCTCTCCTCAACGCTCGGCTTAGCTTCTCCTACGAGGCCAATGACCCCAGCCTCATCCCCGGCGAGTATGACCCGGAATACACCCCGACGGGCAAGCTGCGCCTCTGGAAGAGCAACTCCGCCTCTCACGGCCTCGCCGACTTCATCGCCCCCGATACCGACTATAGCATCTACGACCTGTGCGGCGACGTGACAGCGAATGCTATAACGATATACGTGCAATACTTGACATATGATGCGTGGGGCAGCACGGCCGGTGTTGACATTCACCTTACAAGCAACGAGTACATGCAGGCGGGACAGAATGTGGTTTGCGCCAGGGGCGCAAACCAAAGCGAAGCAGTTGATCTGGAGAAGCATTTCGCATTTGTGCCCACGGCGTATACGGCCTCTATGTTGGACTTCTGGTTGACCAAAGACACCGCATACGGGCCGAAGGTGCGTTTTCTCTTGTCGCAGATGCATCAAAATGGCAAGGAGTTCAAGGTAGAGTACCTCGTAGGTCGGGATTTCGATGGCACAGCGGATGGAGCCTACGTAGATTCGACGGCCACGTCGCTCGCCGAGGCCAAGTCTTGGGCTCTAGACGCTTTGCGTGAGTTCGCCGGTTGCGGAACAGTGTGGCCCAATAGGTTCTTCTTCCATATGGCCTTTGAATATGCCAAGCCGCGCGGCACCACGGAAGCAGAGCGAAACGACGTCACACGGTCTATTGGTGACACTCTCGATTGGTTATATTTCTTCTCGAAGGCGGGAAGCAGCAACCCGAACTGGCAGATGTATTCCTTTAGCTCCTTTGCATCGGACGAGAGTCAGACGAACGAGCTTGGTCCGATTGCAGACCTCCTCAATATCTTCTGCTACGCATATACCGGGGTAGATCGAGCTGCACAGTATGCGCTTGTAGGCTTGCCAGTAATAGGCAAACAACTCATGTTCAGCAATCATACTACTGGCGGGCTGCATGACAAGTATTGCGACTTCGATGCTGGTAAGAACAACGAGAAGAAGGAGCAGGCGGACCACTTCGCCGCGTACTTTGAACTGGGCGCGCATTTCGGCAATAATGTCAAGGCACTGAGACGTGCACTGGAGAAGACAGGTGACTACAGCGGTGACACGAAGACGATCCTTAACGTGGGTGACTTCAACCTGGGTGTCATGGCAGCGGACTGGGGCAAATACTATAAGGAACATCCCGACTACTGGGGGGCGAGCATTACTGATGATCTACGTACCGGCACTTCGCTGTCTGCGGCGAGAATAGACGAGGTGAAGGGATGAGAACTGTTCTGTGGATAGTAAAAGGCGTGCTCCTCTTTGCGTTCATCATCGCGGCCTGTGCGGTGTCCTTTTACGCTGGCGACTGGAAAGCCCGGCCTCCGAAGGGTTCGCCCGGCGATGTCGAGAGTGACTTTCGCCAGTTCCTGCGGCTGTCCGAAGCTGCCGGCACTTACATATCGAGCCATGACGGGGAACTGCCGGGCGACCTCTACGTAATGTTGATCGATCCCAACGCCGCCGACGATCGGACTGCAAGCGCCATCAGCGCCTATGTTGCCGGGCAGATCGACCTCGATGACCTCTCTGCGGCGATGCGCGAAGCCAACGCAAGACCGGACTCGTTTGGTGCCCTTGTGTTTCGTCACGAGCGTGTGCCGCGATACAACGTCGACCAAGTCCCGGTGAAACTGAACAAGGACCTGTCCAAAAACACCAGGCGCTGCATCTTCTATCTCGACTACAAGGAGACAGAAGAGAACTGGGTGTTCTATGCTGATGGATCGGTGGCACGGCAGGCCTATGGGCAATCTGTCCGCGACTGGTTAGTCAGCCTCCGCGCTGCGGGTTTCCCAAGGTGGTGGAATAGCGCCAGGATCAAGGCTGAATGGTACCGCCAGAACAAGGACAAGCTGGTCTGGGATGAAGCGGAGCGGATGTACGTGGTTCGCAAGCCTTCCGCCACAACGGCCGAGTCCAAACCGGGAGAAGGCATTTGAGTCTGAGCTGGATCGGGGGACACAATACTTATCACTCAAGAAGAAACCGAGATAGATATTGTGTCCCCCGATCGACGACGTCAGCATAGTCATAACGACGACTGGCGCAGTTATCAATTACACGCTGGAGAACACGACTGGTTGGGAGTCTGGGACCCGCCTGAGAAAGGCAGCCGCCGCAGGCGGACAACATCAAGGGATAATGGGGGATCGTAAGCGTGGGGACCCTGGCATCCATCTGGGTGGCAATATGTTGGAAGTGTGGACATGGACGGAGACTATATGAGATATGCAGGTGTCTATGTGATTGTCCTGACTTGCCTTCTCATGATGAACTGCTCGGGTGGCCCAAAGCCAACGGGCCGCGAGTCCTGGGGCAAGTCGATGAACGCGGAGCGGGAGCGGCGCGGAATCCCTGTGCTGCAGGACGGATGGGTGTGCGACCTGGCAGAGCTACCGCGCAGAGTGACGTGCTGGCATCCGCAACTGAGCGAAGGCAGCCTAAAGCGTCCGTCACATGTAACCAAGTTCATCGTACTCAACGATGGAGATGTGGTTGAGGAATCTGATATTTACGAGAGTGATAAGACTTACGTATTCTCTGAAATGGACCCGACAGTGTTCAATGTTGCCGCCGTTATCAGGTATTCATATAGAGATGCAGCGGCGGGAAGATGGCCCTGGAAATGCCATGTGAGATACCAAAGGGACTACGTCTTGGACTGCACGCTGGAACGGGCGGAAGAGATTCTGCGAAGTTGGGGATTGAGCCGTTTGGTTTCGCCTGCGCCTGCGATGTCAAGCGGCGCGACCAGCCGACCGACCAGTTGACGTGTCCCGGCAGCGGCGGCAGTGATGCAGCCGCAGAAAAGGGGACAGGAAAAGGGGACAGGCTTTTCCTTCTGCAACGCGACACTGACGCATGCGTGCGTAACACGGGGTCTTTCAGGTTGTGGCGGGGGTTGGGTGGGCGAGTTGGAGGAAGCGATGGGCGATCTGGGGGCCGCGGGCTTCGTCTTCGTGCTTGAAGTAGATGAAGGCGTCCTGCCAGTTCAGCCGCTGCAGCGTCTCCAGCCACGCCGCCAGGCCCGCGTCGTCGTAGTCGCCGTTTCGCAGCCGCACGTAGCCCCATCTCCATCGGCTGCGTCTCTCACGTCCCTTATTGCCTCATTGCCCCCGTTCCGTCGTGATGATCCGCTTGCCGCACTGGCGGCACTGGCGGCTGCGGCGGATGCCGTTGGGGATGCGGCGGGTGTAGACGGTGCGGAAGTCGCGGCAGCCGCACTTGCGGCACAGCAGGCCGACCTCGGGGTTGCTGGCGTAGGTCGAGAGTCGGATGCGCGGGCGATCGATAGGCGTCTGGTCGGTCGTCGTCATGCTCGTTTCCTTTGCAGATCGGAGAGTCGGGCTCGCTGGGGGCGCTGACGGCCAGCCTGGGATTCCAGGCCGGGTAGGGCACATCCCTGGACGCTGGCGGCGGCGGCACAGCCAACAAGGCAGTCGAGCCAGTGGTTGTCGGCCGTGGTGCTCTTGAGTTTCCACACGTCCACGGCCCGGCCATTGCCGATGGTCTTGGTGCGGCTCTCGCTGGTCAGGTGCTCGGCCAGCAGCCGGTGATCCATCGGCCTGTCGCCGTAGATCGTCAGGCTGCCGGTGTCGCCTTGCGAGGTGGCCAGGCGGTCGCGGATGGTAATCGGCGAGCAAAATGGGCCCACCTCGGCGCGCAATTCGGACCCACCGG
>CAZTVF010000044.1:0-7762 GCA_964616985.1 uncultured Planctomycetaceae bacterium
GCGGGCGGCGCCGAACTGGCGCTTGGGGATTTCCAGGGCGCGGATGTCCACGCCGCCGGTCATGGTCCTGCCCGAGCCTTCGACGTGGCGGTTATACGCCCGGCCCAGTCGGGTGAGGCTGTCCAGCAAGATGACCACGTCCTGGCCGAACTCGGCCATGCGCTTCGCACGCTCGGAGGTGAACTCGGCGATGCGGATGTGGTTGGCCAGTTCCTGGTCGTTGTTGGAGGCGATGACCTCGGCCTTGACGCACTTGCGGCGGAAGTCGGTCACTTCCTCGGGCCGCTCGTCCACCAGCAGGATCATCAGGTGGCACTCGGGGTTGTTGGCGGTGATGGCGTTGGCGATCTGCTGCAGGAGGATGGTCTTGCCGGAGCGTGGGGGCGCGACGATCAGGCCGCGCTGCCCCTTGCCGATCGGGCAAACCAGGTCCAGCACGCGCATCTCCATCGGTCCGCCGGGCGTCTCGAGCTTCAACTGGGGGTGGGGGTCCACCACCGTCAGGTCGTTGAACGGGATGATGTCGGTGTACTCATTCGACGGCCGCCCATTGACCTTGGTGATTTCCTCGAGCTTGGGGCCGCCCTTCTTCTTGCTGGGGGGCGCGACCTTGCCTTCGATGAACAGGCCGGTCCGCAGCCCGCCGTGGCGAACGTAGTCCTTGCCCACGAAGATATCGCCGGGTGTGGCGCGGTAGTCGTTCTTCGACTGGCGAAGGAAGCCGTAGCCCTTCTCCGTAATCTCCAGAACGCCCGAGCCGATCGTGAACGGTCCTGTGTACTGCTGTCCTGCCGAAACTGTACTTTCGTCCATCAGAGCCTTCCTTGTAAGAGAGTTCCTCTTGAAAATGAGGCACACCCCGGCGCAGTTGAGAACTTGCACCCCTCAGCAAATTATAGAGCCCACCCTGTGCCTATGAAAACATTTCCCGTACCCGTTGTCAAGTCTCATTATCGGGCCAATGCGACGGCCGCGGGGAGATCGATTCGCCCCTCATAATATGCCTTGCCGACGATGACGCCCGCGCACCCGGCGGCCTTGCACAGGCGAATATCCTCGATCGAGCCCACGCCGCCGGAGGCGATCACCGGCACGTCGGTGGCCGCGATCAGTTCGGCCGTCGCTGCGACATTCACGCCCAGGAGCATGCCATCGCGGCCGATGTCGGTGTAGACGATGGCGCCCAGCGGCCAGCCCTTGACCCGGCGGGCGAACTCCACGGCCGTGGCGTCCACCTGCTGCGTCCAGCCATGCAGCGAGAGCTTTCCATCGCGGGCGTCGAGCCCCAGCGTAAGCTTGCCGGCCAGATCGGCCCGGGAGGCGAGGCGTTCGAACCACGCCCAGTTCTTCAGGGCGGCCGAGCCGACGACGACGCGGTTGGCGCCGCCGGCGATCATGGCCTCGACGGTGGCGTCGTCCCGGGCGCCGCCGCCCAATTCGATCTTCACGTCCACCGCGGCGCGGATGGCGGCGATGGCGGCTGTGTTCACGGGCTTGCCCGCCAGGGCCGCGTCAAGGTCCACCACGTGGATCCACGGCACGCCCGCCTGGGCGAACGTGCGGGCGACGGCCGCGGGGTCATCGCCATACGTGGTCTGCTGGGCATAGTCGCCGCGGAGCAGGCGAACCACCTTGCCGCCACGAAGATCGATTGCAGGAAGTATATCCATGATTCGGCCTCTGATGCGTTGATCTCGGTTGATGGGCGGCGGCCGGGGCTTGCTGCCGGAGGCAGCAAAGCCGCTACAGTCGCACGAAGTTCTCGAGAATCTTCAGGCCGATGGCCTGGCTCTTCTCGGGGTGGAACTGCGTTGCGAAGACGTTGTCCTTCCAGACGGAGGAGGTGAACATGCCGCCGTACTCCGTCGTGGTGCAGGTGATGCCCGCATCGGCGGGGACCACGTGGTAGCTGTGCGCGAAGTACGCGTACGAGCCCTGCTCGATGCCGGCCAGGCAGGGGCAGGGGCGCGTCCAGGCGAGGGCATTCCAGCCCATGTGCGGCACGCGAAGCGGGCTGGCGGGCGGGAAGTTGAAGCGCTGCACCTTGCCGCCGAAGATGCCCAGGCCCCGGTGCTCGCCGTCCTCGTAGGACACCTCGAACATCATCTGCAGGCCCAGGCACATGCCCATCATCGGCACGCCCGAACGGGCCGCGCGGATGAGGGGCTCGTCGAGCTTGTCGGCCCGGAGGCGGGCGATGGCGTCCTCAAACGCGCCCACCCCGGGCAGGACAATCTTGTCGGCCGTGGTGAGTTCCTGCGGCGTGCGGACGATCCGCGCATCAGCGCCGCTGCGCTGAAGTGCCTTCTGCACGCTCCGCAAGTTGCCCATGCCGTAGTCGACGATGGCGATCATAACAATAGTACTCTGGTGCCGGGTGCGCCGGCCGTTGTCATTTCACCGGGAAAACCGTGGCCGCGAGGTTACGGCTTGGGCTCGGGCGGGCCGCCGGGCAGGCTCTTGACCGCGAAGATCTCGACGCGGCGGTTCTTGGCCTTGTCCTTGGTCGAACGCGGATGATACTGGTCCATCGCGATGGTCTCGATGAACGCGGCCTTGACGCCCTGCTTGACCAGGTAGCGCGTGACGGTCATCGCGCGGTTGGCCGAAAGCTCCAGGTTGTCGTCCCAGCCCGAACGCTTGATCGGGTCGCTGTCGGTGTGCCCATAGACGCGGATGGGGCGGCCGGCGTAGGTCGTCTTGATGTCGCGGGCGACCTTGTCCAGGTGCTGCTTGCCGGTGGCCGTCAGCGTGTCCTTGCCCGACCCGAACAGCACGTCGCTGTCCAGCGTGATGGTGTCGCCGAAGGTGGAGGAGATCCAGTCAGTGGCGGTCTTGCTGCCGTCGCCGGTGGCGCTGGGGGTCTTCTTGTTCAACTGGTCGCGGAGGCTCTTGTTCTCCATCTCTTTGTTGGCCAGTTGCACGTCTTTGTCGTCGGCCCGGGCGAGGGCATCGGCCTCGCTCTTGTTGGCCGCCGCAACCTGGGCCTTGAAGGCCTCGTTGTCGGCCGTCAGCTTGCTGTTGGTGGCCCGGAGCTCTGCGATCGTCTTGTCCTGCTCTTGGCAGCATCCTGCTGCCGACAGCGCTGCCAGCAGCAGCGCCAAAGCTGAAATCTTCCCACTGGTCATGGCTAATCTCCTTCCGTAGGTTTTGCCGCGGTGGTATCGGCGGGCATTATAACAGAAAAAAGAGGGGTATCCAGAAAAAGTGAGTTCAGGTCCTTTCCCCTCCTATGAAGTCCATCCAGACCCTCCAGATCCTCGTGTGTCACAACCAGTTCATTGGTCATTCCGCGCAGCGGTCACTAAAGTGACCATGCCGGGGCAACCGTGAACAGCGGGGCGAGCAGTTGCATGAACCAGTCGTAGAAGATCATCACGACGAGCGATCCGGTGGCAAGCCACGGGCCGTAGGCGAGGAAGCCTTGCTTGCGGGAGATGACCAGATACAGCGCCATCACCAGTCCGATGATGGGGGCGACGAAGAAGGCGATCGACGGGACGATCCAACCGGTGACGGCGCCGACGGCGGCCATGATGTGCACGTCGCCCATGCCCATGGCCTCTTTGCCGAAGCCCAGCGTGCCCAGAATTCGCGTGCCCCAGATCCACAGGCCGCCGATGAGGTAGCCGAACAGCGACGCGGCCAGCCCCGACAGGTGCGGCGCCAGCGCGGGATGCACCGCCGGATCGAACAGCCCCGACCAGGCGCTGCGCGCCGTTGGGCAATAGTGGAGCATCGCCGCCGCACCGGCCGCCAGCACACCGGCCGGCAGCAGGAACAGCACCTCGCGCAGCACCTCGCGACGGGGGTTCACGCCATGCTCCGCCGTGATGGGAACATTCTTGGCGGGCTCGGGTTCGACGTCCTTGCGGAATTCCGGCACATAGCCCAGCAGCGTCGCCGTCACGATGCCATAGATCATCTTGGGCGCCAGCATCAGGCCGCGGCCCAGGCTCGCCGGCGCGGCGGCGGGCTTGGCGGCCGTGGCGGGCGGGCGTTTCTTTTCGTCGCTGAGGACGGCCGACTCGGCCACGTCGGCGAAGCTCGCCTGCAGGAAGCCGCGTCGCACCAGCAGCAGCCCCAGCAGCAGCCCCACGACGGCGGCCACGCTCATGGCCGCCGTGGTGGCCGAGACGCCAGCGGTGATGCCCAGCACGTGATGCGGCGCCAGGAACGGATCGCTCCGGAAGGTCGCCGCGGCCATGCCCACCAGCGAGCACGCCCACATGACCTCCAGCGGCACGATGTAGAGTTCGAGGTCCACCACCGAGCACACCAGCAGCCCGCACAGGAGCACGGCGTGGGCCGTGAACATCGGCCAGGTGTCGGCGAAATCGCCCGCGCCGTGGCGCAGGTGCAGCACGTAATAGCAGGCGAAGAGCCCCGCGACGCGGAGGGCCGTGGCGGCCTCGATGACGAAGTAGCGGGGGGAGATGGAGGTCTTGCAGTCGCGGCAATGTCCGCCGAGGATCAGCCAGCTCAGCAGCGGGATGTTATCGTGCCAGCGGATGGGCCGCCCGCAGCCGGGGCAGTGGCTGCCGGGAAACACGATGCTCTCTCCGCGCGGCAGGCGGTAGATCAGCACATTGAGGAAACTGCCGACGCACGCGCCGACAGCGAACAGGAATATCATCCAGATCAGGTTCATGGTTTTGTGAAGGCGAAGGGACAGTACCACCGAAGCGAAGCGATTTCAAGAGCCGCTCAGTAATCGGCCGGCATCGTGTTGCCCGGGAACCGGGTGCGGATGGACAGCAGCGACTTCATCGCGCTGGTCTCGGGGTAGGGGCCCGAGAAGACCTTCTCGGCGTTGGGCTTGGCGTAGCCCGGGCGGAACGGAATGGCCGCCCGCATGAGGAAGCCCGCCGTCGGGCCGCGAATGATGTAGCCTTCCATCCATACGTGGCTGTCTAGGCCGCGGGCCGAGAGCTCTACGGCATAGATGTCCGGGAAGCCGCGGAAGAACTCGTTGGGCCACTCATGGCCTCTGAAAAGTGCCTGCGGCCAGGGCTCGGGCTCCAGCGCGTCGGCCGCCAGTGCGTCGACCATGGAGATCTCTCGCTTGCCGTACTCGCCGGTTTCGATGGCGCCCACGGTGTGGCCTTCGAGCCCGCCGCACCACCGCGCGGAGTAGTAGCCGCTGCGCCCGGCGTTGCGATAGAGTGCGCCGATCATGTCGGTGGCGCGGATGCAGTCGAATCGTTTCTGGTCCAGGGCCTCGCGGAGCGTGAGGATCACGCCGTAGTGCGAGTAGCCGCCAAAGGCGGAGCTGGCCGCCTTCTTGGCGCCGATGGCGACCTGCTTCTTGTCGCCGCTGAGCTTGCCGGCGATGTCCATCAGCCTGGGGTCGAAGCGGTCGCCCCATTCGAGGGCGGAGAAGGCCTCGCCGCCTCGATAGAAGATCACGTCCATCAATTCGGGCACCGTGGCCGACGGATTGGCTGCGCTGAACCGTCCGAGCACCGTGCCCAGGCGGTCGAGCACCAGCGCCCGCGAAGAACGGTAGAGCATGTTTGCCAGGTAGCTTCGCTCGTATGGCGTGTGGGCCGCCTCGTCCCACGTTTTCTGGTTTGCCGGCGAGAGCTTCTCACGCAGCTGCAGGAAGGGCCCGCGCAGGTCGGGCGGCATCCAGCGACTGGCGGGCGTGGTGGCGTTGCCATTGGCCACCGCGGCCTGAAACTCGCCGCTGACGCGGAAGAGGCGTTCGGACTGGCGTTCGACCTCGAGATAATTCTCCAGGCCCCGCAGCCCCAGCACGCCGGCGGGGAAACCGCTGATGTCCATGATCGCGACGTACTTGCCGGCGAAGGGCTTGTCACAGGCGTCGAACAGCGTTTCGCACTTCGCCTGGAAGTCCAAGGCGTAAAGATGGTTCCTCAGCAGGAACTCCAGCCACAGGTGCAGATCGTTGATCGCGAAGCTCGCGGACGCCAGTTCGCCGGCCCACCGCTTCAGCTCGACGAGGTTCTTCGTCTTGATCGCCGCCGACATGCTCTGGAGGCAGTAGGAAGGCCAGTTCTGCGGATTGGTCACCTGGGGCGCTTCGAGCCCCTCGGGCATGGCCGTCCACTGCTGGATGCCGGCGGACAGCTGTTTGACCTTCAGCCACATCGCCGATACGCCGGCGGCCGACTTGCGGGTGTCGGCGACCATGCCTTCAAGGATCAGCCGGAAGAGGCCCTGGTGCCAGGCCAGATCCTCCTTGGGGCCCTTGCCTCGCGAGTTGCCCAGGTACAGCGACGCCAGCCGCGTTCCCGGGCCGCCGCTGGAATCGGTGGACATCGGCGGCGGCATGTTGCCCGTCAGCGTGCCCACCGGAATGCAGCGGACGCAACTGTCGGCCCCCGGGTCCCTCTTGCCCAGCAGCAGCGCCTGGGACTCGGTGAGCGTGGCGGGCATGTCCGCGGCGAGGCTCCGGATGAGGTCATTCGCCTGGGCGGCCGTCAGCGAAGGGGCGTCCGAAGGATTCCCGCCGTTTTTCGGCGCGCATGAAAGTCCGGCGGAGAGGAGTGTGACCATCCCCGCCAGAAGCGGCACGATGAACCCCATCCTCAAGACGGGGAAACGAACCTGCATACGATTCTCCGCAACACGTCGCCCCAGACGACTACGATCGGATCGTATTATAGCAAACGACCTTCTGACAGACTATGGCGATTTCACTGCCAGCGCGGGTGCTTTCGCCTTTGATCTGGACACATAGGAAAGCACAGAAACTCCGGGGCCGGCCACCGCCGGCCTTTCACCGCTGTTTGACGCCACTGGCCACTGAAGACCCAATGCAGTCCGCAGCAGACCGCCTGGCGGCATCATCGCCGGCCGCGGCCTCGCATCTGCAGGCCGAAGAGCTTGATGAAGCCCACCGCGTCGGCGGGCGTGTACTCCTGGCCCATGGTGAAGCTGGCCAGCTTGCTGGAGTAGAGGCTGTTGGGCGAAGTCACGCCCGCGACGGTGGCCTGGCCCTTGAAGCACTTCACGCGGACGGAGCCCGTCACGTTGGTCTGCGTCGAGGCCACGAATGCGTCCAGCGACTCCCGCAGCGGGCAGAACCACTGCCCGTAATAAACCATCTCGGCATACTTCAGCGCGACCTGCTGCTTGTAGTGCGTCGTGTCGCGGTCGAGCGTGATCGATTCCAGCGCGCGGTGCGCCGCGTAGAGGATCGTCCCGCCCGGCGTCTCGTAGGCGCCGCGGCTCTTGATGCCCACCAGCCGGTTCTCCACCAGGTCCACCTGGCCCACGGCGTGCTTGCCGCCGACGGCGTTGAGGCGGGCCAGCAGCTCGTGGCCTTCGAGCCGAACGCCGTCCAGCGCGATGGGTTTGCCCGCCTTGAAATCCACCTGCACATATCCCGGCTTGGCCGGCGCCTTGGAAACGGGCACCGACATGACCCACAGCTCGTCCTTGGGCTCGTTGTCCGGATCTTCAAGGTCGGCGCCCTCGTGCGAGATGTGCCACAGGTTGCGGTCGCGCGAGTAGATCTTCTTCTTGCTCTGCTGGATGGGGATGTTGTGCAACTTGGCGTATTCGATGGCGGCCTCGCGGCTGGTGAGCTCGAAGCTCGGGTCCTTCCACGGGGCGATGATGGCCAGTTCGGGGGCCAGGGCCATGTACGTCAGCTCGAAGCGGACCTGGTCGTTGCCCTTGCCGGTGGCGCCGTGGGCGACGGCGTCGGCGCCGACCTTGCGGGCGCAGTCCACCTGGGCCTTGGCGATCAGCGGGCGGGCGATCGACGTGCCCAGCAGGTATGTGCCCTCGT
>CAZTVF010000044.1:7772-37004 GCA_964616985.1 uncultured Planctomycetaceae bacterium
ATGTATAGGTGTTCATAGGTGGCGCCGGCCTGGAGCATCTTGTAGCAGTAGTCCTCGACGAACTCCTTGCGGAGGTCGGCGATGATGCACTTGCTGGCGCCGCTGGCCTTGGCCTTGGCCTCGATGCCCTCGAGTTCGCCTTCTCCCTGGCCCACGTCGGCCACCAGGGCGATGACCTCGCAGCCATACTTCTCCTTCAGCCACGGCAGAATGACGGACGTATCCAACCCGCCCGAGTAGGCGAGCACGATCTTGTTGAGCTTGCGGTTCATAGTGACCTTCCTGTGGTTCATGAAAGGGAGATATTCTAGTGCCCGATGCGGCGTTTGTACAGCCGCTACAGAGAGCGGCGGCTGCGGCTGCGGCGGTCGCGCAGGGCGGGCCCGTTTCCGAGCGAGCCGGCGAGCAACTGGCGGCGGAAGGGGGCGACGGGTGCGTAATACGGCTGCGCCGTGTCGACGACGTTGAGCATCATGCCCGCGCGGTCCAGCGACAGGTGCGACTCGATCTTGCCGTCGGGCGTTATGAACACGCCGGGCCAGCGGCTGTGGCGGGCGGAGCTGTTGGCCGCGGCGATGAACAGGCCATACGTCCCCGCGTGGCCCTGCAGTGTCTGGCGCATGACGTGCGAGTGAATGCCGGGGCCCTCGAACCGCCCGGTGTTGAAGCTCTGCAGCACCGCCTGCACGCCTTTGCGGGCGAGCTGGCGGTACAGCGAGGGGAAGCGCAGGTCGAAGCAGATCAACAGGCCGCAGCGGACGCCCTTGAGATCGAAGGTGACGAAGTGGTCGCCGGGGCTGTAGAACTCCAGCTCATGCTGCATGCAGAAACGCTTGTCGTAGCGGTCGGCGAGGCGGCCGTCGGGCGAGATGAGGTACAGGCTATTGTGGGGGCGGTGGGGCGGCGTCAGCGGGTGCGCGCTGCCCAGGGCCACCCACACGCCCGCGGCGGCGGCGGCCGACATCACCGATTGCGTCGCCTCGCGCAGCTCCGGCCAGGGGTAGTCGCTTTCGCCCAGGCGGCCGCAGTAGCCGCTCAGCGCCCCCTCGTGGAACTGCACGATGTCGGCCCCTTGCCGGGCGGCCTGGGCGATGTAACGCTCGATGGTCGCCGCGTTGCGGAGGGGCTTCCAGCTCTCGGCGAACTGGCAGGTGGCGATGGTGATCCTGCGGCCGCTCATGTGAGCCTCCGGATGACGATCTCTCGCATCACGTCGCGCGGGGCATTCGCGCCGGTCCATATTTGGAACTGGGCGACGGCTTGGTTGACGAACATGTCCAGCCCGCTGACGGTGAGGCAGCCGCGGCGGCGTGCCTGGCGAAGGAGGAGCGTTTCGACGGGGTTGTAGATCGTGTCGAAGACGACGCCGACGGAGGCGGGGATTTCGGCCAGCGGGGAGGCGGCGATCCGGGGGTGCATGCCGATGGGGGTGCAGTTGATGAGGATTTCGGCGTCGATGGCTGCGTCGAGCGAGGCGGCCTTGCCGCCGAATTCCGCGGCCAGCGCCTCGCCGCGCGCGACGGTGCGGTTGTAGATGGTCACGCTGGCGCCGTAGTGGGCGAGGCCGGCGACAATGGCGCGGGCTGCGCCGCCGGCGCCGATCACGGCGGCCGAGCGCCCCCCCAGGCTGCGGCGCTCGATGCCCATGGCGGCACACAGGGCGTCGATGGCGGCGGCGTAGTCGGTGTTGTCGCCGCGGAGCTCGCCGCCGGGGCCGATCGTGATCGTGTTGATGGCCCCGATGCGGCGGGCGAGCTCATCGCACCGCGGCGGGCCCACGTAGGCCAAGGCGTTTTCCTTGTGCGGGATGGTGACGCTCAGGCCGCGCCAATCCATCCACGGCCGCGACAGCAGGGCGTCCATGAAGCGGTTGAAGTTGTCCGCGCCGCCCTGGATCAGCAGGGGGACGTAGACGCCGTCGATGCCGGCGGCCTCGAAGGCGGCGTTGTGGATGGCCGGGCTCATCGAGTGCCCCACGGGGCAGCCGATCACGCCGAATACCTGCGTTCGC
The DNA here is from genome assembly GCA_964616985.1 of uncultured Planctomycetaceae bacterium. Lineage (GTDB taxonomy): Bacteria > Planctomycetota > Phycisphaerae > SM23-33 > SM23-33 > CAZTVF01. The sequence continues at coordinate 9,784 of CAZTVF010000044.1, forward strand.
GGTGCGATCGCCTCCCACCGGTACAGCGAGCGGAGCTGGCCCAGCGTGGGCTGGCCCGGGGCCGAGGCCGAGGTGGCGTCGAGGCTGGCGAACGTGCCGAAGGCGCCGAACTTGCGGGCGAGGATGCGGCTGGCGACGCCCGCCTCGCCCATGGCGATGGCCATCGTGGGCTTGCGGCAGGCGCGGAGGGCGTCCAAGGCCGCCAGCGCGTCCTCGGGCCCGGCGGCGGCGAAAGCGACCTTGTTGACCGCGGCGGGTGATGCCTCCATCGCGGCCAGGCGAGCGGCCAGGTCGGCGGGGCGACGCTGGAAGTCGTGGCTGCTGACGATGACGTCGCCGGGCGGCCAGAGATCGGGCGGCACGTCGGATTCCACGTCGACGAAGGCGGCGCCGGCCTGGGCGGCCGCCCGCAGGACCTGCAGGCGGCGAGGCTCGTCGCCGATGTACTGCCCGCCCTGTGCGGCGGTGCGGTAGGTGACGACGACCGGCAGCGGGCAGCCTCGCACTAGGGACGCGGCGTCTGCGGGCGCTGGGGGGGATTGCAGGTAATCGAGGCGAAGCTCCACGGCGTCGGCGCCTTGGGCGGCCGCGGCGGCCATGGCCGATCGCATGCCCTCGGGGGTCGGGGCGGTGATGGGGCAGATCAAACGTGTCGGCGAAGCGGTCATGGGGACAATATAACGCCGCGGCCTCGAACGTGCTACGGCCTGTGCTATCGCTCGCCATTCATCGCTGTTGGATCCACTCAGACCAACATCGCCAAAAAGCGAGCGACTTTAAGGTCTGTCCTATGCGAAGGTCTGCGGGCGCCACTCACGGGTGCGGGTGCTGCGTGCAGCGACACGCATACGTGATGCGACTACTTCTTATTGAGGAGTTGGTCGATCAGCTTGCGGGCCTCGGCCTCGTAGGGGGTGTTGGGGCTGTCCTTGAGGATCGCCTGCAGCAGGTTGCTGCACTGGGTCTGTTCCTCTTTCTTGGAACTGTTGACCAGCGCCTTGGCCACCGCAAGACGCGCCTTGGCTTGGAGGTCTTTGGCTTCGGCCAGCAGTTTCGTCTTGGGATACGTCGTCACGATGGCGGCGAGGTTCTTCAGGCCCTCCATCTGATCCTTAACGGTGCCCTTGGCGATGAGTTCCTTGGCCTTGACCAGCAGCGGGCCGGCATCGATGTCGTGGCCTTCGGGCACCTCCCCGATGGGGAGCTTAGCCCGGGCGGCGAGCATGTTGTTCACGATCATGATCTGCACGCCGGGGAATCCGGGGGTGGGTTTGCCATTGGTCATCACCGGCGGGGGCACGCCAAGATCGATGTAGTCGCCGCGGGCGTACAACATCGGCTTGCATACTTTCTCCAGCTGTCGGTACAGCCGCGTCGCGTGGGGCGGGTCCATGGTGGGGGCTTCCAGGGCGATCGTGCCCAGGGTGACGAAGAATCCGAACTGCTTGTCGGTCTCCTGTTTCATGAGCATCTCGACCAGCTTGTTGTCTTCGGTGGACCTGTTAGCCATCAGCAGCACGCGGCCAAAGTGCCGCTCCAGTTCGCACACCATGCGGTTGTTCTTGCCGGTCCTGCCGTCACTCTCGACACGGGCGCGGCGGGCCTCTTCCCACTGGTTCAGCCGCTTGAGGCTGTCCTCGGGTTTCTTGGGATCGTACTCGGGAGGGGTGTTCAAGGCCGCGGCCTCCTCCTTCGTGCGTTTTGTAAACTCGATGAACTTGTCGAACTTGATGAACGCGCCCATGGCCACCGGCAGAAGGGGCTGGATGACTTCGCTGTCGCTGCGCGACAGGGCCATCATCATCTTGGTGACCATGAAGAGGCCCTGCAGCGGCTTGTAGGTCTTGTTCTGAAAGACGGCCTTGGCGACCTCGGCCGACTCGGCATTGAGGGCGATGCCCTCCATGATGTGTCCGACGGGGATGTTGGCGTCGCCGACGGACCATGCTTCGGCGACCTCCTCGGCCTTCTGGACGAGTTCATCCAGCTGGGTCTTGCCGACCGCAACGGCCGGGGGCAGCGCGGGAGAAGGGACGGTCGGAAGGGGCGTAACCTGCTGGGCAAGCAAGGGACCGCAGATCGCCAGGACCACTGTCGCCGCCAATGCAACGTGTCTGTTCATCGTGGGCTCCGCCAGGCTTTGAGGATCGTGCTGTCACGCGGCTGATTTTCCGTATTCTACCGGCGGCCAAACCGTCATGCCAGAGGCAGTTGCCGGACGCTTGACATGAATCTATCTCGGGTGCCTTGCCGAAGCACCTTGAGTGCATGCCGAAGCGTCTTGGGTGCCATGCCGAAGCGTACCCGCGCCGGCATGCTCGGGTGAGCATGCCGGCGCGTCGCAACGGCGCGACGCTTCGGCATGGCACCCTGCAAGACTCTTCCAGGACCGCTCAGTCGCCCGGCGTGATCGGCGGCATGGCGCCGCTGCCTTCGTCGCCGCCTGCGGGGGCGCCGGCCTTGAAGTCAGTGATCGTCTTGGCCACGCGGCTGGCGGTGTCGGCCGTCAGCGTCAGCAGGCTGCTGCTGTCGCCGCCGATGGCGTAGCGGTTCGCCGATTTCTCCTGGCCGCGCCGCGAGATCGTCAGCGTCTGCGTCTTGCCGTCGCCCATCCGAAGTTCCAGCGTCAGCCATGCGTCCTTGAGCCCCAGCTTTTCGGCATCCTCCGGGTTGTAGGGATCCATGACGTACCGCTCGACCCGCATGTTGCGAAGCTCCGAGAGGTAGTCCCGCACCTTGAGGGTCTCGACCTTTTCGTCGGTGGCCGTCAGGCAGGTCCAGTCGTTGCCCTCGCGGCGCATCTCGATCTTGTCGCTGCCGGCGACGACGCGGAAGCTCTTGACGTCTTCGGGGTTGAAGGTCCACAGCATGCGGTCGCGCAGTTCGGCGGCCATGTCGTCGTAGAAGGTCGGGGCGAACTCCCCGACGGCGGTAACCTTCTGGCCGACGATCCATGCGTAGCTCTTTCCGTCGACCTTGACCACCTGGAGCGTGAGGACCTTGCTCCCGGCGGGGGCCGATGCGGGCATGGAGGTCGGCTGCGTCGTCGCGGCGACGGCGGCCGGCTGGGTCGTGGATGCTGCGGCCGCGTCGGTCGTCGGCTGCGAGGCGGGTTGCGTGGCGGAGGCATCCCACGGGGTGGCGGTGTAGACTTCCAGCGTCAGGTTGTGGACGGCCTTGGAATATTTCTCGGCCACGTCGGCGGCCACGGCGATCACCTTGGTGGCCTGCACGCGGGTGAGATGGTTGAGGATGCGGGTGATGGATTCCTGGTCGGCAGGCAGGGCCTTGGGCTTGGCCAGCTGCCAGCGATTGTCGCTGCCGGGGACGAGGGAGAAGCTCTCGTCGCGGCGGTTGACCACCAGCTGCGTCACCTTCACGCCCGCCCCCAGGGCGAAGAGGTTGGCGTCCCAGTAGGTGGCCGGCGACGCCAGCAGCGGCTGCACGGCCGTGTTGTTCACCTTCGCCACCGCCGTGCCCGCGGCCGTCTTGACGTACGTTTCGCCCTGGCCGGTGGTCGAGCCGATCAGCAGCGTCACTGTATCGCTCTTTCCCGTGACTCGCAGTGTGATCTGGCCGGTGGGGCTGCTCAACCCGGTCACCGCGGCAGGCAGGTTCTTCTCATCGGCCCAGGATTGGGCCTTGAGCGTCGTGAGCGTCTCCAGCAGGGTGCGCACGCTCTGCGAATTGGCCGGGCCTTCCTGCGGCTCGACGATCTTCCACTGGCCGCTGAGGAAGGTCAGCTTGGCCTTGCCGTCGGGCATGGCCAGGTCGATGCCGGCCACGGCCTTGGCATCGAAATCCACCACCCTCTTGTCGCGCAGCTCGTCGATCTGCTTGAGCAGGTCGTCCATCAACTTCGCGTCGAGCTGGTACACGGTCTTGCGGTCGTTCACGCGGGCATAGACCCGGCCCTTATTCTTCTCGCCGAAGGCGATCGTCGTGATCTTGATGGCCGGGGCGCTGGTGGTGGCGGGCTCGGTGGTCGCCGGGGAGGTCGCCGCCGCGGGCGCCGGTTTGTCTTCCGTCGAAAGCTGCACCACCAGGCGTTCCTTGCCGGCGGCAAGTCCGTAGGCGCCGAGGTTGGCCGCGTCATCGGCGGCGATGTCCTTGGCGACGACGGAGGAGCACTTTTCGAGGATATCCTGCACGGCCGTGCGGTCGGCGGGGGCGGTGTAGGGGCGGACGATGCCCCACGCGTCGCCGTGCTTCTCGATGTCGAACGCCTGCGCCAGCTCCTGCCCGGAGGCCCGGATGCGGACCACCTGCGGCGGGGGCACGCTGACCAGCGTCATGTCGCGATACTCGTTGGCGGGGCGGGAAAGCAGCTGCGCGAAGTCCTCGCTGACGACGTAGGTCTTGGTGTCGCCGGCGGGGCGGACGTAGGTCTGGTTGCGCCGCAGCGGGGCCGGGGCGCCGATCTTCAGGACGTAACTGCCGGCGGCGTCGGCCAGCTCGACCGTCCACAGCGGCTGCTGCAGGCGCGTGATGGCCGGGTCGATGGCGTTGGCCTCGTAGGCCGCATCGTACTGGGCGTCCTTGGCGGCCGAGATGAGGGCCCACACCTTGGACGTCGCGGCCTTGGCGGCGACGGGCTCGGTCATCTGCCAATCGCCGGCCCCGCGCACGAAGGCCAGACGCGTGCCGTCGGCGCCGGTGACGGTGACGGCAGTGATGTCGTAGGAGGCGTTGGGGAACAGGGCCTTGCTGACGAGGGTGTTGGAGTCGCCGGGCTTGGGCTTGAAGAGGCCCGTGTTGCGAACCAGCACGAACAGGACCGCGGCCACCAGGACCACCAACAACGCAAATGCTGTCTTGGGCTTCATTCGATGCTCGCTCCGAATCTGTCTGACAATCTGCTTCCAGTCGCGGGCCGCACGGGGTGGCGGCCTTCCAAGGCCGCCGCCTCATCGACTACATCTTCCGCAGGATCATGACCACGCCGCCCAACGCCAGCACGCCCAGCGGCAGGCCGATCACGCACAGCGTCCACAGCAGGCGGGCCGAGGCAATCACCTTCACCGGCTGCAGCTGCGCCGGGCCGGCGGCGATGTATTCCTCGCGGCCGCTGATCCAGTAGGCGGCGTTGATGACGAAATCAGCATTGGCCTTGGGGGGCTCGGTGGTCACCAGCGCGCCGCGCTCATTGGGCAGCGAGGCCCGCTGGGTGAGATACTCGTCGGTCAGCGAGGAGGCGATGCCCGCGGCGACGATGCGCGACGGGGCGCGGCCTTCGCTGGCGGTGCGCGTGGCGGCCAGGGCCACGTCAAACGGCGAGTGCAGGTCGCCTTCCAGCGGCGAGATGAATTCGCCGTTGTCGATCTGCCGGGCGATGTCGCGGAACTTCTGCGTCGCCCACGTCGTGTTCCAGCTGCCGGGCACGGTGAGCACGGGCTTGACCTCCACGCTGGGCAGCGGGGTGGTGGCCGTCACCGGGCATATGAAATACCACGACACGCGCTGGCCCTGGAGGGGCTTGCCGACGGGGTGCTCGGTGAAGGTGTTCAGGGGCAGATACCAGAACCGCAGCAGCGAGAGCTGGTAGAGGTCCTTGCCGTCCTCGCGGCGGCCGGAGTCGTCGCGAAGGGCGGGGATGACGATGAAGGTGTTCCTGACGTTAATGCCCCACTCGGCGAGGTAGGGGTTCCAGCCGTAGTCCTCGCCCAGTCCGCCCATGGGGTTGGGGAAGGTGTAGTGGCCCAGGAAGATCGCGCCGGCGCCGGCGTCGATGGCCTTCCTGACCTTGAACATGTGCTCGGGGCCGAAGCCCGGCGTCTGACCCTCGGGGCCCCGCGTCATCGACATCTGCTTCGACGGCGGCGGCAGCACCAGCAGGACGGTCGGCATGGCCGAGCCCGCGGGCTGCGTGGCGGCGGCGTCGGCGGGCATCTCGTTCTTGAGATCCCAGGTGTCGACTTTGAGGTTGGCCTGTTCCAGGCGGCGGCGAAGCTCGGTGAGCATCGTCGGCGAGATGTCGCTGCTGCGACCCATGGGGTTGGGCTGGCCCTCGAGGTACGTGATCAGGACGCGGGCGAAGGGCGGCTGCGTCATCGACAGCACCTTGGAACTGATCGACTCGCCGTTGAACGCGCGTTCGGCGGGGCCTTCGGCCATGGCGTTGGGACGCGACCGCAGCGGCCAGACGTCGTCGAACGACACGACCTCGGCCTTGTCGCCCGTTTCGACCAGCAGGACGTTGTCCTCGCGGAGATCGTCGGCCAGGGTGCTGGCCTTGAGCGTGGGCAGCTTGGCGGCCTGGTCGAGCAGGTCGCCCAGCGGCTTGACGATGGATTCGAAGTACTGCCCGCCCGCCATCTGGGCGAAGATCTGCTGGGTGGGGGCATCGACGATGGCGAGCTTGGCGATGGCGGCGCGGGCGGCATCATCGATCTGCTTGAGTGACTTGAGCAACTTGGGGAACTGGTTGCGCAGCTCGGTGAGGCTCTGGGCCTGGAACTCGGCCGTGCCGCCGCGGGCCCACGTTTCGGCCATGCCCTTGAACTGCTCCAGCGCGCGGGCGGCGCCGCTGTACATGCGGCTGATGTTGCTTCGCGTGGCGTAGGTCTGGCCCTCGATGACGGTCGAGCCGCTGTCGACCAGCCAGGCGCGGCTGCCGCGGACGACGTCGGCGTATTCGCTGCCGCCGATCTCATCGACGTGCTGCGCCGTGGTATTGATCTGCTCGCAGGCCTTGTTCATGGCCGCCAGGAAATCCTTCAGCACGGCGGCGGGGTTGACCATGTTCCCGTCGAGGATGCCGGCGGCGGCTTCAACGGCGGCGTAGCTGGCGGCGATGTCCTTGGCGGCGGCGTCGCGATTCTTGGCCACGTTCTGGCTGACCTTCTGGAGCTTCTCCAGAACGGTGCCGACGGCGACGACTTCCTCGCGGGCGCTCTGGGCGGACTTGCGGGCCTCTTCAAGCATCTTGGCGTGGTCCACCAGGCCCGTGAGGTCCTTGCTGACCTTCGTGCCGGCCTGGTCGAGCTCTTCGGCAATGCCCTTGAAGCCGGTGGCAACCTGCGCGGCCACGCCCCACTGGTCAAGGTAGCTCGACCCGCCCAGGGCCTCCCACTGCTGGCGGAGTTCCGTGAGGTTCTGGGAGACCTTCTTGGCCGCCGGCGGGAACTGGCGCAGCAGCGCCAGGTGCGCGGCGGCCTTCTGCTCGGAGGCGGCGGCCAGGCGGGCCAGGACGGCGGCCTTCTCGGAGTCGCCGGTCCCGTTGACGATCTTGAACTTGGGGTTGAGGTCGCGGATCTCGGCCAGCATCTCCATGACGCGCGAGCGGCGCTCGTCGGTCATCTTGTTGGGGTCGCTGGAGGTGTACATGCACGTGACGGTGACGGGTTCGGTGACGCTGGAGACGATCTTGTTGGATCGGTCGCTGAGGCGGTACTGCCCGATCATCTCCACGTTTCGGCGGTAGTAGTTGTCCTGATGCTGGGCGATGGTGTTGATGGCCAGCACGACGGCCAGGGCGGCGGCCACTGAGACCAGCACGAACGAGCCGTAACGCCTGCGGCTGTTGCCGCTGGAGGCGGCGACGACCATCATCGCCACGGCCGCCCCGATGACCAGGGCGGGTACGTGGAAGAACGCCGGATGCACGGCCGTCCAGCCGCTCCACCACTCGGGCGTGCCGTTGAGCATGCCCCAGATACCGGCGACGACGGCGGCCACCGCGACGGCCAGCCAGAAGCCCAGCAGCACCGGCTGGGCCCATTCCTGGCGTCGCATGAGCTGCACGCCGGCGATGGCGGTCAGGAGCATCACGCCCAGCAGTGAGGCGATGACGGCCAGGGCGGTGGTGTCTGAGGCCAGCCCGCGCCCCAGCAGCAGGTAGACCAGGCCGCCTGCGGAGGCCAGAGAGACCACGACCGACGCGATGCCGGCCAGGCGGGACCATTGCGGGTTCAACTGTTGAGCCTGCGGATTATTGTTCATCTCCATCGACGGGACTCCAATGCTTTAACGCTGAGGAACAGGAAGATGGCGGTGGCCGAGAGGAAGTAGATCGCGCCGCGGGTGTCGAAGATGCCCTTGGCGAAGTCCTTGAGGTAGGTCATCGCGTTGAGGCGGCTGGCCAGGCGGCTCAGCGGCTCGGGGCCGTAGGTCACGATCGGCTGCATCAGCAGGGCGAACAGGGCGAGGATCGCAATGCTGGTCAGGGCGGCGACGATCTGGTAGCGGGTGATCGTCGAGGCGAAGACGCCGACGGAGATGAAGGCGGCGCCCAAGAGCAGCATGCCCAGGTAGCCCATCGCCGCCACGCCGCCATCGGGCTGGCCGTACGCGGCGACGATCGCCAGGAAGATCACCGTCGAGGCCAGCAGCACCACGTAAAAGCCCAGCACGCCGAGGAACTTGCCCAGCACCACCTCGGTGTCGCTGATCGGCGCGGTCATCAGCTTTTCAATCGTGCCGCTGCGGAACTCCTCGCTCATCAGCCGCATCGTCAATAGCGGCACGGCCACGACCATCATGTACGCCATCGCCTCGAACAGCGGGCGAAGCGACCCCTCGTTGCCGGGGGACAGGATGAACCAGGTGGAGTACACGCCCGGCAGCGGAATGAGCTTGAAAGCGGCGATCGACAGGAACATCGCGCCGATAATGTACGCAATCGGCGAGAAGAAGTAGCCGCCCAGCTCTCGTCGGGCCAACACTAGCGACTTGAGCATACGCAATTCTCCTTGTGGCCGCGGCCGCTCAGGCGTTCGCCTCGGCGGTGCGGGTATTCTGCTTGTAGGTGATCTGGACGAAATAGTCTTCGAGCGAACCGACCTCACGCCGCAGCTCGCGGAGCAGCCAGCCCTTGTCGGTCGCCAGCTTGAACACGTCGGCACGCAGGTCGGCGGCGGCGTCGCCCTGCACGACCAGGCGGGTCCAGTCGGCCAGGGACGACTGCTCTACGGCGCGGACGCCGGCAAGGCCCTTGACGGCCTTGGCGATGGCGTCGCCCTCGGCGCCCCGGGCCTCGGCGATGATCCGCGAGGGGCCCACGACGCGCTGGCGCAGTTCGGCGGGCGAACCGGTGGCGGCGATCTCGCCCCCGGCGATGACGATCAGGTGATTGCAGGTCTGCTCCACCTCGGCCAGGATGTGGCTGGAGAGGATGATGGTGTGGTCGTGGCCCAGTTCGACGATCAGGTCGCGCATCGAGCGGATCTGGGCGGGGTCCAGGCCGATCGTGGGCTCATCGAGCACCAGCACCGGCGGGTCGTGCAGCAGCACCTCGGCCAGGCCCACGCGCTGCTTGTAGCCGCGGGACAGCTCGCCCAGGCGGCGGCGCATCATGTCCTGCGGCTTGGACAGCCAGCACCGCTCGGCCACGCGCTCCACCTCGGCAGTGCGCTGGCTGGCGGGGATGTCGTGCAGGGCGGCCATGAACGTCAGGTATTCGCGCACCCGCATCTCGGGGTACAGCGGCACGGCCTCGGGCATGTAGCCCACCCGCTTGCGGACCTCCATCGACTGGCTGAGCACGTCGAAGCCGTCCACGGTGGCGGTGCCCTCGGTGGCCGGGAGGTAGCAGGTGAGGATCTTCATCGTCGTGCTCTTCCCGGCGCCGTTGGGGCCCAGGAAGCCGACGATCTGCCCCTTGTCGATGTGGAAGGAGATGTTCTTGACGGCCTGTACGCGGCCGTACCACTTGGTCAGATTCTTCACATCAATCATGCGTAGCCCTTTTCACATTGTCAGCAGCAGAGGTCCTGGCGGCACCATGTCGGCGGCACAATCCTGGGCGCAGTGCTCGCGTCCTTTAGTCGGTCGGCGGACCGATTCGTTCCTGCGTGTGACGTTTATCCGCTATTACGCCGAAGGCGGACGAACGGTTCACGCGCCCCGGCTGGCCGTAAGTTGTTTTGACCAGCGAGCTAATATCTCTAGGGAAGCGTCACCGGTTTGTCAAGGGGGTCTTCGTCACCTAGGTGCCATCAGGCCGCTGCGGGTGACGAACTATAGGCGCGGTGTTCGTGAATTTCCAGAGCGTCTCTGGCAATCATGAGTTCGGAGCAGCGGGCAAAATCCCATGAACTCCATTCGCCTCCCGGCAGTCATAACAGAGGGAGGAGAAAGCCATGAAGCGATTTCGGACTTTGATGATCGCGGCGGTGGCAGCAGGGGCGATCACGGTGCTGGCGGCGCCTTCGACGGCGAACGCCTGGGGCTTCACGCTGAGATTCGGACACGGGGCCTCGGACACCGGAACCACTTACTGCCCGCCGCCTTACTGGGACCATCACAACCGCACGTATGTCACGCCGCCCTGCGAGCGCGGGCCCGGCTATTACGGGTACCGAGCGACGCCGAGATATTACTATCGCGAGTACCCTCGGCACGGCTGGGGCGATTGGGGATGGCGCAGCCACGAGCGCCATGACCGTAACGAGCGACATGGAGGGCACGATCGCCACGGGCATGACGGCCACCGCGGGCACCATGACTGATGCTGTGCATGGCGGGTGGTTGGCCTAGGCGTCTGGAGGCTGGCATAGTCGCGCCTCACACGCTGAGACGCGACGATAGGGAGAGCGGTCATGGCGACCAAGGTAAAAGCTAAGTGGCTGGTAGGCATGGTTGTGGCGGTGGGTTTGCTGGGGGTGCTGGCAGGGCCCGCAGTGGCCCAGTATCAGATTGAATATCCCAGCTCGGCCCCGCCGGGCAGCTACTGCAGGCCGCCGGTTCCAGGGCCGCTTTGGGATCCATTCAACAGCACTATGCCGCCATGCTCCGCCGGCAATCCGATGTGCAACCTCAACCCGCCCTGCGGGACAGGCTCGGCGGTCTGCCCGCAGTAGAGGCGGGAGCCCTCCATGTGGGTGCCTTTCACGGCTTGACGTTCGGCGCTGTCAGAAATGAGTGACGCGACACGCCCCCTACAGCGCCGAACGGCAAGCCGCCACCAAAGCCCTGCTTCCAGATTCAACAGTGAAGGACTGCCGCGTTATTCGGCTTGCGGCTGTTCGGGGGCGGGCTTGTTGGCGCAGAGTTGATAGATGACGCCCACGACGGCGGGCAGCGTCACGAGGAACGCCAGCAGGTGCGGGCTCTGACGGAGGGGTTGGTCGAGCACGCTCTCCAGGGCGGGCCACTTGAGGCACAGGGCGAGGATGCCCGAGACCATCAGCAGCGACCCCTGCATCGAGGTGGTGACGATCACCACGAATCGGAAGATGAGGAAGGCCAGCAGCCCCAGGACCACTAGGCCCACCAGCGCCCCGACCCACTCGTATTGAAGAAGGTCAGGGCGGTTCATCATGGTGATTACGTATCGCCATACATGGAAGCCGAGGAAGGCCCCGGCCATGCCGCCCAGCAGGCTGATGGCGAACTTCATCAGCGGCCAGGCGAGCAGCGCCAGCAGCGCCGCTGCGGCGAGGACGATCCATAGCTGCAGGTCAGGCCGCTGGATCATCATGCACAACCGCTCGCCCAGCAACGCCCCGACGATCGCGGCGTTGACGATCACCCACACCTTGAAGAGCCGCCACCCGAACAGCAGCACCACCACGCCCACCACCAGCGAGACAACCGCCAGCAGCGGCTCGAGGTTCTTGAGGTCGCCGAGGTACTGCATCTGCGATGATGCGCCCCAGGACACCAGCCTGTCCAGCAGGCTTTGTGCAGCCGGCGCAGAGTTCTCTATTTCGGGTGGGGGAGTCATTAGTGTTGTGTTTTACGCTGATGCTGATTTATGTCGCTATCGCAAACTCGAAATCCGAAACACGAAATCCGGAACAAACAGCTCGGCGAGGTCAGCCAGTGCCACAACTACTTGGCCGGCGCCTTCGCGGGCTCCTTGGGTTTCTCTTCGGGGGGGGGCTTCTTCCCGGCGTTGCGGTACTGGACGATCATGCCGCTTACGAAGAGGGCGCCCTTCACGCCGCCCACCACGTACCAGTACTGCTGCAGCACCGGCTGCGACGATGGCATGCCCCACGTCACCAGGATCAGCACCGACGAGACCAGCAGGCCCGCGCCCAGCAGCGAACTGGTGACGATGGCCAGGAACCTCGGCCGCAGGAGCATCAGCACCAGCGGGATCGCCACGGCCAGGCCGCCGACGAGCACCACCAGCGGGGCGTTCTGCTGCCAGAGCGTCTCGATCAGCGGGCGCATGAATCCGTTGATGAAGGTGTCGGCGTAGTTGGTGATGCTGTTCGCCGGCAGGCCTTCGGTGGCCACGCGGCGCAGGTCGGTCCCCATGCGGAGCAGAATGATGTACATCGCCACCAGGCCGCAGATGCCGGCCGCCAGGGTGGCCCATATGAGCCGGTTCAGGACGTACGCCAGCAGCGCCGCGGTGATGGCGGCCGAGATGCGGGCCGCCAGCGGGTTGACGCCCAGCGGGGCGGCGGCCAGGTCGCCCAGGAAGTAGCCCGCCACGCCCGCGCCGGCCATCATCAGGAAAGGCCCCAGGCGGCGGCCCCAGAACAGCAGCACCAATCCCAGCACCGCGCAGCCGCCCAGCACGCCGGCCGTCGCGCCGTCGGAGAAATCTGTGAATGGTATGAGGAATGTACCGATCATCATATTCCTTTGTACGAGCGGCGTTGCGACATCATCGCAAGGGGCAGGCTATCCGCCCCGATGCCGGCGAACCGTCTCCAGCTCGCGCCGGGCGAGATCGGCCTTGCGATGATCGCGCAGGGTCTCGCTGGCGCGGCGGAGGTATTCCTCGGCCCGCTCGTACTGGTGTAGGTATCGGCTATAGAGGATTCCGAGCATCAGCTCGATGTCGGGGCTGTGTTCGTAGCCCGCGTAGTGCCGCAGGAAACGCTCGTAGGCGTCGGCGGCCTGCGGGTGGCGGTCGGTGGACATGAGCTGGTTGGCCACGTCCAGCTGTTGCTGGCGGGGCAGGACGGCGTCTTCGGCGATCTGCACGAGCTGGAGGTAGAGGTCGGCCGCCGCTGGCATGTCGTGCCGGCTGACGCATTCGGTGATCTGGCGCCGCAGCTGGATCTCCTGCGAGGCCGCCGTCGGCGCGGTCTCGGCGGTGACCGTTCGCGAGGGCACCCAGCGGCCGGCGTCGACCGGGGGCGGCGCGGGCGAGGGCCCGTTGACGCGGCCGCCGCGGCCGTAGAACGGGTCGTACCCGCTCGAGACCATCCGCCGGAAGCGGTATCGCCTCTGCCAGGCGCGCACGAGGTTCAGCAGGTCGAACGCGTCGCGCGGCAGCAAGCGCGTGGCCAGCAGGATCGCCGCCAGCGCAATGCCGTACACGTACCCGGCGATGTGCGCCCAGTAGGCCACGCCCGCCGACGCGCCGCCCAGTTCCTGCCACATCAGCAGCAGGTTCCACAGGAACTGGAACAGCAGGAAATACAGGCTGGAGACCTCGAACGGCAGGATCACGTAGAACAGCCACGTCACCACCGTCACCCTCGCGCGCGGCAGCAGCACCAGGTACGCCCCGGCCACGCCCGAGATGGCGCCCGACGCCCCCAGCACCGGGGCCATGGGGCTCAGCAGGATGTAGCCCACGCTGGCCAGCACGCCGCCGGCGAGGTAGAAGGCGAGGTAGCCCACGTGGCCGAAGCGGTCGTTGACGGCGTTGCCGAAGACCCACAGGAAGACCATGTTGCCGATGAGGTGCAGCAGCCCGGCGTGCAGGAAGGCGGAACTGAAGAACTGGTAGAGCTGCGGATCGTCGGGGTGCAGCATCCACGGCTGGATGATCGCCCGCCCGGCGTCGCTGGAGGCGTTGTAGCCGAGGATGTAGATGACGATGTTCGCGGCCACCAGCGCGTAGTTGATCCACGGGGTGTGCGACATCTTGTAATCGGTACGAATCGGGATAAACATGCGCTTCTTTCGACCGTCCTATCCAACATCGTAGTGCGGGCACACCACAAAGGGGGCAAGTGCTCTACATCATCTATAAGGCTTCTCATGACGCCGCCGGCAGATTGTCAGAGGCGGCGGCGGGGGCCTGCCTGCCGGAGGCAGGAAGGCTGCCACCCCGGTAACACGCCGGGCCGCTCAGTCGCCGCGGGGGTCGTCAGGGTTTCCCACCAGGCGGGCACAAGCGGTCACGCCGGTGGGGAGCTTCTTCTCGTCGAGCTTCAAGGTGGCCGTGAACTTCATCGCCGCGCCCGCGTGGGCGATGCCCTTGGCTGCGCCCTCCAGTTCGCCGGTCACGTCGCCCAGCAGTACGCCGTGGGCATCATAGAACTCGCAGTGGATCATCGGGCTGTGCAGTTTCCGCTCGCCGATCACCACGGCCACGCCCGTGGCGACGGCCTTGCCTTTGTCGATCTCCACCTTCGTCACGTTGGCGTCCCAGCAGACGATGGGCGTCTCCGCCGGCGGCGCCATCGCCAGGATCGTGATCTTATCCACGCTGGCGGTCGGCGTGCCGCTGTACTTGGCCGTGAACCGCACGTTGCCGTCGGAGGGGATGTACAGGATGGAGGCCGACACGGCCGTGCCCACGGTCTTGCCGCTCTTGTCCAGCAGGGCGACGTGCACGTCCACCTGCGGCAGGCAGCTCTCGTGATTGCTGTGGACGATGCCGATGATCGCCCCCCGGTGCGAGGCCGTGCCCTCGGGCACCTTGGTCCATTCCTTGAGCTCGATGCCCTTGTCGGCCATCTCATTGGGATCGAGGGCCGGGCCGGTGTCCTGCGCCTCGGCCGTCGCGTTGCCGTCGCTGTCGGCGATGGCCTTGGGCTTGGGTCGGGCCGCCAGCGCCGCCGCCTCGGCATCCTTCGCGAGTTGCTCTCTCTTTCCCTTGGCTTCTTCCTCGGGCAGTCGCTCGCGGACTTGCTTGCCGTTGCCGTCGACGTAGATCAGTTCTACCGTCTTGAAGTACTTGCCCATGACGAGGAACATGATCCCCAGGCCCAGGACCATCACCACCATCGTCAGGATCAGCAGTATCTTCGTGTTCGAGGGGCCCCGGCGGATCGGCCTGCGATGGGCGGTGGCCCCGGCTGCCCCGGCCCTGGCCCCGCCGGGCGGCTGCTTCTCGGGCGCCCCCGAGACGATCGGGGTGGTATCTCCCACGAACAGTGCGCCGCAGGCGCGGCACTTGACCGTCGCCTTTCTCGCTGCCGCGGGTGTCGCCAACAACCGTCCGCATTTGGGGCACTTGAATGCATGCATAGTGTTTTTCCCGGTTAGATGCGAGCCGCATTCTAATGCGGCCCCGGCACGCCCGCCAGAAGTTTCAACCGCGGAGTTTCAACGACCGGCGGATCGAGTGCTGCTTGCACGAAACATGCTTTTGCCCCTCCGGGCGTAAAAGCATGGCACCCACCGCGGGTCCCTTGAAACACCAGTGGCCCGACCGTGCTGTCGGGCCACTGATGGCTCTGGGGGCTGTTTCCCACCGGGTCTCTTAATGCGGTCAGGCCGTGGCCAGTGCGTCGGCGGCGGCCGAAGGTTCTTCGGCAGGTGCGGCCGTCGTGGGCGCGGGCACCTTCAACTGCATCTTCCACCCGTCTTTACCGGGCGAGTAGTAATCGGTCAGGCGGCGGATCTTCTTGAAGCCGAACGCCTCGTACAGCGCGATGGCCGGCGCGTTGTCCACGTCGACCTCCAGGAACACCGTTGTGATTCCCTCGGCCTTGAGGATCTCCAGGCAGTTGGCCAGCAGCGCCTTGCCGAAGCCCTTGCCGCGATGGGCCGAATCGACGGCCAGGCTGTACAGCCTGCCGGTCACGCCATCCTTATGGCGGCGGCGAAGCAGCAGGGCGTCGCCCACCACCTGCCCGCCGTAGCGCAGCACGTGAATGCTGGCCGAGGGGCTCTTCATCAGGTACCGCAGCTGCCGACGCGAAAGTGCGACGGGCTTGGTGAAGTTCTTCTTCTCCAATGCCGTCAGCGCGTCCAGGTCCGACAGGTCGGCCCGGTTGAGTTCGAATGACGTCTTGGCTTCTTCGGGGGTGTCTTTCACCAGTTCACCGCTCTGCACCATCCGGGGGGCCGGGATCGCCGCCGTCTGCACCGGGCGAAGCACCCATTTCTCCAGCCGGTACGCCGGGCGGTAGCTCTGCTTCGTCCAGGCCAGCGAGGGCACGTCCCAATCGTCGCCGACATTGCACCACTGGGTCTGCGGCCAGTACTGGCGGCAGAACTCACTGAAGATGTACTGGGCGGAGCCCGCGTAGTCGCGGTCGGCCTTCTCGATCATGATGCTGCAGCTGCTGGCGTCGAGCATCTCGCCCAGGGTGAAGCCCACCATTTTATCATCGGCGAACAGCACCATGCCGCGCAGGCCCAACGCATGGAAGTTTTTCATCGCCTCGGCCGCGGCAGCCACGTCCTTGCTGCGTTTGACGGCGACCGACGAGCGGCCGCACTCTTCGGCGACGCCCTCGATCTGCTGGCGCCAGCGTTCGAGCATTTCGGTGCAGGGGACGAGGTGCAAAGCGGGGTCGAAGGGCTCGGTCCGGGCGGCGTAGCGTCGCGCGAAGCGGTTGCGAGCCTGGCGTTTGGACGAAAGCTCGCCGCCGGCCAAGTCGATCATTCGTGCGGTGGGGTAGACGTAGTCGCCGCTCATGGGCTCGGCGAGGAACTCGCCGGGGAGCTTCTGGAGGACCTCGGCGCTGACGTATTCCACGCGGGTCCAGTTATCGAGGTGCGCGTCGGAATTATAGTCGTCGCAGATGGTTAGGCACGTGCGGAGTGTGGCGGCGACGTCGCCATCGCCCAGCGGAGGAAAGAGCATGGTCAAGCCGCCATCACCGTTGGCAAAGACGCAGAGACTTCCATTGATCTGCGCCCATCGCAGGTGAATGGGGTTGCGCCAGATGAACGTGTTGGCAAACGTGTAATCAGACAGGCGGGTGCGGCAGAACGACAGACACTGATCGAAGACGGGCTTGTCTTCTATGCGAATTGGACGTAGCCCGTACGATCCAAAAGGATCGTCATCGTCCATGATCGGGTTTTAATAACCTCCCAACACGCCACCGCAACGAAGCCTTTCTTCCAAACCTTGCCAGAACGTACGATTTGGGGCACGCTACAGGTAGGCAACTTGTCTGCAGATTATACATCCCCTTGTTCGATTGCAAAGACAAAGTGGACTTTTTTTGCCCCTTAGGCGATTTTCGCTAAAGATCCCAGAGGGGGATAGGTGCCGGGGCGGATGCGGTGTTCAATGGCGCCCGGAACCCCTGACACACTCCGGCCCGGCTACGGTCAAGCACCAGCCCTCCCGGCTACTGGCTACCAGCCACCGGCTACTGCGCGTCGGTACTCCGACACACTCCCCGACCTTTCCTGCTGAACCTCCAGCCGGATTCTGCCGAAGAAACTAGCGAAAGCCTAAGGATAGAATCACTTATGAAGGAGCTTGTTACGGCAGCCTCTGCCGGTCAGCCCGATGCCGGTATGCCGTCTGGCGGTGAGATCCTCGCGGGGATCCTTCGCCAGGCCCGCGCCATGGCCACGGCCGAGGCGGGCATGCTCTACATGATTCACCAGAACGAGTTGCGGCTGGTGCTCTGTCAGAACGACCGCCGTCCGCTGCCGCACGACACTTCCGAGCGGATCGCTGCCCAGACCCCGTGCCGGCCTGACTCGCTGGCCGGATTCGTCGCGCTCACCAACCGCATCATCAACATACCCGACGCGGGCTCCGCCAACGGCAAGCTGCCGTTCCGGCTGGACCGCGACTACGATCTGGCCGCGCGGTACAAGACCGTCAGCATCCTGGCGATTCCGATCATCTCCTCCAGCCGCTGTGCCGGCGTGCTGCAGTTGATCAACCATCTGGCGCCCAACGGCACCGAGACGGCGTTCGGACCCAAGGTGGCCCAGTCGGTGGCCGAGTACCTCGACCTGGCGACCTCGGAGATACTGGCTGCTTACCTCGAACACCGCCAGGCCGTCGCCAGCGGCGCCCCGGTGCAGGCTGCCGAGGAGCCCGATGAGCCCAGCCTGGCCGGCGAAGTGCAGCAACCGCCCTCGCCGATCCCTCCGGCCGCCGTCGCCCCGGCCGCTCAACCGGCGGCGCCAAGGCCGAGACAATCGCCTGCCGTCGTTTCTTGCGATCATGCAGCGAGTTCGTCCGTCCCCGTGGTGTCGTCTGTCGCCGCGGCCTCGTTGCGGGTGCCGATGGCCCCCGTGGCCGATCCTTCTGCATTGCCCCTGGCGTCATCCGTCCCCTCGCCTTCGCTGGTGCGATCGCTGATGCTGATGACGCTGGGTTATCTCGCCTTCCTGATCTACGGCAGCCTGGTGCCGCTGAACTTCCACCCCATGCCGATGTTGGAGGCCCTGGAGAAGTTCCACAACGCGCCCTATTACGAGTTCGCCGGCGGCTCGCGGTCGGACTGGGTCATCAACCTGCTGCTGTTCATCCCGCTGACGTTTCTGGCCTCGGGCTGGTTGAACCGCGGCCGCGGCCGCAGCGTGATCATCGCCATCGCGATGGCCTGCGTGGGCGTCATGCTCTGCACGGCCATCGAATTCGCACAGGTCTTCACGTCACGTGTCCCGTCGCGAAACGACATCATCGCCGAGAGCATCAGCGGCGCCGTCGGCGCGTTGCTCTGGCTGGTCATGGGCCCCGGGATCGCCGGTTGGCTGGCGGGCGCCTGGCGGCACCGCGCCGCCGGCAAGCGGGCGGTGCATGTGCTGCTGGTCTACACCGTCGGCTACGCGATCTACCAGCTGCAGCCGCTGGACTTCATCTATCAACTCAACGACCTGTACCACCATTTCAAGGCGGGGCACGTCGTGATCCTGCCTTTCAGCGACATCGGCCAGATGTTCAGCGCCGGCCGCGCCGTGAGTTCCAACGAGTCGGTGAGCCTGGGCTGGGTCGCGTACATCATCGCCGCGAAGATGGCGTGCTTCATCCCGGTGGGGTTCATGATGGCCTTGGTGGGGGGCAGAGGCACCCGGATGAGCAAGGCCCTGCTGGGCGGGGCGGCCGTCGCCGCGGGTATCGAAATCCTCCAGGTGTTCGTCGAGTCGCGGCATGCGAGCACGACCGACGCGATCTTCGGCATGGCCGGGGCACTGCTGGGAGGCTGGCTGGCGGGGCGCGTGGGCCCGGCGGCAGAACGTCCCATTGCCGATGATCCGTGGTGGAAGCAGTGGGGCGGCACGGCCGTGGTCATGGGCATCTGCGCGTGGCTGACGGGGCTGGTCGTGTGGGAGTGGTGGCCGTTCAACTTCGAGTCCCCCGCCGACCTGTCGTCGCGGCTGGCGACCATGTTCGGCGTGCCGTTCATGCACCAGTTCACGATGTCGGAGGCAAGCGCCGAGGCGCTGCTGGTCCGCGTGGGCATGTCCTCGATCGTGCTGACGATGCTCGTCCGCGGCCTGGGCAGCGGCCGCAGCGGCCGCGGGGCGATCCTGTTCACCACGCTGGTATTCGTGGCCCTGGAGACAGGCCAGATATTCCTGGCCACCCGCACCCCCGACAGCACGACGATCTTCCTCGCCTTCTGCGGCGCCCTGGTCGGCTCCCGCTTCTACAACTTCTTCCTCCGCACCTTCATCCGCCCCGCCTGAACCGGCCTGGGTCACAGTTCACGCTGGTTTCCCCCTCCGGGTGCCATGCTTTTAGCCCCGCAGGGGCAAAAGCATGTTTACAGGGAGTCGCGGTTCCATGGCAGATTCACCAGATTTGCCAAGAGGCGATTTGAACATCCATCACCACGCCCCCATTCACCGTCCGCGTGCCAGGCGGCGGTCGGCGTAGGAGAACGAGGGCAGCGGGGTAGCGGCGAGGCGGCGGGCGGCGTCGCGGGCGGGGATGAACGGGAAGCGGTCCAGCAGCCAGTGGAGCTTGTCGGCCGTCCGGGCCAGGTTGACGCGGTGGCGGTAGCGGGTCAGCATCGGCATGGGCAGCGTGGGCTGGTCGGGGTCCAGTTCCCAGGGGTGGAGGTAGAGCATCGCCAGGCGGCCCTGCTTGCGGGCCCGCCGCAACGCCCAGCCGATCGCGGCCACGGGCATCAGCCGCATGTATCCGCCCCCGGCCATCGGCAGGTTCATCCCGAGCACGCGTGCGGTCAGCGGCGGCAGTTCCAGCAGTCGCACGCGGGCGGGCCCCGTCGCCCAGTGCGGCCCGCTGGGGGCGTCGTGCACGCCGTAGCGGTCGTGGCGGACGGGGAAGATCGAGCTGTCGTATTCCATGCCGCATTCGGCCAGCACGTCCAACGCCCAGCTCGTGCGCCGCATGATCGAGAACGTCGGCGCGCGGTAGCCCACGACGGGCTGGCCGCCGAGATCCTCCAGCAGCTTGCGGCTGTCGTGCAGGTCGAGGCGGAACTCCTCGCTCGACATCGTCGTCAGCATGCGGTGGTCCATGCCGTGCGATGCGATCTCGTGCCCGGCCGCCGCGATGCGCTGCACCCACTTGGGCAGTTGCCGCGCCACGCAGCCGAGCACGAAGAAGGTCGCGCGAAGGTCATGCTCGTGCAGCAACTGAAGGATCTGCTCGAGACAGGGCCCCAGGCGGCTGGGGATCGAGTCCCACCGCTCGCGCGGGACATGCGGGGCGGCGGCCTCTGCGTGAAAGTATTCCTCCACGTCGATGCTCAGGACGGCGGGGCACGCGGCCGCGGGGACGATCTCGGGTTGTTTGCTGGGTTGCAGCATCAGTTCCTGCGGAGGTTCTCCATGGACTTGAGGTGGGCCTGCGCCGCGGCCAGGGCGGCGGCGGATGAGGGCGACAGCTTGGCCCCCGCGCGCGTGCCGAGGTCCACGGCGGCGGAGAAATGCCACTGCGCGATCTCGGTGCGGCCCAGGGCCAGCTCGGCCTCGGCCAGGTGATGGTGGACCTCGAGCGAGTCAGGCATGTTCACGACGGCGGCCCACAACTCCTCGTCGGCCTCCTGGTATCTCTTGAGCATCAGCAGCACCAGCCCGCGCGTGTCGCGGCAGGCGGGCGAACGGGTTGCCGCGACGGCGGCGGCCGTCCACGCCTCCGCCTGTTCGAGGCGGGGCTTCTGGTCCGGCCACAACTGCGTGACCAGGTATGCGGCATTGTTGGCGGCCGACGCCTTGCCGTGCGTCAGCCACAGTTGCACAAAGGCGTCATAGGCCTCCTGGGCGTGGCCGATCTGCTCCAGCGCACCGGCGAGGCCGGCGATCAGGTCGGGGTTGTCCTTGTGGGTCGCCAGGGCGGCGCGGAAGACGTCGGCGGCCTCGGCGAACTTGTTCTCCTGCATCAGGATCGTGCCGCGGAGGAAGGCGGCGGTCGCGGTGTCTGTGGATTTCAGCATCGCCAGGGCGGCCCGGTAGGCGGCGGGGTCGGTGCGGTGGCGGACAGCGAGGCCGGCGGCCCAGAGGCAGGCGGGCCGGCGCCGCAAGAGATCCGACGCCCAGTTGTTGCACAGCAGGGGCGCGCCGAAATCCATCGCCAGCGTCGCCTTGAGCAGCTCGCGCGCATCAGCGGCGCCGGCGGCCGGGTCGGCCTGGGATTCGGCGATCGCCGCCTTCACGGCCTCGTGCATGCCCGCCAGCGCGACGTGCAGGGCGTTGGCATCATCGGATGCCCGCTGCACGTTGCCGGCCGCCAGCGACACCAGCAGGCGATACTGCGCGACGGTCGGCGTCTGCGGGGCGGCCTTGAGCAGGTCGTACGCCTGCTGCGCCCTGGCGGGGGCGTCGCCGACTTGGAGCATCTCCAGCAGGGCCAGCGGCAGGTCGGCCGGGGCCGTGGTGGCCGCGGGCGCGGTGGTCGCCGGCGGCGGGTCGGCGGGGCGGTTCAGCGTCAGCAGCGCCGCCAGGCGTTGCCACATCGGCCCGCGCGACTGGCCGGTCATGCGTTTGGCCAGGGCGGCGGCGGCCGGCAGATCGTTCGCCTCGATCATGGCCTGGAATGCGATGTTGGCCACCAGCGGGTACACGGGCTTGGTGTTGTTGCCGTAGAAGGCGTTGAAGCCGGCCAGGGCCTCACCGGTGCGCCCGTCGTGCACCAGCAGCGTCATCTGCTGGGCGAGGACTGCACGCGGCCAATCCCGCTGGTCCTGAAGGGCGTTGAGGATCTCGAGCTTGCGGTCGATGCTGGGGGCCAGGTCAGCCAGCAGTTGCCGGCTGGGCACATACTGCGGGCTGAACCGCGGGATGTCCTGGAGGATGGCGGCGGCCTTGTTGGCCTCGCCCATGGCGGCGAAACCCTGGCCCATCGCCAGCAGCACGCTGGGGTTGCCCTCGAAGCCAAGGCTCTCCATCGCCCGCAGCGACTCCAGCGCCTGCTGGGGCAGGCCCCACCGCGCGAGCATGGCGGCACGCTCGTACAGGGCCATCGCGGCGGCCGGCGCCGATAGCTTCTGCATCGTCGCCAGCGTCTCCATCGCCTCGCCCGGCCTGTGGAGCCCCTCCAGCGTCCGCGCGAGCATCACGCGGGCGAGGTGGTTCGTGGGGTTCTTGCGGATGGCCGTGCGATAGAGCTCGGCCGTCTCTTTCCATCGCCCGGCGAACTGCAGCACGTCGGCCTGCATGAGGTAGCCGCGGTCGTTGTCGGGCAGGATCTTCTGCAGGGTCGCGCAGGCGGCCAGGGCCTTGTCGGTGTTCAGCGGCGTCAGGGCCTCGATGATGCGGGCGATCGTCACGGCGTCCTTGGACTGCTGGGCGCGGCCGAGGGCGTCTTCCAGGGCGGCGACGGCGGCCTCGCTGCGTCCCGCGGCCCGGAGGATCTTGGCCGACTGAAGCGTGGCGAGGTGGAACCACGGTTCCTGGGCGGCCAGCGATTCCAGCGGTTTGAGGGCTTCGTCGAACTGGCCCATCATCGCCAGCGTCTCGCTGCAGAGCATCGAGGCGCGGTTCCGCACGTCGGCCGGCGCGGCGGAGTCCTCGGCCAGGCGGCGGGCGGCGGCGACGGCGCGGGCCAGATCGCCGCCGCGCTGCAGCGTCCAGGCCATCGCCAGTTCCACCAGGTAAGGTTTCGTCCCTGGCACGGAGGCGAGCTGCTGGCGGGTGGCGGCTTCGTCATTATCCTGTCGCAGCAGGGCGGCCAGGCGGAAGTAGGCGGCGGCGTCATCGGGAACGAGCTTGAGCATGGCCTTGAGCTGGGCGAGGGCCTGGGGCCTTTGCCCCAGGGCCAGGTGCGCCTCGGCCAGCAGGGCCAGGCAGTCGGGGTCGTCGGCGTTTCGCAGGAGCTGGGCCTGGCAGATCTCGATGCAGCGTGCGGGCTGGCCGGCCGACAGGTTGGCCATCGCCAACGGCAACGCGCCAAGGCCCTGCGGCGAAGAGACCAGCTCCTGCCCTGCCAGGGGCTCGCCGCGAAGCAGGCGGAGGCGCAGCTTCAGCAGCGACGCCTGCGACTCCTCGGGTGGCACGCCGGCCAGGGCCTTGTCGCAGCCGGCGAGGTCGCCGCTGTCCAGCAGGCTCTGTGCGTAGGCGATGGCGTAGCGGCTGGTGCGGGGTTCAAGCTGGGCGGCCTGGCGGTACTCGCCCGCGCCCTGCAGGAGGCGGCCGGTCATGACGTAGAGGCGGCCAAGCTCGAAATGCATCGCCGCGTTGCCGGGGTTGGCGGCGACCTCCGACTGGAGGATCGCCTCGGCCTGCGGCGTCTGTCGCGTGAGCAGCAGGGCGCGGGCAAGGCTCATGCGGCCGGCGGAGGTGGCCGGCTGCGCGGTGGGCTCCTTGCGGAGGATGGCCGCGGCCCGCTCTTCCTCCCCGAGCATGGCCAGTCCTTCGGCAACGGTCACGCGCACGTCGGGGCCGGGGGTGCCCTCCAGTGCCTTGTTCAGCGTGGCGCGGGCGAGGTCGGGCCGGCCGACCTGGCGGGCGAGCTCGACGTAGAGGCGGATGGCGGTGGGGTCGTCCGGGTGGGCGCGGATGTACTGCTGCGCGTCGTCAAACGCCACCTGCGGAAAGCCGTCGCGAAGACACGTCTCCGCCAGGAGGCGCAGGGCGGTGGCGTTGGCGGGGTCGAGGTGGCGCACGATGTCGCGCAGGGTCTGCAGGGCGGGCTCGTGCCGGCCGGCGGCGAAGGCGGCCTTGGCGTACAGCAGGTGGGCGTCGACCCACGTGGGGTACTGGGTGATGAGCTCGAAGAGCTTCTCGCACGCGGCGGCGGCCTCTCCGCGCGCCAGCAGGATCTGGGCCTCGAGCTTCACCGCCGGGGCCTGGCGCTGGCCCTTCTGAAGCACCTCGCGGCAGAGCTTGTAGGCCTCATCGAGATCGCCGGCGTTGAGGGCGAGCTCCGAACGGGCCAGCAGCACCTGCGGGTTGTTGGGGTGGCGTTGCAGCAGGCCGTCCAGCGTGTGCATCGCGTTAAGGATCGCCTCGCGGCGGCGGGCCTCGTCGGCGCCGGCCGTCTGCTGCTGGAGGTTGTACATCGCCAGCATCGCCACCGGCACCGGGCAGGGTGTGGGCGTGGCCATGACGGCCAGTTCCGCCTGGACGATCATCGCCTTATCCTCGCGCTCCATGGCGATCTGCAGCAGGGAGATCGCCGCCTGCTCGCGCGCGGGGTCGCGACGGACGACTTCCAGCAGCCTCGCTGCCGCCTTGGCCTCCGACTGGTGGCTGTCGGCGTCGAGTTGTTCGGCCTGGGAATTCAGTGCCGCGGCCGCCGGCTGGGACTGGGCGACCAGGGCCTTCTCGGCCTGGCGGCGCGCGTCGGCGGCCAGGTGCCGCTGGATCGCCGTGGTCCAGACCATGTCCAGGCCCAGGTGCTGCCAGGCGTCGATCTGTTGGGCGGGCTTGTCGCTCTTGACGCGTTCGAGCAGCGACGCGGCCTGGGCGAGTTCGTCCAGGGCGGCCTCCAGGCGTTCGGGATTGCGCGCCGCGTCGCGCGAGTCCAGGAAGTTGCGGACGGGGATGGACCACGTCTGCGCCATGGCGATGAGGACGGAGGGCTGATCCGGCTGAAGCTTCTGGGCCTGCTCCAGGGCGATGCGGGCGTCCTCGAACTTGCCCTGGCCCATGTAGGCCCGCCCCAGCATCTGGTGCCCCTGCCAATCGGCGGGGTAGCGGGCGATGTAGCGGTTGGCGAGTTCCTGGGCCTTGTCGGCCTTGCCGGCGTGCAGGGCGATGTCCGCCCGCTCCAGGATCCGCGGCGCCGACTGCATCACGAAATACCAGCTGATGACCGCGACGATCGCCGCGATGGCCGTCAAAACGCCTGCAATCAGAAGCAGTCTCTTCTTCACTCGTTGGCTCCTTGCTTCTCGCCGACGGCGGCGGTGACCTCGTCCAGGCGGGGCACGACAAGGCCCAGGAGGTCCATGCACCGCCGCCGGGCGGCGGGTTCATCGGCCCCGATGGGCGTGGAAATGTGGATCAGCATGCCCTCGGCCGGCCGCTGCAGCAGCCCGCTCAGGAAGATCGACACCTGCTGCTGCCAGAAGCTTCGCGTGTAGCGATTGCCATACTTGAACGTGTAGAGGTAGTAGTATCGCGTGGCGCCGCTGAGGACGATGAACTCGCGGCAGGGCACCGGCGGGCCGCCGGCGACGGCGGGCGCTTCGATGTCCGACTTCTGCAGGATCGTCTGCCCGCCGCCCTCCATGCAAAGGTCCGGCGGGTGGATGCCTTTGCGATTGTCGGGGCTGAAGACGGCGCAGAAATCGATGGCCTCGCCGGGCCTGGCCCCGACGTAGTGGCGAAGCACGTAATCCCGCGTCTCCAGGATCGTCAGCGTCCGCTCGTCCAGCTGGCGGTCGTAGCCGTGCAGGCGGTCGCCCTGCAGGACGATCTCGCGGGGCACGGCCTGGTTGACGATCTGCGGCGACCACTCCGGCGGCACCGAGCGATTCATGGCGTACGTGCCCGCGGCCAGCAGCATCAGCACGCCGGCGGCGATGAGGCTGGAGCGGCCAGAGGCGCAGCGGAACAGCCGCTCCCACTGGTCGTCGGGGCGTTCGCCGTCGAGGGGGTCGTTCAGGGGGCGGCTTTCGGTCTTGCGGCCGAACAAGGCGTACGCGCCCAGCACCAATCGCTCCAGGCCGAACATGAGCAGGAAGGCCAGGAAGAACGTCAGCACGCCCGACAGGTCGTGGAACCAGCCGCTGGCGGCGCGGACGTCCCAGAACTCGGCCACCAGGATCAGCAGCATGATCCGCAGGGCGTTGGAGACCACCGCCACGGGCACGGCCATGGCGAACAGCCACACGCGCCACAGCCCGCGGAGGCGGCAGACGTACGAGTACAGGGCGCCGAAGGCCAGCAGGCTGATCAGCGTTCGCAGCCCGCTACAGACGTTGGTGACCAGGAGACTCTTGTCGCCGGAGAGGAAGACCTTGCTGCCGGAGTTCTCCACCACGATGCCCATGAGGCTGGCGGCCTTGATGCCCCAGGCGGCGGCGAGGCTCTTGAGCTCGAAGTTCAACTGCGAGATGGTGATCTCGGGCAAGGGGGCCATGAAGACCAGGAAGGTCAGCGGGAACCACAGGCGGCGGAGGCATTGCGTGCCCCACAGCAGCACCACCAGCGACGCCAGCACCCCGATGAAGCTGAAGACGCTGATGAAGTTCACCCGTGCCAGCGAGGAGAGGATCTGCAGCAGGAAGAACAAGCCCAGCAGCAGCCCGCCCAGCAGCGGGCGCGGGGCGATCATCATCCGGCGATGGCGGATGATCAGCACCGCCGCCATCAGGCTCACCAACGGCACCACCGGCCCGTGCGTGTAGTAGCTCTCGCCGTGCACGAGGTGCTCGTAGAGGGTCAGCCCGGGGGTATCCCACGCGGGGAACCACCGCCGCCACATCTCGCCGAAGCAATGCCAGAACGTCGCCGTCATGGCCGCCGTCAGCAGCAGCCACACCCAGCCGGCGCGGCGGTTATTCGAGATGACCCGATCCGTCTCTTCCATCAGCGCATATCGCTCCCGGGGCGCAAAAGCTACCTCAATATCATCGGTCAGATACCCGCGGCGCTTTGGCGTTTATACGCCGCCGGAGGTGTGAAGGTGTGTGAATCAGCGGCTCATTCCATCATGCCGGGGCTCGGCCGGCGGCGACGTCGGAAATGACGAACCGAAACTTGCCCGAGGCCTCGGGCGGGATTGAATCGACGCGTTCGATCTGCACCGACACGTTCGCGCCCAGGCGTTTGACGATCCCGGCCGCGATCCTCGCCTCACCGTCGGCGGGGAAATCCGCCCCCGTCACCAGCCGCACGACGATCCGCTCCAGGTCAGGCTGACGAATCTGGTACTGTCGCACCCCGGGCAGGTCGCGGATGGCATAGATGAGCGCCAGGCCGTGAACCCATCGACCGTCGGGGGCGATGATGAAGTCGGTTGTGCGGCCGCTGATCACCTTCATCACGCCCAGCCCACGGCCGCAGGGGCAGGCCTCGTC
>CAZTVF010000045.1:0-36720 GCA_964616985.1 uncultured Planctomycetaceae bacterium
TCAGATCATACCGCGCCATATCAGGAATCGCAACTGCATCCGGGAAATCCGGGTTCAATCAAGTTGCCTGCGACGGACTGAGGCCTACGGGTACGGTGGGCGTGCCCCGCCCTGCAATTACTTCCTCGCCACAGGACGCGTGGCGCTGTGCTCGGTCAACGCGGAAAGGGCCTCGATTCGCCGGTTCACCATGGCCCGGAAACAATGAGGAAGGTGATCGCCGTGGCCACGGTGCAGGATCACACACTCCACGCATTTCCCGTGGAACTTGCAGGCGGCGCGACAAGTGCAATGATCTTCGCCCGACTTCTTCACCTGCTCGAGGAACTCATCCTGGAGCTTCATCGCTCCGGGATGTTCCCCTTTCCTGAACAATTCCATCGCGGCCTTTTCCAAGTCATTGTCGTCAATCATTGCCTGTGGTCCTTCCGACAATCAAACCGACATTTCCACGACAATACCCCGCTAACCGCCTCAGTAATTCCAGTGATTCTACCCTGCCATCGGGCTCCGACAACTGATTTCTCGATGCCACAAATCCCTGCTGAGCCATCAGGACAACGACAAGATCCCCATTTGTGGGCCTGCAAGCGGCGTTTGTCTGGCCGCGGCCGGACCGCCTCCGGTGCCCCTTCGGTGATTAGGACGCGCCCTCCAGATGTCTTCCTGTCGCTGCTGGCCTTGGGCGGACTGGCGATGATTCGTCGCAGGCGTAAGGCGTAAGCCTCTGTCCAGTCCTCGCAAAACAGAAACTACGGCATAAGGGGCCGCGCCAAGCCCAGCGACACGGTCTTGCTTCGCCCTCTACGCTGTTGCCTGAAGAAAAAGAATCGCCACGGTGGACATCTGTCCGCCGTGGCGAAATCGGTTCGAGCTGGTATGGCCAGAGAGCGCGGCATCAGCCGCCCATCATTGCCGCCATCATCGCCTTGCCGTACTCGGCCTCGAAGGTGTCCTTCTTGATCGTCCCGTCATTGACCTTCTTCTGCACATCATCAACAGCCTTGACCATCTTGTCCATCATGCCCTTGATCTTGTCCGTTTCGGCCTGCATCTTCTCAGGAGTCATGTCCTTCTCGCCAGCCGGCGGGGCCGCGTACCACTTGCCGTTGACCTTCTTGAGCATGACGTCCGCCACCTTGCCGTCGATCTCGACGGTTGCTGCGTCGCCCTTTTCCTCAATCTTCACTTTCGACCAGTCGATCTTGCCGTCCTTGACGGCCGTCTCCAAAGGCGACTTCAGACCATTCTGGCCCTCTTTCTTCTGCTGCTCCCGGATCTTGTCAGCCGTCTCCTTGTCGATCTTGGACTCGACTGTCTTGGCCAGCGACTCGACCTTGGCCTCCATCGTGTTCATCGCATCGATCATGGTCCGCATTGGCTTCTGAAACGCCGGGTCAATCAGGTCCACCACGGCGGCCAGGCTCTTGGCCTGCGCGCACTTGTGGAATGCTTCGAGAAGATCCTTGGGCGAGCCCTGGTTTGCCGATGAGTTCTCGCCGGAGCCAGCGGCGCCCTTCTTATCGCTGCAGCCGCCCACAACCACCATAGAAAGGGCCACGACCGCCACAACCCACTGTGCCAGTTTCATCATTATCTCCTTGAGAAGAAGTTAACCTGGGGTCCTCCCCGAGGTTCTCCGGACGACAGGTTGCCGACGACCATCGCCAGCAATGCCCATGATTCTATCTGATGCTGGCGTTTCTTCCAGCGGATTCCCCTCGCGCCAGTTGCATGGGTGCGGCCGGCTTATGGGTTGCACAGTTCGGCGGATTAAGGCTGGGCCAACATGTCAGCCCATGGCGGAAGCCATGGGCAAAGGATCGTCGCATTTCTGGAAGCCCCGTCAGGGGCGACACAACGACGGCCTTTGTGTCGCCCCTTGCGGGGCTTGAAGCGCCGAGGAGCCTCCCGAAACCCACGGCTTCCGCCGTGGGCTGACATGTGAATGTTTGCCGCCCGATGGATGCCACCATAAACCGGCCGCACCCAGTTGCATAGCAGGTCCCGCTAATGCAGCCCTACGAGCTTGCGACCTGGGTCGCTTTGGCGGAAGGTCGCGAGGCCGTCCAATACCGCCGCCTGACCGAAGGCTGTAGGCGAACGCCAACCCGCCTGCATGCCGGATGGATGAGCAGCGGCTGGCTGCGATGTCCTGCCGTCTGGCAGCCGCGCCTTGTTTGGCGATACGGTGGTGGTAGAATCTCGCGACCATGAACAGCCACGATCGCGTGCTTAGAGCCGTCACTTTCGATACCCCCGACCGCGTCCCCATTGCCAAGGGACCTGACGCAGACATAGCCCTCGTGGGGTATCGATCGCCCCGCGACTTCAGGCCGCAGCGCGAGGGCGTGAACGAGTGGGGTTGTCTGTGGAGTTCGCTGAACGCTTCGCAGGGCGATCAGGGCCAGGTCGTCGAGCACCCGCTGGCGCACTGGGACCGAAGCGAGGCCTACCGCTTCCCCGACCCGCTGGCGCCCGGGCGTTTCGAGCACGCGCCGGCGGAACTGGCCTCGCATCGACGGGCCGGGCGTTTCGTGTTCGGCCATCTGGGCAAGGGCCCGATGCATCTGCTGGATGACCTGCGAGGCTTTGAGAACTATCTGTCGGACCTGCTGCTCGGACCGCAGCGCATTGACTGGATGCTCGATGGCATCTTTGGCGTGCTCGACGCCCTGGTGCAGCAGTTCGCCGATCTCGGCATCGACGGCGTCTTCCTGGCCGACGACCAGGCCATGCAGACCGGTCCGATCTTCTCCATGGACCTGTGGCGGCGGCACCTCAAACCCCGCTATCGCACGCTCTTTGACCGGGCGCACGCACGTGGGCTGGTGGTCTACATGCACGCATGCGGCGACCTGTCCCAACACCTGGTCGATCTGCACGAGGCGGGCGTGGACATGATCGACAACAAGCAGCCCTCGCTGTGGATGGACAGTCCCGCGGTGGACGCTGTCCGCGGGAAACTGGCCTTCTCCACATGCCTGGACATCCAGTCAACGATGCAGACGATCCCGCTGGAGCAGGTCGAAGCCCAGACCCACGGCCTGATCCGCCGCCTGGCCCTCGCCCGCGGCGGCTTCGTCGGCACCTGGTACGACCAGCCCGATCTTCACCTGGACCAACGGAAAGTCGACCTCATGCGTCAGGCCTTCCTTACGGTCAGTTGGAGCGGATGATCACCCGCCAGCCGGTGCACCTGAGGCGGGACGAACCTGAACCTCGTCGGCATCCAGCCGCACTGCCTCGGCGAGGCCGTGCAGGCTCTTGTCGCCGTGGTGGAGCGTGCTACAATCGCGGCATGAGTGAAACCAACGATCGTGCTGCGGCTGCCCCATCGACCGTTCCGTCTTTGCCGCAGGGCGCGGTCGCGCACTGTGACCTCGAGTATGCGTCTGCCGACGGCTATCGCCTGCTGCTGGATCTGTTCCTGCCGAATTCGCAGGCCCCCGCGCCGGTGGTGGTGTGGATCCACGGCGGCGGATGGAGCGCCGGCGACAAGAACGACTCCCCCGCCGTTTATCTCGTGGCGGAGGGCTTCGCGGTGGCGAGCATCGAATACCGCCTCAGCGGCACGAAACCCTTCCCCGCGCACATTCACGACTGCAAGGCCGCCGTCCGCTGGCTTGGCGCCAACAGCGGCAGATACAACCTCGACGGCAACCGCATCGGCGTCTGGGGCGCGTCGGCCGGCGGGCACCTGGTGGCCCTGCTGGGCACGTCGGGCGGGGTTGCGGAACTCGAAGGCGACGTGGGCGGCAACCTCGGCCACTCCAGCCGCGTGCAGGCCGTCTGCAATGTGTGCGGCGTCAGCGACGTCACCGCCCTGGCCCAGGCGTGGCGCGACACCAAATGGATGCCCTACATGGACGCCTTCCTCGGCGGCCCCATCGAACAGTTCGCCCACAAGGCCGTCGCCGCCAGCCCGCTAGCCTACAGCCTCAAGGGCGCCCCGCCCTTCTTCATCGTCCACGGCGACCAGGACGACATCGTCCCCGTCGACCAGAGCATCCAGCTGCACGCCGCCCTGCAAAAAGCCGGCGTCGATTCCACGCTCGAGATCATCCAAGGCGCAGGCCACGGGGGCCTCGGCAGCCCCCGCATGGCCGACCGCATCAGCGACTTTTTCAAACGCACGCTCGTCGGCAGGTGACTCGTCGCTTGAACCCCCCCGCCGCCGGGCCTAGGATTCCTCGGAGGGTTACGTGGCGACGAGGGCGAACACGTCGGTGCCCCGATCCGCCGCGGCCCGCGGCAGAAAGAAGTGCGAGCGTTCGCCAAGACTTTCGCGATGGCCTTGGCCGCGCGGCAGCCCGCCCTGCTGACGGCGGAGTATCGGATTGCCCGTCGTCCAGTGGGACGGGTACTGCTCGATGACAGCCGGAACGCATGGAACAAGACGCTTGCGTTGCACATGGAGGGCCGCCACCCGGTGCACACCATGTGACTAGGCCCTCACCTTCCCCCGTTTGCGAGCGGGCGTCTCCCGCTGCCGCTGGAGCTTGATCTCGGCGGCGCGCTCGATGATCTCGCGGATCATCTCCCCCGCCAGCCCGCCCTTGGCCGGACGATGCGATTGCCACACGGTGGGGTCTTCCTCGGCAAGGATGTCGGCAAAGTCGCCCTGGCTCTTGACGCTTCGCGGGGCGAAGGTGGTGATGTCCACCGGCCCGGACCACTCATCGCGATGCTTGATCAGCAGCCAGCTGCGCGACGCCTCGCCCTCCCCCACGCTCCGGCCACGAGACGGGCCCTTCGTTCGCACCAGCACCCAGCTGCCCTTGAGCTTGTAGCCTTCGAGCGTGAACTTGAGCTCGCCGCGGGCGATGGCCTCGTCGAGGTCGCCCATCGCCTCGTCAGGCCGCCACGTCCCGTGATCCCACAGCATCACGATGCCCGCGCCGTACCCCTCGGGAATAACGCCCTCGAAATCGTGGTAGTCCAGCGGGTGGTCCTCCACGCTCATGGCCAGCCGCTTGTCGCGCGGGTTGAGCGAGGGCCCCTTGGGCACGGCCCACGACAGCAGCACGCCGCGATGCTCCAGGCGAAGATCGTAGTGCAGGTGGCTGGCCAGGTGCTTCTGCACGCAGAAGATCAGGCCGTCGCGCGGGGCGCCTCGTGTGCGTTCGTCGCCTCGCGGCTCGGGGGTGCGATCAAGCTCGCGCTTCTTCTCGTATTCCTCCAGCGAACGGTCTTTGGTCATGGAGCGCCTCCCGCAACATCATAGCGGGCGAAGAAGGCAGCAGGTCGTAGCGAAGAGCCTACGACCTACTGCCTATTGCCTACGACCTTCTCTTCTACGCCGCACGCGCCCCGTAGGCGCAGGCGTTGAAGTGAGCGATCGCGTCCTTGAGGCTCAGGCCGGGATAGCTGATCTTCTCGAGATCGCCCTCGCCCACGTTCAGCCGCGCGGCCTCCCACAGGTGCCGCACGCCCTGGATACTGAAGCCCAGCAGCTTGGCCCCCACCACGTCGGCTGCCAGCGGATCGGTGCTGGCGATCGTCAACCCCGTCCACACCGCCTGCCCGCCGATGGGGCCCGTGCCGATCATCGCCGGGTGCCCCACCGTCACGGCCAGGTGAATCGGGAATCGCTTGGCCATCGCGGCGATGAACGAGTGCATGTCGTCAAAGAAGTCGTGCTTGTGATACTGCTTGTGCCGCGGGTGCCCGTAGTAGTCGGCCGCGGGGAAGGACATCGCGATGTTCTTCAGGGCCATCGTCACCGTCGCCACCGAGTGCAGCTTGAGCTGGTTCAGCGCG
The DNA here is from genome assembly GCA_964616985.1 of uncultured Planctomycetaceae bacterium. GTDB lineage: Bacteria > Planctomycetota > Phycisphaerae > SM23-33 > SM23-33 > CAZTVF01. Next base: position 5,764 of record CAZTVF010000045.1, read on the forward strand.
ATCAGCGTTTCATATTCGAGGACGCGCCGGCTGACCATCACCGACCGCTGCGGGCCCTGCACGTCCATGTCGGGCGCGTACGTCAGGTCGACCTTCTCCAGCGGTGGGCGGTTGTGGTCGAAGAACTCCGCCCCCTCTTCCTTGACCACGTCCATCAAGCCGGCGACGCGGAAGATCTCATCGGTCTCCCCCGCCCCGCTGCCGCCAGTGACGATGAGTTGCCGCGGCGAGAACTGCTTGATGTAACGCAGCACCGTCCGCAGCGCGTCCGGCTGCGTGACGGCGGTCTTGTCCTCGGCCGTCGCGTACGTCTCGTTGGGCTTCACCGCGACGATCTTATTGTGGACGAGCGGCTCGACGTCGAGCAGGTCGAGGGCCTGGCAGATGGAAACGCTGATGTCCTGATTGCGGGCAATGGCGACGGGGACCATGGGTGCTCCTTTGCGTTGGCGAAGCGGCCGGGGCGAATCGGAACATTCTAGGACCGCCTCGGCGAGATCACGTATAATCCCGGCCATGGTGGATTCACGACTCGTTTTCTCGACCAATCCCGAAGACAACCGCCGCTGCGCCGGCTGCGGCGAACTCGTCAGCGAGTGCATCTGCCGGGCCGCGGCCTCGACGGACCCCGCGTCCTTCACGGCCAAGATCCGCATCGAAAAGGCCGGCCGCGGCGGCAAGACGGTGACGGTGATCGACGAATTGCCGCCCAACGCCGACTATCTCAAGGAGCTCGCCCGAAAGCTCAAGACCGGCTGCGGCTGCGGCGGCACGCACGCCATCGCCGCCGGCCGCGGCGTCATCGAAATCCAGGGAGACAACCGCCCCCGCATCCGCGAGCTGCTGCAAGCCGCCGGCGTGCGGTTCAAGGGCTGATGCCCTGCAACGCTTTCGCTCGATGGGTAGCTCCGTTCGAACTTCGCCTGAGGCAGATGCCGAACATCGCTCGCTTTTCGGCGCTGTTCGCTCTCAGTAAGTCCAACAGCGCTGAAAGGCGAGCGATAGCCGGCCTTGGATTCACATGCCTCCTTGTGCGACAGCTCATGAGTGAACGCCACCCCATCCACGTTAGCGAGGCGGAACTTGCCCCGCGGCGCGGGGGCCGATAGGATACCCCGGCTGCGTTTGCGGCGAAAAAGAGGAAAACATGATTACGATCAGTGCGTTTGCGGATGAGATCGGGCCGGACCTGAAGATGCAGATGGATGTGTGCGAGGCCAATGGCGTCAAGTGCATCGATGTCCGCGGCATCGACGGTACGAACGTGTCCAAGATGACGATCGAGCAGGTCAAGCAGTACAAGAAGCAGATGGACGACCGCGGCTTTGCCGTGCCGTGCGTGGGCTCGCCCCTGGGCAAGATCCGGATGGACGAGGATTTCGGCGCCCACCTCGATATGCTCAAGCACTGCTGCGCGGTGGCGCGGGCGTTTGGCACCCGGCTGATCCGCGTCTTCAGCTTCTACGCCTCCAACGGGCAGGACATCATGGCCCAGAGACAGGCCGTCATGGACCGCCTGTGGGCGATGGTCAAGATCGCCGAGGCCGAGGGCGTCGTGCTGATGCACGAAAATGAAAAGGCCATCTACGGGGCCAAGCCCGAGGGCGTGAAGGACATCTTCGCCACCATCAAGAGCCCCAGCCTCAAGGGAATCTTCGACCCGGCCAACTTCGTCGAGGAAGAGATCGCCCCCTGCACCGACGGCTGGGCCAAGGGCCTCGACGCGGTGACGGACTATTTCCACATCAAGGACAAGGTGCCCGGCGCTCCCACCTGCGTGCCGGCCGGCGAGGGTCACGGGCAGATTCCGCAGATACTGGCCGACCTCAAGAAACGCAACTGGAGCGGCGTGATGACGCTGGAGCCCCACATGGCCGCCGCGGGCCAGTTCGCCGGCTTCAGCGGCCCCGACCGCTTCACCAAGGCCGTCGAAGGCCTCAAGCGCGAGCTGACCAAGGCCGGGCTGGAGTTCAAGAAGTAGTCCGCGGGCAGTGGGCGATGTCTGCCGCTTCGGCAGCAAGGCGGCGGCCTGGGAAGGCCGCCACCCCGGATTGGTAAACGAAAAAAAGAGGAAGCAGGTGTTTGGCCTGCTTCCTCTGCTTTTTCAGTGACCAGGGGAAACCGAACTCAATGCTTCGGGGGTTCCTGGCGTCGATGGGGCGAACACCGTGTCCGGCTGTCGGGGCTGCTCTTTGCTGGCGACACGACGTACAACATCGTCCAGCGCTTGGGGCACTGGGTCGTCAGGCTGCTATCTGAACCGGTCTTGGCGGGATATCAAGAGGCCCCCCTGGCAATCACGCCCAGGGAAACTCGCGGCCGGTCAGGCGGGTATACGCCTCGACATACTTCTCGCGCGTCTTCTGCACGATGTCGATGGGCAGCGTGGGCCCCGGCGGGCGGCGGTTGAAGCCGATCTCGTCCAGCCAGTCGCGGACGAACTGCTTGTCGAAGCTTGGCTGGTCGCGGCCGGGCTGGTAGAGGTCCGCCGGCCAGAAGCGGGAGGAGTCGGGCGTGAGGACCTCATCAATGAGGATGAGCTTGCCGCTCTCATCAAGGCCCCACTCGAACTTCGTGTCAGCGATGATGATGCCCTTCTGCGCTGCATACGCCCGGGCCTTGTTGTACACCGCCAGCGAGCGGTCGCGAAGCTGCGCGGCCAGGTCCTTGCCCACGGTCTTGACAGCGATGTCAAAGCTGATGTTCTCGTCGTGGCCCGTCTCGGCCTTGGTCGAGGGCGTGAAGATCGGCTCGGGCAGCTGCGAGCACTGCTGCAGCCCCTTGGGCAGCTTGATGCCGCATACCGTGCCGCTCTTGGTGTATTCCTTGAAGCCCGAGCCCGCGAGATACCCGCGGACGATGCACTCGATGGGGACGACCTTGGCCTTGCGGCAGAGCATGAAGCGTCCGTCGAGCTCGTCGTTGCGGAGATCCTCCGGCAGGTCGGTCAGGCTGGTGGACAGCAGGTGGTTGGGTGTGATCTCGGCCAGCAGGTTGAACCAGAACAGGCTGATCTGGGTGAGGACGCGGCCCTTGTCGGGGATGCCGTTGGGCATGACCACGTCATAGGCGCTGATGCGGTCGGTCGCCACCATCAGCAGCCCCTGGGGCAGTTCGTACATGTCGCGAACTTTGCCCGAACGCTTGGGAAGCTCGCCCACCGATGTCGTCAGCAGTGCCGTAGTCTTCATGCGAGTCTTCTACCCGAGCAGGCGGCTTTTTTCAAGAGGGAAGCGAACTGCCGGAGGGTAATCGCGTTCTCGGCTTTTTGTGGCATGGGCGTCCCGCCCATGAGCCTGCCTGCCGGCAGGCAGGCGCACGGGCAAGATGCCCGTGCCACGAGAATGCGAATGCCCTGCGAACTGCCGGAGCGAATGCACCCCAGCGGGCTTGCGCGCTGCATGACCCAAGGGCGGTGACAGGCTCGGTCAACGCAGTCGCGAATGGGCGAGATACGTCAGCAGGAATACGATCTGCGTCAGCACGTTCAGTGCCAGCCACGAGTGGCGGCGCAGGCCGCCGCTGAGGCGGCAGAGGACGAAGCTGCCGGCGATGGCGGTCACCACCGTCAAGGCCGAGATCCAGCCCTGTGCCCAAGGACCCATGTAATGGAAGTAGAAGATGGTGCCGGCCAGCGGCAAGGACAGCGACAGGGCCGTGGTCATGGGGCCGCACCCGCGGGCGCAGGCGGCCAGGGCGGGCTCGGTCCGCTCGCCGGGGCGGCAGAACTGCGGCATGATCAGCATACTCCAGACGCCCCAGAGGGGCATCAGCAGCAGCGCGCGGTAGAACTTGGCCTCGGGGCGGATCCACGCCAGCCACGCCGGCAGCGGAAACTCCTCGCGGTACCATTGCGGCTGGAAGGACAGGAAACAGAAGCCCAGCCCCACCACCAGCATCGCCGCGGTCATGCCCCCGCCAGGGCGGCGATCAATGACCTCGGCCAGGGCCGGGCCCGAGCGGCGCAGCGGCCAGACCACGTGCACCAGCAGCGTCGCGGCCGCGGGCATGATCAGCGGGTTGAAGTCGTCGAAGACCCCCCACGCCAGCGACCACACGCCGCACAGCAGCAGCCCATGCAGCAGCCCCAGCAGCATGATCCCGCCTCCGGCGCGCGCGAAGCGATGCGCGGGCTGGGCGGCCAATGCCTCGTCCGACGCAACCAAAAGCATGTAGGCCGGCCGATACGTCAGCCAGGCCAGACACCGCAGGACCATCTGCAGCATTCGGATCCCCGTCAGACTTTCTTCTTTCTCGCCTCGGCCACGATCTGCACGTACTGGGCCGCGAGGCGCTGGATCTGGGCGAAGTCGCCGGTGGCGAGGGCTTCCTTGGTCACCAGGGCCGAGCCGACGCCCAGGGTGACGGCGCCCGCGGCGATCCACGAGGCGGCCGTGGTCAAGTCCACGCCGCCGGTGGGCGTGAGCTTCAGGTGCGGCATGGGGGCCAGGATGTCCTTGAAGTACTGGGGCCCGAACTGCCCGGCCGGGAAGACCTTGACCGCATCGGCCCCGGCCTCGGTGGCGGCGAGAATTTCGGTGGGCGTAAAGGCGCCCGGGATGCAGGGCACGCCGCAATCATGGGCGGCGTCGACGACTTCTTTCTTGAAGATCGGCGAGATGACGTACTGGGCGCCGGCGGCAACGGCCTCGCGGGCGACCTTGGCCGAGAGCACGCTGCCGACGCCGATGAAGGCGAGGTCGCCGAGGGTCTTGCGGCAGTCGGCGATGACGGCCAGGGCGTTGGGCGTGGTCATCGTGATTTCAATGCACTCGACGCCGCCGGCCTGCAGGGCCTTGGCCACCTCGATGAGCTGGTCGGAATTCTTCGCCCGCACGATGGCGATGACGCCCGTGCGGCAGAGCCTGGAAACTGCGGATGCGCGGTCCACTGGTGATTCCTTTCGGTTACGGTGCGTGGATGTTAATCGCCGGCCCATGCCAAAGCAAGAACACGCGCGGGCGCTGGTGCAAAACGTCCCGCGATGGTGTTCCACCCCTTGCGGCAACTGTCGCAGAGGATGTCCGCCCTGTCATCGTGGTCACAGGCGGGGGCAAGTGGGATCGTGCCCGCTCACTCCGTGGGCTGGCGGAAGGGAGAGGCGGGGAGGCCTTCCTTGTTGTACAGCGTGCAGGGCGGCATGCCGGCCCAGGCGTAGCGAAGGGCGATGGGCTTGGCCACGTCCTTGTGCGAGACCACCACGGTGGCGCCCTCGATGCGTGCGTCGGCCTCGACGAAGGCGCCGCCCTCTCCCTTGATCTCAAAACCCAGGAGCTTGTCGCCCTTGACGACCAGCCCGCCGCCAACGTTGTCGAATTCCACCACGTACTGCCCGCCCCGCAATTCGATCTTCCGGGGCGTCGGCCCGCAGGCGACGAGGTCTTTCTCGCCGTACGCCAGCCGCCGGGCCTGAAGGAACAGCCGCTGCCCCACCGGCAGCTTCTTGGCCGGGTGAATGTCATACGGGTCGCCCACGTCGATCGTGATCGCCAGGCCCGTCCGCGGCACGGACTGGTACGTCATCAGCTGCGCCTCGCGGACGCCGCAGAAACCGTGGTCGGCGTTGGCCTTGTTGTAGATGGCCAGGCTGTTGGCGTCCATGTCCAGCCGCTTGTCCTGGGGGCCCTTATGCGTCACGAAGCCCGGCAACTGCACGATCAGGAAAGGCAGGTTGGCGTCGTTCCACGCCTTGCGCCAACTGGAGATCAGCGCCGGCAGCGTCGCGCGATATTCCTTGCCGCGCCCGCCGTTCATCTCGCCCTGGTAATAGATGAAACCCCGAACGGGGAACCCCGCCAGGGGCGCGATGTTCGCGTTGAAGCACTGGCTCGTGGCGTTGGGGTAAGGCTTCTTGCGGAGCGACGCGATCTCCGGCGTCGCGGCCACCGTGTCGTCATCCACCCACGACTCGGCCGGCATGATGGCGCCCACCTCGACCATGCCCACGGGCACGTTGCCATCGAAGTGCTTGTACAATTCGCGGGCGAAGAAGTAGCTCACGGCCGACGAGCAGCCGGGCACGTCCTTCTTGCTCGACCGCGGCAGGGTATAGATCGTGTTCTCCCACTTCAGCGGCCCCCAGTAGCCCTCGGCGACGGTCTGCGGCTTGTCGCATTTGGACGGGTCGCGCTTCCCGGCCAGCACCACGCGGATGTTGGGGTACTTCGTCCGCTCGGCGATGGCCTCGGCGGCGCCCTCGGCGTCTTCCATGGGCATGAGCATGTTCGACTGCCCGCAGATCAGCCACACCTCGCCCACCATCACCTGCGTCAGGAGGATGGCGTTGCCGATGTCCTTGGGCAGCACGGCCAGCGTGTGCGGGCCGCCGGCGGGCATGGGCTCAAACACCACGCGCCAGTTGCCGTCCTTGGCGACGGTCTTGATCTTCTGCTCCCCCAGCGTGACGGTGAGCTCTTCATTGGCGTCGGCCGTGCCCCACACGGGGATCGGCACGCCGCGCTGCAGCACCATGTTCTCGGAGAAGATTGACGGCATCGTCACCGTCCCGGCGGCGGCCAGCGAAGCCAGACAGAGAACCGCCACCAGACCAACGGTCATGTTCACGTTCATTTTGCAGTCTCCGAAGGTTCGATCAAAGGGGCCAGGGCCTGCCCGTCGGCCAGCGCGTCGAGCTTGCCCTGCCAGAGATATTTCCGGGTCTGGGCCACCACCACGCCGCTGAGCAGCAGCAGTGCCACCAGGTTGGGCACGGCCATGCAGGCATTGGCGATGTCGGCGAAGTCCCAGACGGACGTGGGCAACACCACCGAGCCTACCATGACCGCCAGCACCCACAGGTAGCGATAATAGCGGATCGACCGCGTGCCGAAGAGGTATTCGACGGCTTTTTCGCCGTAGTACGACCATCCCAGGATGGTCGAGAAGACGAAGGTCAGCAGGCCGACGGCCAGGACGATGGGGCCGACGTAGGCGAAGTGGGCGAAGGTGGCGTTGGTGAGGGCGGCGCCCTTGAGGCCGTTTTGCCACTCGCCGCCGTTAACCAGCACCAGCCCCGTCATCGCACAGACGACGACGGTGTCCCAGAACGTGCCGGTCGAGGAGACCAGCGCCTGCCGCACAGGATTGCACGTCTGCGCCGCAGCCGCCACGATCGGGGCCGAGCCCAGGCCCGATTCGTTGGAGAAAAGCCCGCGAGCGACGCCGTACCGCATCGCCTCCTTGACGCCCGCGCCGACGAAGCCGCCCGCCGCCGCCTGCCCGGTAAATGCGCTTTGAAGGATCAGCATGACGGTCGAACCCAGCGTGTCGTACTTCATCACCAGCAGCACCAGGCAGCCCAGGACGTAGAAGATCGCCATGAACGGCACGAGGAGTTGGCACACCCGCGAAATCGAGCGGATGCCGCCCAGCACCACCATCGCCGTCAGCACCGTCATCGCCAGGCCCACGATCCACTGCAACATGCTGGCCGAGCCGATCTGCTGGCCCAGGAACGTGTCGGACGCCACCGGCCAAGTCGTCTTGATGAGGTCGTTGATCGAGTTGGCCTGCACCATGTTGCCGATGCCGAACGCGGCGATGGCCGTGAAGATGGCAAAGAGGATGCCCAGCCAGCGGCACTTGAGGCCGCGCTCCAGCGCGTACATCGGCCCGCCCGCCATCTGGCCGTTGGGCATCACGACGCGGTAATGCACCGCCAGCAGGGCCTCGGAGTATTTCGTCGCGATGCCGAATACGCCCGTCAGCCACATCCACAGCACCGCCCCGGGGCCGCCGAAGCCGATGGCCGTCGCCACACCCACGATGTTGCCCGTGCCGATGGTGGCCGCCAGCGCCGTCGTCAGCGCGCCGAACTGGCTGATATCGCCCTGGCCCTCCCCGCGGCGAGTGACCGATATCTTGATGGCCGTGCCGATGTACCGCTGCATGAAACGCAGGCGGACGGTCAGGAACAGGTGCGTGCCAAACAGCAGCACCAGCAGCGGCCAGCCCCACATGAACCCGCTGATCTGGCCAAGCCAGTAAGCGATGCCGTTCGCCACATACTGAAGACCGTCCATAGTCTTTCCTTTGAATTGCTCCGCCCGCCCGCCATCCTGGCCGGCCGGCTGGAGTGCGGATTATCCCACCCCACCTCGGCGATTGGCAAGAAAGAACCTCCCGCGCCGCAGGTAGGGCATGCAGGTTCTGGCCGCAGGCCAGGTTCTGCATGCCGAATCGCTCCAATGGCTGGCGGCCTTCCAAGGCCGCCGTTCCAAAGGGTGGCGGCCTTCCCAGGCCGGCGCCCACAGAAGAAGAACATCAGCAAACATGCTTTTGGCCCTACGGGCCTAGAAGCATGGCACCCGGTCCATCGCTCGCATGGCACCCGATCTCGAGCATGGCATCTCACGGCTCCCAGCACTGCCCGACGCCACGCGTTCCCCGCCTTGCGTCGGGCCGCCAAATCCGTCATCATTCCCCCCGCGGCGACGGCCGCTCAACAAGGAGACGTCGATGGCCAAGTACACGATGCCGGCGCAGGAACTTCCGCTCGATGATTCGTGGGATGTGATCGTTGCCGGCGGCGGGCCTGCGGGCTGCACCGCGGCGATCGCGGCCGCTCGCGAGGGCGCGCGAACCCTTCTCATCGAAGCCACCGGGGCCCTGGGCGGCATGGGCACCTCCGGCCTGGTGCCCGCCTGGTGCCCGTTCACCGACAAGGAAAAGATCATCTACAAAGGCCTGGCCGAGAAGATCCTGATGGCCTGCAGCACGAAGATGCCGCACGTGGGCGCCGGCTGGACCGACTGGGCCCCCATCGATCCCGAACGCCTCAAACGCATCTACGACGACATGGTCACCGCGGCCGGGGCCACGGTGCTATTCAATACGCAGATCACCGCCGCATTCCGCGGCGCGGCCGGCAAAGTGGACACGCTCGTCGCCGCCAGCAAGGCCGGGCTGGCCGCGTACCGCGCGAAGGTGTACGTCGACTGCACGGGCGACGCCGACATCGCCGCCTGGGGCGGGGCGGAAATCCTCAAGGGCGAGACCAGGACCGGCGACCTCCAGCCGGCGACGCACTGCTTTATCCTGACCAACGTGGACACCTACGCGTACCGGCACTGCGGGTCGATCAGTTGGGGCCCCAACATGATCATGCCCAAGATCCTCGCCAGCGGCAAATACCCCGAGATCCCCGACGGCCACTCCTGCAACGCCCTCATCGGCCCGGGCGCGGTGGGCTTCAACGCCGGACACGTATGGCACGTCGATAATACGAATCCCGCCAGCGTCTCAGCCGCCCTCATGCAGGGCCGCAGGATCGCCGAGGCCTTCCAGCGGGCGATGGCCGAGTTCTTCCCGCAGGCGTTCGCGAATTCGTTCCTGGTGGCCACCGGGTCGCTCTTGGGCATTCGCGAGACGCGCCGCGTCGTCGGCGATTACATGCTGACGTTCGACGACTACGTCGCCCGCCGCAGCTTTGAGGACGAGATCTGCCGCAACTCCTACTACATCGACATCCACGCGGCCAAGGCCGACAGCGACCCCAGCGGCCTGGACCGCGAAAAGTTCGAGGCCAAGACGTACCGGTACGGCAAGGGCGAGTCGCACGGCGTGCCCTACCGCTGCCTGACGCCCAAGGGCCTGGACAACGTGCTGGTCGCCGGGCGGAGCATTTCCTGCGACCGGGCCGTGCAGGGCAGCGTCCGCGTCATGCCCGTATGCCTGGCCATGGGCGAAGCCGCCGGCCTGGCCGCCGCCCGCGCCGCCGCCAGCGGCAAGAGCATCCACGCTGTTGACACGCAGGAGCTGAGGGCGAAGCTGAGAGAGTACGGCGCGTACCTGCCGTAGGATCGGCCAAGAACCGGAAATTCGAAATACAGCTCGAAATACGAAACGAAGAAGAAGAGAAGCTCGAAATATGGGGCCTTCCTAGGCCGCCGCCCGTAGAAAAGCATTGGTAAACATGCTTTTGGCCCTACGGGCCTAAAAGCATGGCACCCGGTCCGGCACCCGCTCATTCAGGCCGTCTTCGTCAGCTCCTCCAGCAGCTCGCGTATCGTCTTGCCAAGCACGGGGTGACGCAGATCGGGGGCGAGTTGCGCCAGCGGCTGCAGGACGAAGAGGCGCTCGTGCAGGCGGGGATGCGGGAGCGTGAGTGCGGGCGTGTCGAGAACCAGATCGTCGTAGAGCAGCAGGTCCAGGTCGCACGTCCGCGCCCCCCATCGCCCTTCGCTGCGGCGGTCGCGGCCGAGGTCTCGCTCGATCCGCAAGGCCGCAGCCAGCAGGTCCTGCGGCGTCAGCGTGGTGTGAACCTCGATGACGGCGTTGAGATACTTGCCCTGGCCGGCGGGCCCGCCGGCGGGATCGGTCTCGATGGGGTCCGAAACGCGGGCGACGACCACGCCGAGCAGGCCTTCGATGGCCTTGACTGCCGCGTCGAACGTGGCCTCGCGGTCGCCGAGGTTGCTGCCGAACGCGATGTAGGCGGTGTGGGGCATAGGGCTCACACGGAGTTATTCGGATAGGCTCTTGGGATAGTCGGGTGCGATGGCGAAGGACATTTCCAGCCGGTCGATGCTCACGCGGACATACCGGCCGACGAGGGCCTCGTCGCTGCTCCAGATGGGCGATTCCATCGTCAGCAGCGAGAAGTCGATCACGACGGGGGTGACCGAGAGGATCCGCCCGTAGCCCATGTAGGACCACTTGCGGACGTGCTCGATCATCTTCTTGCGGCTGGGATTTCCCCGCAGGACCTCGTCCCACGCGAATTCCTCGTAGGTGACGTAGTGGAACTTCACGTTCTCCAGCAGGCCCGGCGGGCACTTGTGTTCGCGCGTGCTCACGCCGTCGCACACAAACATGTCGTGCCCGTCCACCGAGATCTCGGCGAGCTTGCCCAGCCCTTCCGTGTATTCGAGACGAACTTCCATGATCACTCCAGGCGATTGCCAAACGGATTCAAAACTTCGTCATTCGAATGCCTCGGCTGCGCAGCGACTCCGACATCGCTGAAAAGCCGAGCGATTGCCGAGCCGAGCCTTGACCCGAATGGTGGAGACAAAGACTACGCCAATCCACTCGACGCGACCGCCGCCATTATTCCAACTCGCTCAAGGGGAACCGGCAGATCCCGATGTCTTCCTTCGCGACGGAGTAGATGGCGAAGCACCACTCGCCCATCACGTGGAAGTACGGGTACCCGTACCGCCCGCCCTTGTGCATGCCGGGGATGCGCGGCGGGGAGTTCGGCTCGTCGCCGAGGACGAAGTGGCGGTCGAACCGCACGCCGTCGCCGCTCAACGCCAGCACCAGCGGCGTCCGCTGCCACAGCCTCACCGGGTCGGGCGTGGTCAGGCCGAAGTACCGCCCGTCGGCCAGCCGCCCGAAGTGCAGCCGCGACACGTTGTCGCTGTATTCCGTCAGCACGGGCTCCGACCACGTCTCGCCATCGTTGCGGCTCTCGGTGACCGCGAGGCGATTGGTGCCGGTGCGAAGCATCATGTGGATGATGCCGTCGTCGGTCTGGAAGAACGAGCCCTCGCAGAAGCCCAACTCGTCGCCGCGGGCCCGCTTGCCCTTCTGCCAGCCCTCGCTGTCGTCGACGTGCTCCTCGCCCAGCCGCGGCAGGCGGGCGAGCGTCCAGTTGGCCAGCCCGGCCGTGTCGTCGGTGTACCCGTACGCCATGCAGCCCGGCAGGATCAGGCGATGCCCGCCGATGGGCAGCGGCCCCAGGTTTGGCACGATGTTCCGCATCACGACCTTCGGGGCCGACCACGTCGCCCCGCCGTCGCGGCTGACCGCTGCGCCGGTGAAGACGTTCTTGTGGCTGCCGTCGGCCGGCAGACGCTGCCCGTCCTTGATGTGCCAGTTGTTGTACTCGTACTGGCCGAAGAACGCGGCCAGGCCCGAGCCGTCCGGCAGCGGCCTGATGCCGCCGTTGGTCACCACCGCCGCCGACGGGCTGGGCGCGACCACCACGGCCGGGGGCGACCACGACCGCCCGAGATCGTCGCTGGTGGCCATCACCATCCGCTGGCCCAGGTCGTCCTCGTTCACCGTGCCCAGCGACCACGTCGCGTACAGCCGCCCCACGTGCGACGTGACTTGCGCGTGGTGGCTGTACGCCCCGCCCTCCTGCGCCCGGTACACCTGGTAGTGCACGGCCGGGACGACAACGGTCTCGGCAGCGCCCCAGCAGTTGGTGATCGGTGAGGTGTTCATGAGGTCAGGTTCTCCAGGCGACTAGTCATAGTGCATCCGAGTGCGTCGGCGTTTGTACAAGAACGATCGCCAACAGGTCCGCGACGTTCTGCTAAAAGCGAGCGATTGCCATCCCGCCGGCGCGAACTGTACGAGACCAGCTTTCGTTCACCGCCTACCGATTGCTTGCTTGCTGCTTACTGTTTACCGTTTACTGCTTACTGATTACCAGTTACTTGCTGTTCTGAATGATTCGCTCGACGGCTTCCTTGATCGTCGCGTCGGGATAGGTCAGCGAGATGCGGAAGAAGCCCTCGCCCCACTGGCCGTAACCGAGGCCGGGGGTGACGACCACGCCGGTCTTCTCCAGCAGGTCGGTGGCGAAGGCGGCGCTGGAGCCGTTGAACCGCTCCGGCACCGGGGCCCAGATATAGATCGTGGCCTTGGGCTTGGCGATGTTCCACCCGGCCTTGTTCAAGGCGTCGACCACCATGTCGCGGCGGCGCTGGTAGATCGCGTTGATCGGCGCGATGAGCGTCTCGGCGTTGTTCAGAGCCTTGGTGGCCGCGAACTGGATCGCCCGCAGCGTGCCGTTGTCGGTGTTGTCCTTCACCAGGCGAAGCGCCTTGACGGCCGAGACGTTGCCGACCATGAAACCCGCCCGCCAGCCCGTCATGCAGAAGGCCTTGGACAGCGAGAAGAATTCCACGGCGGTGTCCTCGGCGCCGCTCACCTGCAGGATGCTGGGCGACTTGTAGCCGTCGTACGTGTTCTCGCTGTAGGCGCTGTCGTGCGCGATGAGGATGTTGTTGGCTCGCCCGAACTCGACAGCCCGCTTGAAGAATTCCAGGTCGGCGACGGCGGTGGTGGGATTGTTGGGATAGTTCAGCCAGAGGATCTTGGCCTGGCGGCGGATCTCCATCGGGATCGCGTCGAAGTCGACGAGGAAGTTGTTCTGGCGAAGCAGCGGCACCTGGTACGTGACGGCCCCGGCGAAGACGTGGCCGATGTTGTACGTGGGATAGCCCGGCACGGGGGCGATGCCGATGTCGCCGGGGTTCATGATCGCCATCGGCAGCTGCGCGATGGCGTCCTTGGAGCCCGAGGTCGTGACGACCTGGTCGTCGGTGAGCGTGACGCCCCAGCGCCGCTTGTAGAAATCGCGGATCGCCTGGGGGAAATCGGCCAGCGGCACATCGCAGCCGTAGCGGTGGCGGTTGGGGTCGCCGGCGTCATCGACGGCGCGGCAAAGCTCGCGCACGATGGGGTCAGGCGTGGGCGTATCGGGGTCGCCGATGCCCAGCGTGATGACCTTGACGCCCTTCTCGCGTGCGGCGGCCATCTTGCGGCGCAGGTCGGCGAAGAGGTACGGCGGGAGCTTCTTGAGACGTTCCGATAATTGGACTTCCATGCGTTGAGACCTTTCGATTGTCTATCGGGCCTGCCATCGGCCCATGGGCGAGCATTGTAGCAGTTGCCGGACCGTTGGCAACGGAGCTTCGCGAAAGCACCCGCGGTCTCGCCACCGCAACTGCGCCGCGCGCCATAGGCCTTGACGGGCGCAGGGGCGGCGGATATCTCACCTTCCATGAGTCGCGCGTACATTCTGCTATCGGCAATAATGCTCGCCCTGCCGGGATGCAAGCCGCCAACGCCCCCCGCCCCTGCGGCGGTGGCGGAGGATGCGAACACGCCCGCAGAGTTTCGCGGCGGACCGGTGCCGTACCCAATCGCCTGCGAGCGGGCGAAGGAGGCCGCCGCCGCCCTGGGCAACAGCGGCGAATCGCCCGGCGCGCTGGTCGACGCGTTTGAGCATCTGGCGCTGGTGCTGCTGGCCCACCGCGACGCGAACGAGCGGCTGCAGGCGGCCGAGGAGGTCGCCTCGCTGCGGCGGGCGCAGGCGGCTGAACCGCTGGTGATGGCCCTGCGGGATCCTTCCCCAGCCGTGCGGGCGAAAGCGGCCGAGCTGCTGCCGGGCATGGGCGACGCGTCGGTCATTCAGCCCTTGCTGCTGGCGGCGCGTGACGCCGATGCCTCCGTCCGCACCGCCGTCGCCCGCAGCCTGGGGCAGTTCCCGCGTCCGAAGAACTCCGCCGATGCCGCGCACGATCCGTCGCTGCGGGAGTTGGTGAAGATGATGACGGATGCAGACGCCGCCGTGCGACGCGCCGCCGCCTTGGCCGTGGGGACGTTTCGCGAGCCCGCGACGGCCGAGCCGCTGATGGCGGCCATGATGGACAAGGATGCTCGTGTGCGGGCCGCGGCGATCGGGTCGCTGGGCCTGCTGAAACACCCGATCGCGCTGGTGCTGTTGATGGACGCCACGCGCGACGATGACGCCACCGTGCGTTACGCAGCCGTCAGCGCGCTGCGCCTGCTGGGCGACGGCCGGGGGGCGTCGTCGCTGGCGGCATTGCTGAAGGACCGCAGCGTTCCCGTCCGCTCCAACGCCGCCTACGCCCTGGGCGAGATCGGCGAGGCATCCCACCTGCCCGCGCTGGAGGATGCGTTGATGGATCCCGACGCCGGCGTCCGCCAGACCGCGGCGAAGGCGATCGAGAAGATCAAGAGCAGGGAAGGGCGCAGGGAGTAGGGATTGGAGTGTAGGGATCAGGGATTGGGGAATAGGGAGCGCTTCGCGTAAGCGGAACGGAGGAAGGGGTCAGGGAGCAGGGGAAATCGGTGCCACCCCCAAACTCGTTTGGGGGTGCGAACAACCACCGATTCCCATGCCTGGAGATCTGAGAGCATATATCCGTGGGTCCATCCGCTGGGCAGTCGTGTTCCACCGACCGTCAGACGCCCCCGACCCGGTGCCGCCTTCTCACCCCCAAACAAGTTTGGTTCATCACCGATTAGCGGGGACAAGACAACGCTGCCGTCCCACGTACCCTATGCATCATGACGGTCTATGCGCTCCGGGGGGAAGAAGCAGCGAACCGCAGAACCGCAGAACAAGGAATCTTGAATATCGAAGTGAACGACGCATGGATCGCGGGTCTTTCCCTTCGGTGTTCTGCTGTTCGGTGTTCGGAGTTCTGCTGTTCGCTGCTTCTCAGTCGTCGCCGGCGGGTTCCGCGCATGACGCACGCCTGCCCACCTACAGGCGGCACCCTCTCGTCCCCGCTAATCCGTGAAGACCACAAGTTTGGGGGTGGCACCGTCGTGGCCGGACCGTGGTCCTTTGTCTAACATCAACTTGTCTGACATCAACTCATCCGCCATCAACAAAAGTGCGCCGGCAGCGGGGCGAAAACCGCTGCCGACGCAAGTCTTGGGTCTCCCGCGATCAGTTCATCGAGTGACGAACCGCGCGCAGGTGACGCAACAGGTCGTCCAGCACGCGGGTGCCGAAATCGATCTGTCGCGTGGCGAGAAGCAAGTCCATTTGCCCCAGCGCCGCACGCAGGTGCTCAGCCGCCTCGTGCGGCAGCGCAATGCCCTCCCTTGCGCCGTCAAACAACTTCCGCTTCTCTGTCGCCTTCACACGTTGCTCCTTTCTCGCCGAGACCCCCGATGAATCTATCGAACCATGCGGGGCCAAATCTGACAAGGGGGAAAGCAAGGGATCAGGGCGCAGGGATCAGGGATTGGGGAATAGGGAAAGAGCTTCGCGTAAGTGGAGCGATGCGAGCGCTCGCTTTTGGCGCCATGCGACTCCAACAGCGCACAAAAGCGAGCGATTGCCGGCATTCGGCTTTCGCAACGCATCTTCCCCTACGACCTACGACCTACGACCTACCTGCCGGCAGGCAGGCCTACGACCTCTTCCTCACCGCGAACGGAGGCGGTTCTCGGCGTTGTTGCGTCCGGTGTTCATCGCGATGAGCGTCGAGCCCAGCTGCTGGTGCGTGCACAGCTCGTTGTACAGCGCGCTGGATTGCAGCAACCTATCGTGGCTTCCGGTCTCGGTGATCTTGCCGCCCTGCAGCACGAGGATCTCGTCGGCGTTCTGAATCGTCGCGATGCGGTGCGCGACGATGATCGTCGTCCGCCCGGCCATCAGGCGGTCCATGGCCGCCTGCACCTGCCGCTCCGAGACGCTGTCAAGCGAACTGGTCGCCTCATCGAACAGCAGGATCGGCGGGTTCTTCAGGAAGATCCGCGCGATCGACAGCCGCTGCTTCTGCCCGCCCGACAGCCGCACGCCGCGCTCGCCCAGCACGGTCTTGAGGCCCGAGGGCATGGCGTCGATGAAGTCCAGGGCGTTGGCATTGACCAGGGCCAGCCGCATCTGCTCGAGCGTCGCATCCTCGTCGCCGAGGCGCAGGTTCTCCTCGATCGTGCCGGAAAAGAAGACGCTTTCCTGCATCACCAGCCCCACGTTCGACCGCAGCCAGGGCAGGTGCAGCTCGCGCAGGTCCACGCCGTCGATCATGATTCGGCCGCCGAGGGGGTCGTAGAACCGCAGCAGCAACTGAAAGATGGTGCTCTTGCCCGCGCCGCTGGGGCCCACGATGGCCACCCGCCGGGCAGGCGCCACCCGCAGGCACACGTCCTGCAGCACGGGCTGGTCGCGCTCGGTGGGATAGTTGAACGTGACGTGATCGAACACGATCTCGCCGCCGACGGCGTCCAGCGTTCGCGGCTGGGCCGGCGGGCGGATCATCGGCGACTCGTCGAAGAAATCGAACACGCGGTCGGCCGCGGCCATGCCGGCGAAGATGGCCGTGAACGTGCCGACAATGGAGTTGATCGCCCCGCCCATGATCAGCCAGAAGCCCCAGAACGCGACCAGGTCGCCCAGTTGCAGGTAGCCTCGCGTCAGCAGCGACGCCCCCACGAACAGCAGCGCGAAGGGCGCGGCGAAACGGGTGAGCACCTGCATCACGTCGGTGTAAACGTATTGACGCCAGAGCATGTACTCGCTCTTCTTGCGGACGGTGTTGGAGCGGTGGTAGATGCGGGCGTCGGCGGCGTCCTCGCTGGCGTAGGACTTGATCAGGTCGTTGAGGCCGACGTACTCGGTGATGGTGGCCGAGACCTCGCCCACGGCGTCGCGGACGTCGCGGCTCATGCTTCTCAGCCGCGGCAGGAAGATGCGGCTCCAAATGGTGACCGCCACCATCAAGCCCAGGAACAGCCCGGCCAGGCGCCAATCGATCCAGCTCATCAGCATCAGGGCCCAGATCATGAGCACGCCGCTCCACACCAGGCCCATCATCACCGACAGCGACGAATTCACCGCGTCCAAGTCGTTGTTCAACCGCTGCGTGATCTCGCCCACCTTGTGGCGGTGGAAGAAGTCGGCCGAAAGCCGCTGCACGTGCTGGTACAGCGATGTCCGCATGTCACGCGTGAGGCGGGCGATGCTGATGCCCACCATCGTGTGAAAGAAGAAGGCCGCCGGGAAGAACAGCAGGATCAGCAGCGTGCCGCCGATCAGCCACGGCCAGAATGAATCGCGCATGAAGCCGGCCGAGTCGGTCTGCAGGCGGTTGAGCACCTCGCGAAAGACCATGGGGATCATGGTCTGGCAGATGGCGTCGACGATGCCCAGCGCCAGGCCGATGACATACAGCTTGCGATGGGGCCCCATGTGCCCCCACAGCCGCCGGGCAATCGTCCACAGCGGGCGGACCCTGCGTTGTCTTTCAGGCATGCGCTTCGCTCCGGACGACGGTCAGGTCCGGCCGGCCGGAGAGGCTGGCAGTGATGACGCGGCCGAGGAAGATCTCGGCCCCGTCGGCGCTGGTGGCGATGCGGTCCTGCGAGTGCATCTTCACCTCGGTCTCGCTGGACCCGGCCGAGCGGGCCACGTGGCGGACGAGCTTGCGGAGGTGCTCCTCGGCAAAGTGGTGGGCATCCTCGAACTTCAGAAACTGCCCCGCGCTGGCGGCGCCTTCGACCATGTATCCGCCCGCCTGGTTGGGGCAGACCACCACGCTGTGCTGCACCATGACGTTGCTGGTGATGGCGCCGACGGCGTTGGCGACGTCGGCGTTGGCCGGCACGATCGCCTGCGTGCCCAGCAGCGCCGCCGCCTGCGGCAGGAAAAAGTGCACCGGCGCCCCGATGCCGATGATCGGGCAGTGCAGCTGCATCTTCACTGAGTACGTCTTGCCTCCGCCGCCCAGGAGGTTGTTCAGCACCGCCCCGCAGGCGGGGCAGTCATCCATCGCATCGGGCGTCGTCTCGTCGTCCAGCCGCTTCTTGATCACCTCGATCGCCAGCCGCCGCACCATGCGGTGGAACACGTCGTCGATGAATTCGTCGCGCTCCATGCCCGCGATCTGGGCGAACATGCGGCAGAGGCGCTCGCCGGCGGCGGCGTCCCAGCGGACGAACTGCCCGCGGACGTGCAGCAGGTCCGTCGGCGTCAGGGCCGACCGCTGCAGGATGTGGTTCTCCTCCAGTCGTCCCAGCCGCAGCAGGCTGTAGTGCTCGCGCCCGGTCCGCTGGGCCAGCTCGGCCAGCGAGTGAGGCCGCTCGGCCACCGTCCGCAGCAGCGATTTCTCTTCCTTCGAAAGGTCGATGTGGTCGGCGAAGCCCGTCGCGTACACCATTTCCATCGGCTCGGTCGAGGCGGCGAAATCGTCCAGCCGCGACTCGATATAGTCGAACGCCCTGCCGATGCCCGCGGCGCCCGTGGTGGCCAGGTACGACACGGGCGATACCCGCCGCGGGCCGATCCGCAGCACCTGGTGGTCCAGGCCCAGCAGGCTGTCGCCGCCCAGGCCCACCGTTCGCATGTCCAGCGCCTTGACGTGCGTCTTGAAGCCCCCCACCCGCGTGCCGTCGGGGCACGTCCGCACCGCGCCTTGATCGAGCGCGGCCGTGTCGGTCGTCGTGCCGCCCACGTCCACCACGATGGCGGTCTGAATGTTGGTGAGGTAGCGGGCGCCGGCCACGCTGGCGGCCGGGCCCGAGAGAATCGTCTCCACGGGGCGCTCGCGGGCGACCTTGGCGCTCATGAGCGACCCGTCGCCCTTGACCACCATGATCGGCGCGTGCAGCCCCCGGGTCGACAGCGTCTGCTCGACGTGGCGGAGGAACTTCTCCAGCCGCGGGATGATCCGTGCGTTCAGCACCGCCGTCTGGCCGCGCGTCTGGAAATTGAGCAGCTCCGACAACTCGTGCCCGCAGGTGACGCTGAGCCCGAACTCCTTCTTCAGGACCGCCTTGACCTCCAGCTCGTGGCGCGGGTTCACCGCGCCGGCGAAGCCCGTCACCGCGAACGCCCCCACGCCGCCGGAGATCATCTGCTTGGCGGTGGCGACGACCTGCGCGGGGTCGATGGGCTCGAGTTCCAGGCCGTTGATGTCCAGGCGGCCCTTGATGGGCGCCTTGGGCTCATGCTCGATGTCGGCGGGGTCGAACAGCCCATAGGGCGGCATGACCAGCAGGCCCACCTTCTGCCCGTGGCCCTCGACGATGGCGTTGGTGGCCAGCGTGGTCGAGACGGCCGCCAGGGCGGCTTGCTTGAGCAGGTCCTGCGGCAGCAGCGACAGCGCGTTGCCGATGCCGATAGTGAAGTCCCACTTGGTGGTCAGGGCCTTGCCCTTGGCCAGCACCTTGCTGTTGGGGAAGTCGAACAGCACCACGTCGGTGTACGTGCCGCCGGCGTCGATGCCCAGGCCGATCTGGATGTGCATCTCGGGCGTCGACTGCACCGCGGCCGGGCCCGCCGCATGAGGCAGGGCCCTCGCGTGGCGGCGAGGCTGCTTCTGCGCCTGCTGCCAGACCGGGGCGGCCTTGAGCCCGCCGAGCATCGCGTCGTACACCGTCACGTGATGAGGCGGCACGACGAGGATCTCGTCGCTGGAGGCCTTGGCGTTCAGCATCTTCTCCAGCAGCGACACGTCGCCCTGGATCTGCTCGAACTTCCAGCCGAACTCCTCCGCCATCGCCTTGGCATGCTCGACGTATTTCTTGCCCGCGGCGCGCCCGGTGTCGATCACCGCCGCCCGCTGGTAGTTCTTCCGCCAGCTGTTGAGGAAGTCGACGATGGCCTGCGCGTTCTCCGGCCCGTACTTTTCGCTGAGGCGTTCGATGTCGGCCTGGGCCGAGCGCGGGGCCTTGCCCGCGCCCTTCCGCTTGGCCAGCGGCTGGACCTTCTCTTTGAACCACCCGGCCGAGATGTAATAGGTGCCGGGATACTTGGCGAATTCGCGGCGGTAGGCGGCGTCGCTGCCCAGGAACAGGGCGATGCAGTCGTGGGCGCGCGGGATGGCCAGCGGCACCGCCGACGACCGCAGCCCCACCGTGCCGCGCCCGCAGATGCCGTAGCCGATGGCGATGAGGTCGCACTGGCCGCTGGTGGAGGCGCGGTCGACGGCCTCCTGCAGGCGGCGGCGCAACTCGGCGGGCGTCTCGTGCAGGCCGCCCTCGAGATACTCGCTGGAGATGTCCAGCTTCAGTCGCCGGGCGACGTCGGCGATATCCAACGCCAACACGCCGCACGCGATCACGTGCACGCGATGAACTTCACTCACGTTATCACTCCACGCCTCCATCGCCCCGCGGGGCTGTACTGCAAGCCCGAGCCTGAAGGATTCCGGGGATGCATGCGGTTCCGCATGGGGAGGCAACCTTCTACGGACCGCCATTTTACCCGAATTTCGTCCCCCGAATGAAAGAAAAACCCCCCGGCGCCCGCAAGGCGGCGGCCCATGTCATCCCGTCATTGACAGGTTCTTCAGGAATGACCACAGCGGCACAGAGAACACAGAGAACGGAAAACATGGCAAGCGGGTCCGCGGCGTCCGCCCACTATTGCGCCCTACCCATGGACAGAGCGGGTCTCTTCAATCCGCAACCTGCCTGCAGGCAGGTCCGAAATCCGCAATTAGGTTGCCTCTTCGAGCAGAACGCGGAACTGCTGCAACAATGCGGGGTCGAAGTGATAGGGCAGGATGCCCGTGCCGGCGACGGGATGGCGGAAGTGCCGCAGGTCGGCCGCCAACTGACGGGCGGCAAGCGCCAGGGCGTCGGCGCGTCCGAGGTGCTGCGGGTTGGCGTTGCGGCGGACGACGACGTCCCGGCCGCCGAGGGCGAGGGCGAAGGCGGCGGCATCAGCGATGAAGTCGCAGACGATGCTGTTGGCGCCCGCGTCGACGAGGTCGGCCACGATGGCCGTCGTGTCCCCGCCGATCACGAGCGGACGCTGGGCCTGGCCCGACGCCTGCATCGCGCCCATCACCCGCCGGTGCAGGGGCGCAACGCAGCGGCGATACATGGCCGGGCTGAGCATGGGCGGTGCGGCGGCACTGTCGAAGACGATGGCGTCGAAGCCGGCGGCGCGGATCGCGCGGCACCACGCGATGTTGAGTTCCGTCGTGAACTCCAGCAGTCGCCCGGCGGCTTGTTCTTCCAGGGCCAGGGCCAGCACGAGGGGCTCCAGGCCGACCAGTCGCGAGGCGATGCTGACGGGCCCGGCGGCGGCGATGCGCAGGCGGCACGCGCTATCCAGCATATCTCGCGCCTCGGCGGCCGCCTCCAGCAGCATCGCAAACCGCCCCGCCTGCGGTACCGGCGGCAGGACGAGCGTCCCCGGCAGCGAGGACAGGTCCCACGGGGGCTGGCGGATCTCGGGGCAGGCATCGGCTGCGCTGTCGTGCACCGCGGCCCCGCACGCCTCGGCCTCGATGTTATAGACGTCGACGCCGACGGTGAGGAAGTCGGCGCAATAGGCGGCCCGCTCAGCCACCAGCGCCGAGGCCAGCCGCCGCGACGAACGCGCAACCCGTGCCACCGGCTCGCCGATCAGGGCGGCCTTGTGCTCGTAGATCGCCGGTTCCCATGACAGTGGATTTCGCATGCGTGGTCGTTAGAATACCGTCCCAAGAAGGAAGGTGCATCATGGTTCGCCTGGCAATCATCGGTTTCGGCGGGTACGGCTGGTCAATGGTGGACAACATTCGCAAGCTCTCGGCCGAGGAGGGCTGCACGCTGGTGGCCGCCGCCGATGGCCGCCTGGCCGACCTGGGCGACAAGGCCGCGCAGCTCCGCCAGGCGGGCGTGGCCCTGTACGACGACGCGATGAAGATGCTCGCCGAGTTCAAGGGCCGATGCGACGCCGTCTACATCGCCACGGGCATCAACACGCACGAGTTGTTTGCCGTCGCCGCCGCCCGCGCGGGCTACCACGTGCTCCTCGAGAAGCCCCCCGCCGCCACCGTGCAGGAAGTGGACCGCATGCTGGCCGCCCTGCGCGAGAACGGCCGCATGTGCCTCGTCGGCTTCCAGGCCATGCATGGCAACGACCTGCTGGGGCTCCGCTCGCGCATCGCCGCCGGCCGCCTGGGCAGGATCCGCACCATCACCTGCCGCGCGGGCTGGCCGCGGAACAAGACCTACTACGGCCGCAACAACTGGGCGGGCAAGCTCAAGGTCGGCGACGCCTGGGTGCTCGACAGCCCCACGGCCAACGCGCTGGCCCACCAGGTCGCCAATCTGCTGGCCCTGGCCGGCGATGATCGCAGCTTTGCTACGCCCGCCTGGGTGCGGGCCGAGCTGTATGCCGCCGGCGACGTCGAATCGCACGACACCGCCGCCATCGAGATCCTCTCCACGGGCGGCACGCGGATGCTGTTCCTCAACACGCACTGCAGCCAGGGGCAGTTCGGGCCGATCCTTGAGATCGAAGGCGAGAGCGGGACGGCCCTGTGGACGATGTACCAGCAGGCGGCCATCACCTACGCCGATGGCACGAGCGAGAGCTTCGCCCACGACCCGCTGCAGGTGCCCAAGATGCTGACGAACTTCATCCAGGCCGTGCGCGGGAACGACGCCTCGCTGCTTCGCTGCCCGCTGGAGACAACGCGGAACATGGTGCTTGCCCTCGACGGCGCGCACGAGAGCAGCGGCCGCGTGAACCGCATCGACGCGCCCTTCAAACACAAGGACGCCGTGGGCACCGGCGAGGAGCGGACGATCGTCGACGGCCTGGACCAGGCGATCGCCGACGCCGCCGCCGGCCGCTGCCTCTTCAGCGATCTGCCCACGCCGCCCGCCTGGGCCGTCAAGACCCCCCGCTTCAGCATGAGTGGATACGAGGCCTTCCCCGTCCGCTTCGGCCGCTGAGGCCTTGCGACCTGTTTCGCTGCCCGGCCCCAAAGGCTGCAGTGCCAAATCGGTGCCACCCCCAAACTCGTTTGGGGGTGAGAAGGCGGCACCAAGTCGTATTCCAAGCGAGCATGCCGGCGCGGGTACGCTTCGGCATGGCACCCGGCGCGGTGCCACCCCCAAACGAGTTTGGGGGTGGCACCGTCGTGGCACGTACTGATCAAGACGCATGCAAGGGTCTCTTCTTCTGCCCTCACACGCACGCCCGACCCTTGCCCGAGATCACTGCCCCCGCCCCCCGTCGATCTTGACTTTGTTAAACCTACGCATCTCCGATGCCGATGATTGAACAGACCTCACTCGGGTATGCGGAGTATGCGCCCGGCAGTACGGGGACCCTGGCGAGGCCTTCCCATGAGGATATGACCATGACTGATTACAGCGGCCCCAGCGTCGCGGCATCGCACAGCCAATGCGTGATTGAGGCAGCCCAGTCCGTTCTGGGATCCACGTGCGGCGCCGAAGCCGCCGAGGCCCAGTCCCAGATGCTTCCCGTCCAGAGCGTGATCGGGGCCTTCGTGCCGCTGGCCGGCGACCTGAACGTCAACGTCTTCCTGGGCCTGCCCAGCGACACTGCCACGGCGCTGGCGGCCAAGTTCGCGGGCTTCGCCATCCCCTTCGAGAGCAGCGACATGGGCGACGCCGTCGGCGAGTTGACCAACATGCTCGCCGGACAGATCAAGGCCATGCTGGACAAAAAGGGCATTGCCGCCGAACTCTCCGTCCCCTGCATCATGCGCGACGAGTCGCTCTCAACGGTCGGCCAGCAGGCCGGCGCCCTGGTGACGTTCCAAACACCCGTGGGCCTCGTGTGGGCTGGACTGGTCACCGGCGAGCAGGCGGCGTAAGGGGCAGGTACGAACCAGGGGGCACTGGAAATCCCCGCACGCGCGCGGGCCTTCCGTCATTCATCATTCATCATTCGTCATGCCATCGCAGGCGGGCTATTTTGCCGGCGGCTTGTTCGCCTCGAGCGTCTGGCGGCCGGGGAAGACGAACTCCTTCCCGTCCAGCTTGAGCGTCACCGTCTGCGGCGCGACCTGATCGAGCACGTTGTTGGGCTCACCGGTGGCGACGGCGTACAACTGCCGCGCGGTGTCCCACGCGCCGGAGGCCTTCTGCGGCCAGGCGAAGATGTCGGGGCTGCCGGGCTTGTGGCCGACGTAGTAGCCGCCCAGGAACCCGCCCAGGATCAGGATGAGGATGAAGGCTCGTTTCATATATAGATGATGGCGCCGGCCGGGCCGGCGCGTCGTCCTCCGTCAGTGAACGCTCCTGCTACCGTATCGGCCGAATCGAGGCGGGAGTGAAATTGCTGCGGTGCTCGCGACACTGCCCGCGGCCCCCGCGCCGCGCGAGCGGGATTTGCTGATTAAGTCGTCCCTGCCGTCTGCCGAAGTAAAGATTGACCGAGGATTCCAACTGGGCAAGCCGTGCGGGCTATGCCGGCGGCGACGAGAGACGGCTATGTACAAAGACTACTTTCATCTCAAGGAAGAGCCCTTCAACATCACGCCCGATCCGCGCTTTCTGTACCTCACCGAACAGCACCGCGAGGCGATGAACCATTTGAAGTACGGCGTCTCGCAGCGCAAGGGATTCATCTGCCTCACGGGCGAGGTGGGCGCGGGCAAGACCACGCTCTGCCGTGCCCTGCTGAACGAGGTGGGGCCCAACGTGCACACGGCGCTGATCCTCAACCCGATGCTCTCGGGCACGCAGCTGCTGCGGGCGATCGCCGAGGAGTTCGCGCTGAAGGAAAAGGCCCGCGACGGCCTGGGCTACCTTTCGATGCTGAACCGCTTCCTGCTGAAGATCAACGGCGAGGGCAAGGACGCGGTCGTGATCATCGACGAGGCCCAGAACATGCCCCACGAGACGCTGGAGCTCTGCCGCCTCCTGAGCAACCTGGAGACGTACACGCAGAAGCTGCTGCAGATCGTCCTGGTCGGCCAGCCGGAGCTTCGCCAGCGCCTGGCCCACCCGTCGTTGCGGCAGCTCGCCCAGCGGATCACCGTCCGCTACCACCTGGGCACGATGAGCCCCTCGGACACCGCGCACTACATCCGCCATCGCATTCGCCTGGCCTCCGGAAGCGCCGAGCCGCCGACCATCGAGTTCGACGCCGGCGCGATGGAGGAGATCCACCAGTGTTCCGGCGGCACGCCCCGGCTGATCAACTCGATCGGCGACAAGGCCCTGCTGGCCGGCTACGTCTACCGCACCGCGCACATTGACCGGCGCCTGGTCCAACTGGCCGCGTCGGAGTTGAAGGAGGCCTGCTGATGAGCCTGATCGACGACGCCCTCAAACGCGCCGAGTCCGAAAAACTGCCACCCCAGACGCCCAGCTACATCGAGCCCGTGCCCGTGGTCGCCCCGGCCGCCGAACCCGCGCCGAGCCTGGCCCCCAGGTCCCGCACGCCCCTGCTGCTGGGGCTGCTGGTGCTGGCGGCCGCCGCCGCGATCGGGTGGAAGCTCCTGGGCCACAGTTCGCCAATGCCCGCTCCCCAGTCAGCCGTGGCTGCGCCCGCTGCGCCGGCCGCCTCGGCAGCGGTCGCTGCGACGCCGGCCCCCACGCCCGCGTCTGTGGTGGCAGACCCCGTCGTGACGCGAACCGCCGGGGAGGCCGACATCGTGATCGCCACGCGGCCGGAGGCGACGGCGCCGGGCACGCCCGCCGCGACGAAGGCGCCGACGGCCGAGATGTTCGAGTCGATGATCGCGCGGCTGGGCGAGGTCCGCGGCATGCCGGCTTTGAAGGACCCTGCCGAGGCCACCCGGCTGGCCAAGACGATCAACGACGGCATGGAGAAGCTGACGACGGCCCAGGAACAGGACCGAGTCAAGGTTGAGGATGACAGCGTCGTGACGCCTCCCGAACCCGGGGAACTGGCGCCCAGCCCCACGAAGGTCATCATCGCTGCGACCCCTGCCCCCGCCCCCTCGGCCACGCCGGCCGTGAAGGGGTTCGACGCCAATGAGTACAAGCTCAGCGGAGTGATGATCAACGATGAGGGCGGCATGGCCATCATCAACGGGCGGTTCATTCGCCAGGGCCAGATGGTCGATGGCGCCAAGCTCATCCGCGTCTCCAACCGGTACGTCGAGTTGGAGTTCCACGGCAGGAAGTACAACATCAGCATGCAGTGACCCGCCGGCCGATTTGCCGAGGGACGAGGATAGACTCGGTGCCGCCCTCGCACCCCCAAACAAGTTTGGGGGTGGCACCGAACATGATGCGGCACGGCCGGATTCGTTCTTCCACGGTTGGGTTCGATTTGCCGAGGGACGAGGATAAGCTCGGTGCCGCCTTCTCACCCCCAAACGAGTTTGGGGGTGGCACCGAACTGTCCAATTTGAGGCGTGTGCCCTTGGTCATTTGTCATTGGTCATTCCCGCCGCAGGCGGGCGTGCTACTCAAGCCTCCCCTCGGGCATGACGATAGGAGTGAGGAGAGGAATTGTCTCCCGGTCCCTGTTGGCGGAGGATGCAAATGCAGACGTCCCGAAACGGCTTTACCCTGGTCGAGATCCTGATCGTGGTGGTCATTCTCGGCATCCTGGCGATGCTGGTGGTGCCCAGGTTCAGCACCGCGGCCGCAGATGCACGCGAGAACTCGCTGCAGACCGACACGACCACCCTGCGCCGGCAGATCGAGGTCTACAAGGCCCAGCACGCAGGCCTGGCCCCCCACCAGAACGAGAAAGGCGCCAGCGACACGGCCAACATGGTCGCCCGCATGCTCGGCAAGACGACGGCCGAGGGCAAGCTCGATCCCAACGGCCCCCTGGGCCCCTACCTCACCGAATGGCCCGCCAACGGCTTCATCTCCGGCTCGGCCGGGTCAGACGTTTTGTTCGGCGCCACGGACGCCCCTCCGCGAAGCGGGTCCACGGGCTGGTATTACAGCACGTCCAGCGGCACGGTGAGCCCCAATTCAACCACCGGCGCCACCAGCCTTGACCCCGCCGGCGGCGCTGCATCGCCGACGCCTGCCCCCACGGCCGGCAAGCTGGGCACGCGGGTCCTGCTGTAGCGAGCGTGTTGATCTCACCGGCAGCGGGCAGAACGACCACACGGCCGCTATCGTGATGCGGGCCCGGCCAGGCGGTAGACGTAGATCGGGCCGGTGCGAAGGTTCTTGAGCACCTCTTCCCGCGGCAGCGAAGCCGCCAGCACGCCCGCGGCCAACCCCATCGACAACGCCAGCGCATAGACGTTGGGCCGCTTGAGGTAGACCGCCGTCCACACCGCCGCCCCCGCCGCACACGCACCCATCAGCACGCCGTTGGGCCAGTGCACCAGGGCGAAGACGCCCGCGGAGACGGCCACCACGCCCGGGCCCGACCCGCCGGCCCGAAGCAGGCGCGGCACCAGGAAGACCTGGAACACGATCAGCTGCACCAGCGCCCACAGGGGGTACGCCAGCATCTGCACCTTGACCGGCTGGAATGGGTAGCCCATCGCGGCCCCGGCCAGCAGCGGCGCCGCCACGAGCGCCGCCGTCGGCAGGGCCAGTCGCCGGCAGGCGGGCACAAAATGCGTGAGGGTCAGGCCGGTGCGATCCTGGCGCCAGTGCATCGCGATCATCGCCAGCACCGCCGCCACCATCGCCGCCTGGATGACCCAATCCCACCACTGGTACCGCAGCGGCGGCAGGAACGACCACTCGTAGAGGAAGAAGGCGGGCAAGATCATCAACTCAGCCATCGCGCGGCGGGCGGCGGGATCGCGCAATCGCCGGCGATCGGCCCATGCAGCCGCCGCGGCCAGGACGGCCGCCATCGCTGCCGCCGGCCACCATGCCCACAGCGGCACGCTCAGCGGCGCGGCGAAGGCCAAGGCGCCCGCGTCGTAGCGAAGGCGAACGCAGGTGAGGATGATCGCGGCGATCAGGAAAAGGAATGACCAGATCATGTCGAAACCTAGGGCTTGGACGCCGGCAGATCGAGCGTCTTCTTCAGCAGCTTCTGGAACTCCTCCTCGGTGACCCATCGCACCAGCAGGTTGCCCAGCAGCACATAGGTGCCCTCGCCGTCGTAGGTGTCGAGCTTCTCGTAGGCGAGGATCACCTCGGCGCCCTGCGCCTCGGGGGGCAGGCGGGAGAGCTTCGTGTAGACGTAGTCCACGGCCGGCTTGGCGGGCTTGTCATCGAACTTGAACCGCGATGCGAGCACGGGGCTCGACAGCGCCGAGGCGGCCAGGTACTCCGGCGACAGCGCCGGCAGGTCGGCGGGCATCTTGCCCTTCGTCTGCCAGTAGATGGCGATGGCCTGGCCGATGGCCTTGAGGTTCCGACCCGAAGCCAGGCGCAGGGCCTTGTCCTTGGCCTCGACGATCGCGGCGGCGATGGGACCGGCGAGCGGCTCGGCCGACTTGGCCTGGATCGTCACGACCGACCCCTGCAGTTCCACGGCCGACAGCGAGGAGATCACGGCGATGGCCACCGACTTGGTTGCCAGCTCCAGCTCCTTGCGGAACGCGCCGGCCCAGTTGGCGTCCTTGAATTCGACGGTGATCTTGGAGACGCCCTTGCGGCCGATGAAGAGCGAGCCGGCCATCCACTTGGGGGCATCGGGCGCGGGGTCGGTGCTCATGTCCACGGCCAGCCAAGCGTCGGCGGTGGCGTCGACGGCGGGCAGCAGCTTGGTCAGGGAATCGCGGCGGCGTTTGCCGAGTTGGGCGAAGAAGTCCTTGTCGAGCATCGTTCCCACGCCGAGCATGGCCACGCCGGCGGCCAGTTCGGGCGCCTCGCCGCCCATAACCAGCAGCAGCGGGCCCTTGCCGTCCATGGTGTAGCGGCCGTTGCCGGCCTTGGTCCACTTGGTGGCGGGCATGTCGGGCAGCAGGGCCATGGCCGCCCCGATGTCATCGGGCGAGGCCTTGCCGAACAGCCCCAGCACGGGCACGACGGACGGCTTCTTGGCGGCGTCGGTGACGGCGACCATGTAGACGTCCAGTGCCTCGAGGTTCTCCACGGCCCGCGCGGCCGCCTTGGCCTGGTCTTCGGGTAGCACGTCCTTCTTGAGCGAGACCTCACCCAGCAGTTCCTTGATGGCCGAGCGGACATCGACGTGGATGATGCCCACTGTGTCGGCCGGGGCGAACTGCATCGCCCGCGTGACGGCGGTGGGCTCGGCCGCGTGCGCCGCCGAGGCCAGCATGAGAACGGCCGTGATGAGGCCCCAGCGTCTGGGCATGTGCTACTTCTCCTCAGCCTGGAACTTCTTGGACTGATCCAGGAGCTTCCTAAACTCGTCCATCTTGACGAACGCAATCGCCTTCTCGGCCGCCGGTCCGAGCCTGACGCAAACACATTAACGGATGCACGACAAGCGATCAAAGGGAATCGGGTGCATGACCGCACTTGCTACCCCTCTCCCCTTGCGGGAGAGGGTGGCTCGCCGAAGGCGAGACGGGTGAGGGGTCGAGCGCCGAGCGAGGCGCGATTTGCCCGCGGGCCCACCGCCGGACCCCTCACCCGGCCCTGCGGGCCACCCTCTCCCGCAAGGGGAGAGGGGGTCGCTGGGTCTATTTCTGCTCAGGCGTGTCGGCACCCGAGGGCGCTGGCGCGACGGGCTGGGGTGCGGCGGGCGCCGGCTCGAGGCTCTCGGTGACGGGGTGTGCGCCGGTGTCGGACTCGTCCTGCTTGGCCTGGGCGAGCTCGACCTTGGCGGCGGCCTGCTCGGCCTCGACGGGAATGTCCGC
This sequence comes from uncultured Planctomycetaceae bacterium, assembly GCA_964616985.1. GTDB lineage: Bacteria > Planctomycetota > Phycisphaerae > SM23-33 > SM23-33 > CAZTVF01. The sequence continues at coordinate 35,694 of CAZTVF010000045.1, forward strand.
TTGGGGAGGTTCGACGGCGGCAACAGGCGCCGCCTCAGCCGCGGGCGCAGCCGGTTCGGCGGCTGTTGGTTGGGCCGCAGGCTCAGCCGCGACGGCCTTGGCCTTCTTTGCCGGCGGGTCAAACACAGCCAGGAACTCCTTGGCCAGGGCCTTGTAGTCCTGCGCGCCGTTGGAGGAGGGCTCGTAGTCGAAGATGGTCTGCCCGTGCGAGGGGCACTCGGCAAGCTTGACGTTGCGGCGGATGACGGTCTCGAAGATCTTGGCGTCGGCCCAGGGGGCGTTGGTGTTCCGCGAGCCTTCGAAGAAGCCGCGGAGGTCGGTCACCACCTCGCCGGCCAGCCGCGTGCCGGTCTCGTACATGCACAGCACCACGCCGAACACCCGCAGCGAGGGGTTGATGCGACGCTGAACCAGCGACACCGTCTCCAGCAGCTTGCCCAGCCCCTGCAGGGCCAGGAAGTGAGGCTGCAGCGGGATCATCACCCATTGGGCGGCCGCCAGCGCGTTGAGCGTCAACAGGCCCAGGCTCGGCGGGCAGTCGATCAGGACGTACTCGTGCGGGAGGGGCTTGGCGTTGAGGCGGTCGCGGAGGATCTGCTCGCGCCCCACCGTGGTCACCAGTTCCACCTCGGCCGCCGCCAGGTCGATCACCGACGGCACGACCGACAGGTGAGGCCGCACGTGGATGGTGGTGGCGGCCAGGTCCGCCTCCGCCGTGAGCACGTCGTACATGCTCTGGGCGGGCGTGCCGGGTTCGACGCCGACCGTCAGCGTGAGATGCGCCTGCGGGTCCAGGTCGATGAGGCACACGTCGTGGCCCTTGGCGGCCAGGGCCGCACCGAGGTTCGCCACCGTCGTGGTCTTGCCGACGCCGCCTTTTTGATTGATGACTGCAATGGTTTGCACGCCAGCATTATAGAGAATGCCCGCGGCATGTAAACGGGAACCACCAAGCGGTAAGCAGTAAACAGTAACCACTAGTGTCCGGTTAACTTTTGGGCATAACGCATCAAGTGCCTATTTTACA
>CAZTVF010000046.1:0-36359 GCA_964616985.1 uncultured Planctomycetaceae bacterium
CGTGAACATCGCTGGCGGCGGTCGTCAGCGGAAGGTCATCCGGGAAATCCCGTTTGAAAGGCCAGTGAATGGTAGCCAGGCCCAATATCATCCTGATTCTGAACGACGACATGGGGTTTTCCGATCTGGGCTGCTATGGCGGCGAGGTGCATACGCCGTACCTCGATTCCCTGGCCGCCGGAGGCGTTCGCTTCACGCAGGCATACAACACCGCCCGCTGCTGCCCGTCTCGCGCGAGCCTGCTGACCGGCCTGCATCCGCATCAGACCGGCGTAGGCCATATGACCGGCGACGACGGCCTGGACGGCTACCGCGGCGACCTCAACGACCGTTGCGTGACCATCGCCGAAGCCCTGCGTCCCTGCGGCTACCGCACGTACATGAGCGGCAAGTGGCACATCAGCCGCGATACCCGGAATCCACAGCCAAGCTGGCCGATGCAGCGAGGCTTCGACCGCTTCTATGGCACGATCACCGGCTGCGGCAACTACTTCGCGCCGATCACGCTGCGGGAAGGCAACGAGCCCGTCGAGCCACCGCGGGAAGGCGGCTACTACTACACCGACGCCATCTCCGGCCGCGCCGTCGACTTCCTTCGCGACCACGCCCGCCGCAACGACGACACGCCGTTCTTCCTGTACCTCGCATACACAGCACCACACTGGCCATTGCACGCGCCGAGCGAAACCATCGCCCGCTACGAGCATCGCTTCGACGTCGGCTGGGATGTCCTCCGCCAGCAGCGGCTCGATCGAATGATCCGCATGGGCATCGTCGACGGGCAATGGGCCCTGTCGCCGCGCGACCCCACCCAGCCGCCTTGGGACGCCGCGGAACACAAGGCCTGGCAGGCGCGCCGCATGGAGGTGTATGCCGCCCAGATCGACCGCATGGATCAAGGCATCGGCCGCGTGGTGGAACAACTTCGGGCCTGCGGGCAGCTCAATAACACGCTGATTCTCTTTCTTGCGGACAATGGCGGCTGCGCCGAGGAACTCATCGGCTGGCAATGGCTGTCGCACAACCTCATTCGACCGGAAACCTGCGACAGGCGGCCCATCCGCATCGGCAACGACCCATCCCTCATGCCCGGCGGGGAGGAAACCTACCAGAGCTACGGCGTGCCGTGGGCAAATGTGTCCAACACACCTTTCCGACTCTACAAGCATTGGGTGCACGAGGGCGGGATCGCCACGCCGCTGATCGCTCACTGGCCGGCAGGCTTCGGGGCTCGGGGCGAACTGCGGCATCAGCCCGTCCAACTTCCCGACGTGATGGCCACCTGCCTCGACGTCGCCGGGGCCGAATATCCCTCCGAGCACAACGGCAAAGCCGTGTTGCCGCTGGAGGGCTACAGCTTCCGCTCGTGCCTCGACAACGCCACCAGCGAGCGCAAGGCCCTGTTCTGGGAGCATGAGGGCAACTGCGCCGTCCGCCGCGGCAATTGGAAGCTCGTCCGCCGCTATCCCGGCAGCTGGGAACTCTACGACATGGTCGCCGATCGCACGGAACTGCATGACCTGGCGGCCGGAAGTCCCACGGTGGTTGCCGAGCTGGCCTCGATGTGGCAGTCGTGGGCCGATCGCTGCAATGTGCTTCCCTGGGACCAGGTGTGCGCCCGCCGCGAGAAATGACCGCGGGACCTGCGGTGGTCCTCAGGTGCTCTGCCGCTCGGCCTGGATGTTGTCGAAGCCTTCGAGGTCGGCGATCGTGCGGCTGAGACATAGGATCTTGTCGCGCGAGGTCAGAACCGCGCGGCTATAATCGGATCGCCGCGGCTCACAGATGAAGCACAAGTATTGCAGTCAAGATGCCCACTATGCTGGCAAGCGACATGCTCAGTTGCCGTAGGGACACTTCGAGTTCTTCCTCACTCGGTCCACCGCGGGCATAGCGAATACGAACATATGCGACGCCGATCCAAGCGGCCAGCGCCGCCACTCCTGCTCCTGACAAGATCAGAGCCTGCCCGAATGGAACGGCACAACCGATCCATGCGGCCATAGAGGCCATCGCCTTGGACGTGCCTCCAGGTGCCAGACCGCAGCTGAATAACACCGCCATTATGAGGAACGTGAGGATTGCGACACCTATGCACGAGAGAATGTCGCCTCTGAAAATGGGCATGATACCTGTTGCCCCAAAAGCCAAAGCAGACAACGCCGCCAATAAGGCGGACCCATATGAGAGGCTATTGGGAACTCTGCGTGTCCTGCGTTCGACAATGCCCGCTGTTACATGAAGGGCAAGCCCAACCCATAGCGGTATGGCCGCGACCTCAGCTATCAGCATTGTCCATTTACCTCATGACACGAACGCCCATGGTGCAAGCGGAACAGTGATGCACGATGCCTCGTCTTCTCTATATCCTCTACAGCCTTCGATCGAGCCGGCGGTACTGGACGGCCTCGGCGAGGTGATGGGCCTGGATGTTGTCGCAGCCTTCGAGGTCGGCGATGGTGCGGCTGAGCCGAAGGACTTTGTCGTGGGCGCGGGCGGAGAGGCCCAACTCGGTCATGGCCTGCTTGAGGAGGGCTTCGCCGGCGGCGTCGAGCTTGCAGAACTGCCGCACCTGGCGAGGCGGCATGGAGGCGTTGGTCGTCGTCGAGCCCAGCACGTGCGCCGCGCGCCCGTTGCCGCCGGCTGCGTTCTGCGGCGCTGCGCCCGTCGTACCCTCGCTGCCGGCCTTGGCGGCCGCAAAGCGATTCCGCTGGATCTCGCGGGCGCGGAGCACCTGCTCGCGCATCTGCTGCGAGGACAGCCCCTCGCTCTCGCCGCTGCGAAGTTGTTTCCACGGCACGGCGGGCACTTCGATGTGGATGTCGATGCGGTCGATCAGCGGGCCCGACACGCGGCCCATGTACCGTTCGATCATGATCGAGGAGCACTTGCACGGCTTGCGGCTGTCGCCGTAGTAGCCGCACGGGCAGGGGTTCATCGCGGCGATCAGCATGATCTGGGCCGGGAACTTCAGCGTGCTGTGCACGCGCGGGATCGTGACGTAGCCGTCTTCGAGCGGCTGACGGATCATCTCCAGCGTGGTGCGGGCGAACTCGGGGAATTCGTCGAGGAACAGCACGCCGTGGTGCGCCAGCGACACCTCGCCGGGCTGCGGAACGATGCCGCCGCCCACCAGCGCCGCGGCGCTGCTGGAGTGGTGCGGCGCCCGCACCGGCCGCACGGCCATCAGCGACTGCCCCGGCGTGAGCAGCCCCCGGGCGGAGAAAACGCGGGTCGTCTCGAGCGACTCCTCCAGCGTCAGCGGCGGCAGCACCGTCGGCAGGCGCTTCGCCAGCATCGTCTTGCCCGAGCCCGGCGGCCCGATCATGAGCACGTTGTGATGGCCGGCCGCGGCGATGATGAGCGCCCGCTTGGCCGATTCCTGGCCGCGGACGTCACCGAAGTCGGCATCGTATTTCGACGCCACCGAGAACACCGATTCGAGATCCACGTCCACCGGATCGATCGGAAGCTCGTCGGTGAGGAAGCCCACCGCGTCGGAGAGGAAGCGGACGGGGATGACGGCCGTGCCTTCGACCACGGCGGCCTCGGGGGCGTTCTCGGCCGGGACGATGACGCCCTTCTTGCCCAGCTGTGCCGCGAGCATCGCGGTGGCCAATGCCCCGCGGATGGGCCGCAGGCGTCCGTCGAGCGCGAGCTCGCCCATGAGGAGGTAGTCGTCGATCTTGTCGCTCTGGAAGACGCCGCCGGCGATGGCCACCGCCACGGCGATGGGCAGATCCAGTGCGGCGGAATCCTTCTTCACGTCGGCCGGCGCGAGATTGATCGTGACCTTGGGCCCCGGCCAGCGGTAGCCGCTGTTCCGCATCGCCGCCTGGATTCGCGACACCGATTCCTTCACGGACGTATCGGCCAGGCCCACGAGCTTCAACTCGCCCTGCCCGCCGGCCGAAACATCCGCCTCCACCTCGCACGCGATGGCATCGATGCCCTGAAGAATTGAACTATGGACGCGAGAAATCATGGACCCACCTCACAGACCAATGGTTGGGCATGATCGTAAGACGGCGCTGGCAGCGATGCAAGATGCTATGCAGAAGATGCTATGCCAACGCCACGGGAAGTTCGCTCGCCCGTGCAGCGCCGCACTCATTCCATTCCGGCCCGCGGGCCACAGCATGCATGGTGTCGCCCGATTTCGTCCGGCGCGCATGCTGGCGCCAGCCAGACGACAGCCAGCAGAGGATCGCAGGAGACAATCCCAGCGCCTGGCTACCTTGCTGGCGGCGTGCTGGCCATCAACTTCAGCATCTGAGCGCCGTGGGCCGGCACGCCGATCTCAAGTGAGCCCTCATGCTGGCCCAGGTCTCGTCGCTCCCAGAGATTGCGGGCCGTGAAACGGCCGCGGATGCCGAAGTCGTCGCCGCGCAGCTCGGCGATATCGCCCTCGTCGGCGAGATTGAACACACCGATCGCTATGCCGCCATCCGCCAGCGGGCGGGCATGGACACGGAGATGGTGCAGCCGCGAGCCATCTCCCAAGCCGCGAGTTCGTTGCTCGCGGACACGCGTGGCCGTCTTGCCCAGCCGATCTTGGTTGACGGCGATGACCTCCTCATTGCCGAACAGCCGAAGCTCGAAGTCGCTGATGGCCCCCAGATCGCAACTCAGGATCAGCGGCGAAGGGTACAACGCCCACAGCGTCATGTGCGTAAGCTGCTCGTCCGGAGTGAGACGATTAGGCTTGGTGCTGTTCATCGTGTCGAATTGCGGGCCCAGGGCCATCATGTCCAGGTCGTTCCATTTGCCCGGACGCACACGCGGCCGCCAGTCCTCGCAGCCCATGTGGTCATCCGCATGGAACCCATTCATCAGGACGCTTCGCCATTCATCGACGGTGTCGGGGATGGATCGCCACATCTCGGTCCAGCGGAGATACGCATCCGCCCATGTGAGCCTGGCCTCCGTGCACACACTGAAGATGATGTCACGGGGAGCGCTCTTGAGCGGTTGGCCCATGCGTTCTAGGGACACGGGATCTGTAGGCAGCCAATCGTACTTCAGGAAATCCACTCCCCACTGCACCCATTGGGCCACGTCGGCGGCCTCATGTTTGTCACGTCCGACGAACTTGCCGGGAAAGGAGAGTCGCGGATAGTCGGGGTCGCACTCGCCCGATGAGCAGCCAATCAGCGCCTCGCCGCCCCAGTCGGCCCGGGCCTCTTCGGCCGAGCAGCCCCACGGTTCCACCCACGGACTGGAATACAGGCCGAACTTCAGACCCTTGCCATGGATGTAATCCGCCAGCTTCTTCATGTCGGAGAACTTGCTGTTGGGCTGGATCGCGCCGTGAGGCCCGCCACGCCGGCCCTGCCAGCAGGAGTCTACGTTGATGTAGGTGTAACCTCGCGCCGCCAGGCCGCTGGCCACCATGGCGTCGGCCGCGGCGCGGACCTTGGCCTCGTCCACCCAGCGCCGCCATGCGTTCCAACTGTTCCAGCCCATCGGCGGGGTCAGCGCCAGGCCTCGCCCGATGGCGATCACGAATTCCTTCTCTGCCTTGCCGTGCCGGTTGGCCGCCTCGAGCAGCACCCGGTAATCGCCCTCGCCGCGTACGAAGCCGCTGATGAAGCCGCTCCGTGGATCCACGCGCAGACCCTCCGGCAGCCCCTGCACGGAAAAGGCCATGGGGCGTTCCCCCGTGGCCGGAATCGCGTAGAAGAATGGCTTGCCAGCCGACGCTCCGGTGACTTCCGGGCCATGGATGCCAGGCGTGCCTTCATCCCACGGGGCAACCCGTGCCAGTGCAATTGGTGCTACCTGCATCTTAGTTCCTTCCGTAAGTCCGGTGCTCAGAGCGTGGTGTGGCTGCGTCAGCCTGCGGCGTGATTATGCCCTTTGCCTCAGCAAGGTCAAGCGCCAGAATGCGATGCCTCTGAGAGAGGGCCTGCTGAACGCACACTATGACGCACATGCGGTATTCGCGACTGGACGCGACGAACATTTGCACGGCTTGCGGCTGTCGCCGTAGTAGCCGCGCGGGCAAGGGTTCATCGCGGCGATCAGCATGATCTGGGCCGGAAACTTCAGCGTGCTGCGCACGCGCGGGATCGTGTGCCTCGCCAATCCCCACAGACGGCGGCGCGCCGGCGAGCCTGGCCGGTGCGTTCCCAGCGGCGCATCCGCCGGCCTGCGAGCCAAGGCCTACTTAAGCGGCGGCGGCGTGGGACGCGGATGTGTAGCGGCCGCGCTCGGCTTTGGTGCGGAGGCTGGCTGGCTGGTGGTGGCCGGTGCGGCCTGGGAGGCAGGCATCGGCTTTGACGGGCGTGTCGCCGCCGTGACCGTCACGCCGGGGGGCGGGTTTTCGCGAACGTATTCCCGCACGCCGGGCTCGATGGCCTGGTCCAGGTAGACCCGCGATACCGGCGTGTGGCGTATCTTATCGTCGGCGGCAGGGGGCTCTGGCAGTACAGTGACGCTGTAGGCGTCCCGCTTGGGCGCCTCACGCAGCTTCGTGGGCAGGCAGTGGATGAAGTATCGTCCCTCGGAATGGGTCTTGTTGATGCTGCAATCGGCGGACTTGCTGCCGCTGGGGGTGTCGATCCGGAAATCGCGTCTCATGAATACGAACGTGTAAGCGAAGCCCCGCGTGGCGCATCCAAGATCGTAAAAGACCCACCCGGCGTCGGGGAAATAGGCCTCCATCACCGCGTATTTGCTGCCGTCCACGATGGTCTCACACCGAACGAGGTCGGCGGGTATTCCCATCTTGCGACAGATGGCCGCCGCAACGTGAACCATTCCGAAGGGGTCGCCGCTCATGGTGGCCAGCACCCGGTTGCTGTCCTGGTCATGGCCGCGGGCCTTGATGTTGTCGTTGATCCAATCGCACGCGAGTTCGACCGCCTCTTCGGCCGACGATGCCTGGGTCAGGATCCCCTTGGCGACCTCGGAAACCTTCTCGTGTTCGACGTTAATGCTAGGCGTGGTCGCCAGGAGCGTTGGGAACGCCTTCTTCACGGCGTCAACGTAAGGCAGGCAGGCGACCGTGCGCAGCTGGCTGCGATTGGTCCTCTCGATGTTCAGCGTGTTCGTGACCGTGATCGCGTTGGCCGGCGCCGAATTCCACGTGAGCTCGTACAGGCGGGCGGGGAAGGGCTTTTCTTCGACGAGGAGTTTCATCGAATCGGGCTCGACGCTGAACTTGAAGTCGTTCTGCAGAACAACCTGCTGGTCGGTGGCGCCCCAGAAGCTCATCACGGCTGGAATGGCCACGGTCAGCTTCTTCCCCTTCTCACCCGTGAAAGAGTATGCCCGGGTGACGGCGAGGAATCGTGGCTTCTCAGCCTTCTCCGGGTTCAGCGGAAACGTCGCCGCCGCGGCGAACATGCATCCAACCAAGACAGTGGCCATGACGCCCAGGACGATGCGCCGCATAGGATGCTCCTCGATCTGGAGTTGCCGGTGACGGGCGAGGGACTTCCCCCATGGCGGCCTGCCCCGGTTGTTGTTGCGCCGATCCTATCCTCACGCGCCGGAGGCGTCAATCGTGCATCCGCGGCATCGCGTCAGCTCATCACGGCGTCGACGACGTGCGTGCCGTCGGGGAAGAGGGGGACGATGCTGCCGTCGATGGCCTGGCCGTCGACGGTGAGCGAGACCTTGCCCTTCTGCAGGCCGTGGGGGTTGGCGATGCGGATCTCGTACCGCGCGCCGCGGAAGTCGCGGGAGAGCGAGACGTTCTTCCACTTCGAGGGCATGCAGGGGTCGATCAGCAGCCCGGTGTAGTCGGCCCGGACGCCGATGATCCACTCGGCCAGGGCGCGGTAGTACCACCCGCCCGTGCCGCTCATCCAGCCGAACTGCGTCTGGCCGGCACGCGGGTTGGCGGGCCCCAGGAACATGTTCGTCAGCACGTAAGGCTCGCAGCCGCTGTGTGTGGAGGGGTTCCACCGGCTGTCGGGCAGGGCCTTGAGGAACGAGGTGTAGGCTGCGTCGCCGCGCCCGCCGACGCAATCGGCAATGACCTTGAAACCGTTGGAATGGCAGTACGGCGTGCCGTTCTCCCAGATGCCCGGGTGCATCGCGGTCAGGCGGCCGATGCGGGGGTTGTGCTTCGTGAACGGCGGGTACAGCGTCAGGCTGCCGTAGGGGCTGTCGAGGTGCTTGTCGACGGCCGCGAAGAGCATATCACGGCGTTCGTCATCGACGATGCCGGCGAGGATGGCCCACACCTGCGGCAGCAGGTAGATGAAGCCCTCGCTCTCGGTGTGCGTGCCGACGGGCTCGTCGTAATCGTTGATCGCGCGCAGGTACCACTGCCCGTTCCACGCGTGCTCGTTCACCGCGTGCGTGAGGCGCTGGGCGCGCTGCAGCATCTCGGCGGCCTCGTTGGGGTTGCCGCGGACGCGCTTGGCGATGTCGGCCGAGATCTTCAGGCTGTAGATGATGCCGATGGTGGTCCACACGCTCTCGCCGCGGCCTTCGACGCCGACGCCGGTGAGCGAGTCGTTCCAATCGCCGAAGTGGGCCCGCACCATGCCGCGGGCGCCCACGTCGTCGCTCGAATGCCGCAGCCCGCGGAGGTTGTGCTCCCAGACGCTGCCCTCGCCGCCGTCGAAGAACGGCACGACGTGGTCCAGCAGGGCCGCTTCGCCCGTTTCCTTCAGGTACGCCTCGAGCACCGGCGCGATCCACACCGGCCCATCGGAATAGTGGTGGGTGTCCACCGGCAGCCAGCCGCGCAGCGTGTGGCCGTCGGCGAACTGGTGGCGGAGGCACTCGTCGAGCATCTTGCGCGTGTAGGCGTGGTTGAAGGAAGCGGTCGCCCAGATCAGCTGCATCGCGTCGCGGAAGCCGCGGCCGTTGTCGCTGCCGACGTCGGCGTAGAGCTGGATCTGCTGCTTGACCCAGCCGTTGATGAGGTAGTTCACGTGCTCATCGGGCGTGGTGACGCGGACGCGGTCGATCATGCCGGCCTTGCGGTGCTGCAACGCGGCGAACTCCTCCTCGATGACACCCTCGCGATTGAGCCGCTCGACGATGCCTTGCGTCATCTCGAAGCCGCTGGTGGCGCCGAGATACACGTGGAACGTGACGCTCTTGCCGGAGGGGATGTTCAGCGTGTGCTCCATGGCGCCCACCATCTTCTCGCACTCGGCCAGCGAGTTGGTGCACTTGCCGGCCAGCACCGCCTCGGGGCGGTCGACGAAGCCGAAGTTGCCCAGGAAGGCCTTGCGGCTGGTGTCGAAGCCCGTGCACTTGCGGCTGGAGGCAACGAAGGCGCCGAAGACGTCGTGGGTGCGTTCGGCCGCGGTGTTGAGGCAGATGGCCGCGTTGAGGGCCTCGTAGAAGTGGCCGCCGAGATAGCTGAAGTAGTCGCTGTAGATGGGGTAGCCGGTGAGCAGCCAGTCGGCGAAGGTGTAGAACTTCAGGTGTGCGGGCTCGGGGCGGTTGTTGGTCAGTGTGACCGTCCAGATTTCGCAGGGTTCCTGGGCGGGCACGAAGACGCGCAGCTGCGACTCGATGCCGTCGAGGCTGGAGCGAATGATCGAGTAGCCCAGCCCATGCACGCACTGGAAGTTGTCCAGGTCGCGCTTGACGGGGCTCCACCCCGGCGACCAGACGACGCCCGAGACCTGGTCGCGAAGGAAGAAGTAGCGGCTGGTGTCGCGGACCATGATATTCCGCCCGCGCGGGTCGATGTACTGCATCGGGCGTTCCTTGTAGACGCCCTCGCCGCCGCCATGCTGGTTCCAGCCGGAAACGAAGTGGGTGTTCCACGAGTAGTTCGCCAGTCCGCGCGGCGTGTTGTAGTCGGTGATGACGAATTCCGTGCCGTTGTTCTGGAAGTAGCCGAAAGATGTCTTCATGTCCAACCTTTCGCGGAGGCGGCCTTTCGGGGCCGCCGACTATGTCGCACGCTCGCCGGGTGGCGGCCTTCCCAGGCCGCCGCCTCTCCATCGTCCTGGCACGTTCGGGCGGCGGCCTGGGAAGGCCGCCACCCTTGAATCTCAATCACGGCCGCCACCTTATCTCATGTCACTGCGGCGGGCCAAAGTCGTTGATCGCCTTCACAATCTGCGGGAAGCTCTTTCGCCACATGCCCGGCGGGACGTTCTCGCTGATCTGGATCTGCAGCCTGCCGGTGTGGCCGCCCTCATCAAGAATCTTGCGGGCCTCGGTGTAGATCTGCTCCTCGCTCCGCAGGTGCACCGAGGAGGGGAAGTTCAGGCACACGCGCATCTGGGGCCAGAGCGTCACGGCCTCGGCGACGGTGGTGTCGTTGTCGGGCTTGGGCGAGAAACTGTCCAGGCCGCGAACGCCCGATTCGCTGATCGCCTGCCACAGCGGCTTGAGGTTGCCGTCCATGTGGACGAAGACGGGCAGGTCCATGCCGGCGGCGTCGAGCATCGCCGTCAGCTGGCGGTACATCGGCAGGCAGAAGCGGCGGAAGTAGGTCTCGCCGATGACCGGGGCGGTGATGTTGTCGGGGAAGACGAGGTAGGGAATGGGCAGTTCGCGGCAGGCGGCGATGGCGATCTCCAGCTGCCGGCGCTGCAGGTCGAACATCAGGGCGAAGACCTCGTCCATCAGGGCCGGCTCGTCGACCAGGTGCAGGCACAGGTCCTCCAGGCAGACCCACTCCACCCACAACTGCTGGTAGGGCGTGCGGCTGACCGAGGTATGCGGCAGCCCATCGTCGCCAAGGTCGGCGAGGACCTTCTTGACCGGCTCGAGGTTCATGCGGACGGTGACGTCGCGAAAGTAGCTCATCAGGATATTGTAGTCGGCTGGTTCCTTGACGAAATGAGAGCGGGCCGCGTGCGTGCCGTAGGTGGGCTCCTTCACGCGTTCCTCCCACAGGTCGCCGGCGGGCGTGTGCAGCGTGCGGCGGAAGCCCTTCTGGCCGTCCTGCTCAAACGGTTCGGTCGTGAAGCGGCAGTGGGGCGAATCGCCCGCCACCGGGCCGCACCACCGCAACAGTCCCATGTTGTCGCGGCCTATCTCGGCCCAGATTTCCTGGGTCGGCCCGGCCAGGCCGTCGTACTGGACGAATGGCACGCGGTCATGGGGTTTGAGTTGCACGACGGCGAGCATCCGCTCACGCATGGTCATCTTGGACATCGGGGACTCCCTTCGGTTTCGGATAGGAAACAGCGAACCTGCGGCAGGCAGGCCGCAGAATATCGAATACTGAACTCAGAATGTCAAAGTGAAGACGACCCTGGTGCTCTGTCTACCTTCAAGTGAGGGGTGGCGGCCTTCCCAGGCCGCCACCCGCAGACGGCTGTGGCGGCGGCCTGGGAAGGCCGCCACCCCTTGGCTGCGTCTCACGCGAAGCTCAGCACGAACCGGAACTTCGCATCCTCTTCGAACCACATGGGGAAGTTGCTGCCCCAGACGTTGTTGAAGAGGTTGAAGTGCCAGCCCTTGGACAGGTCCGGCGGGCTGTTGTTGAAGTTCAGCAGCCCGCTGTCGCCCACGGCCACCAGCGGCGCGTCGAGCGTCTCGATCGCCATCTGGCCCTCGTGGCCGCCGTAGGTGACGCCGCGGCCGAGGGCGTGCAGCTTCTTGTTCCCGTCGTCGATGACTTCCAGCGGCGAGATGGGCCAGCCCAACTTGTCCATCATCCAGGCAGGGGCGTCGGCGGCGATGGGGTTGAACGACATCCACAGGGCCTCGGCGATACGGCAGGCGGGCTTGTCGAACCACTGCAGCTCGACGCGCACCTGGGCGGCCTCGGCGGGCATGTGGTACTTCACGACGATCTTCCGCGGGCAGCCGTAAAGGGCGGACGCGTCCTTCTCGCAGGCGAGCTCGATGAGGATCGTCTCGCCCAGCTTGTCGGCGTGGCGCCAGGCACCGCGGAGCGTGGGGGCGAACTTGCGGGCTTCTTTGATGGCCTTGTCGACGCCGGGCTTGGAGAAGTCTGGCGTGGCCCAGATCGCGTGCCACGGCCAGCCCATGTTGATGCAGTAGTTCTTGAGCCAGGCGTCGTATTCGTTCTGGGAGAAGACCTCGTAGCCGAAGGTCGCCAGCGGGTGCTGCGCATCGGCCCAGGTGCGGCCGGCGGCCTTGTGCACGAGGTGGTTGATGGCGCCGGTGGCCGGGTCGATGCCGAGGGTGAAGCGGGGCGTCTCGATGGCGGCAAGGTCGGAGATCTTCTTGAACCCCGTCTTCTTCGGCAGGGCGGGCTTGAGCTCGGCCAGGGCCAGCTTGGCCTCCTGCGCGACGGAGCCCTTGAGCTCGGCCACGGCGTCGGCGAGGTACTGGCGTTGCTCGGCCCAGGAGGCCTGGACCTTCTTGAAGTTGGGCAGCTTGCGGGCGGCGGCGAAGCTCTTGGCGTCGTAGCTGCGGTAGTCGTTGAGGTGGCTCTTGATGTCCAGGCCCCAGGTGTGCTCGGGGATCATCATCAGCAGGCGGCTGAACGTCTTGAAGTGCTTGTTGCGGGCGAAGCCCGTGCAGCGGCCCATGAGCTCCTCGCGCAGGCGGCAGAGCTGGCGGAAGCGGGCGACCTTGATGGGGTCGGTGCCGGCGCCGTGGATCCACGTGTCGCCGAGATCCTCGGTGACGATGGGCAGCTTGTCGCGGAACTGCACCAGGCGGCGGGCGAAGGCGTCCAGCGTGGAGGCGATCACCTGCGTCTGGGGGAATTCGCGGCGGAGGCGGAGGAAGGTTTCCACCACGCTCCATACGTTCTGCGGGCCCTGGTTGTCGCCCGTGTGGCCGAACGTCAGGGCCTCGTCCATGCCCTCGACGAGGTTCGTCCCGCCGTAGTTGACGTTGTACACGACGACGACCTCCGAGCCGTCGTTGTGCTGCCAGCGGAACACCGGGGGCACCTTGGGCGAGCGGCTGGCGGGGTTCACGCCGATGTGCAGCATCTGCACGCCCGCCTCGGCCAGGTAGGGCACCATCGCCCGCGTGTGGCCGGGGACGTCGGTCATCTTGGCCGCGATGGTCTTGCGGCCGAAACGCTCGTCGAGCTCCTGGCTGAGCGAGAGGCCGAAACGCAGCAGGCTGCCGCCCATGAGCTCGGTGTGCGTGGTGAAGGGCAGGGCGTGCCAGGCGATGTCGCCGGCGACGATCGCCTCTTCCATCGCCTTGCGGGCCGGGCCCTTGCTGCGTTCGAGGTACTCATAGATCAGCCAGCTGCCGGTCGTCCACAGGAAGCGTTCCTCCGCGCCCGTCTCCCGCAGCTCCTTCGCCACCGCGATGGCCCGGGGGATGAACGAGTTCAGGTACGCATCGGTGACGTTGGCGGCGAAATCGGTGAACCCGACGTCGAGATGGGTTTTGAAGACGACGTGGAGGATTTTGGGCGCAGGGTTGCTCATAGGTTCTGTGCAGGTACTTTCTCTTCCTTGGCATTGTGAATGACGAATGACTAATGACAAATGACGAATTAAAAGACAAGGACAAAGGCCCAAAGGAGGCTACTCCCGCCTTGTTCGTCATTCATTCGTCATTCGTCATTGGCCGACTCTGTCGGCCTTCCGACTAGATCGACAGACTCTTGAACTGCGGCAGGTAGTTGCGGTTCTTGAGCAGCATCTCCTGCGTCATCTTCTTGATCTCGGCCAGCGAGAGCACTGCCGCCGAGAGCGGGTCGTAGGCGACGGCCTGCATCACGAGGCGCGGGTCGCCGGTGAGGGCGGCCTCGACGGCCATCTCCTCGACGGCGATGGTGATGTTGTTCAAGGCCGCCAGCTGCGGGGGCAGCGGGCCGACGTGCACGGCGTTGAAGCCGCTGCGATCGGCCACCACGGGCACCTCGACGCACGACTCTCGCGGCAGGTTGTCGATCAGGCCGTCGTTGGGCACGTTGCCGTTGAACTTGAACATCTCGCCGCCCATGTACGCGTTGATGATGTACGCCGCGTACTCCTGCCCGCGTTCCAGCGGGAAGGGGGCCCCGTCGGCGAACCACTTGCGGGTGTCCTTCTTCCAGTTCTTCGAGGAGTACAGGTACCACTCGAGGATCTGGGCATACTTGCCCGGGTTCCAGCCCGTGCCCGGCAGGCAGTACTTCTCGATCAGCTCGGGCCGCTTGCGGAACCACCAATTGTATTCGCTGTTGTGGCCGCTGGACTCGGTGACATAGTAGTCCAGGTGGAGGAACATCTCGTTGCGGACGATCTCGGACTTGTAGATCTTCTTGTTGGTCGCGACGGCCTTGCGGAGCGCGGGGTAGGCGTCCTTGCCGTTGCGCTTGAACTCGACGTAGAAGGCCTGGTGGTTGATGCCCGCGCAGGTGTAGGTGATCTCGTCCATCTTGGCGCCGATCCAGCCGGCGAGCATGTGGGCCGTGCCCTGCACGCTGTGGCACAGGCCGGTGAGCTTGATGAAGCTCTCGCGCTGCATGGCCCGGCAGAGCATGGCCATCGGGTTGGTGTAGTTCAGCAGGATGGCGTTGGGGCAGAGCTTCTCCATGTCCTTGACGATGGAGACCATGACCGGGATGGTGCGTAGGGCGCGGAAGATGCCGCTGACCGAGCGGGTGTCGCCGACGTTGGTGTCGACGCCGTACTTCTTGGGGATCTCGATGTCATGCCGCCACACGTCCACGCCGCCGTTCAGGATGGTGCACAGGACGGCGTCGGCGCCCTTGAGGGCCTCGCGCCGGTCGGTGGTGGCGATGATCCTGGCGGGGTAGTTGCCGCGATCCACGATCGTCTGGCAGGCCTTGCGGGCGAACTCGAGACGCTCCTTGTTGATGTCCATCAGGACCAGCGTCGCGTCCTTGAGCAACGGGAACGTGAGAATATCCCGCACCAGCCCCCGCGTGAAGCCCAGGCTGCCTGCGCCGATGAATGCGATACGAGCCATGTTCGAAACCTCTGATTTCTATTGCCTATTGCCTATTCGTAATTTCACGCACAGCTCACTTTGGGCGTCAGCAGACCGATCCGCATCGCAAGCATCTTCAATCCGCATTCCGCAATCCGCAATTCTTACGCCGTGGCGCGACAGCACGCGATGGCGTTCTTGAGCAGCGTGGCCGTGGTCACGGGGCCCACGCCGCCGGGGACGGGCGTGATGGCGGCGACCTTCTCGAGGGCGCCAGCGTAGTCGACGTCGCCGACGGTCTTCATGTCGGGCTTGCCCTTGTCGTTCAGCGTGGGCTGGTTGTTGGCGTCGAAGGCCTTGGGGATGCGGTTGATGGCCACGTCGATGACGATCGCGCCGTCCTTGAGCATGTCGGCCTTGATCAGCGGCGAGAGGTCCGGCAGCTTGGGGCTCTCGCCGGCCTTGACCTTGCGCTGGTAGGCGGCCCACTTGGCCTGGCTGACGCCGGCGGCGACGAAGAGGATGTCGGCCCGCTTGGTGTGGAAGGCGAGGTCCTTGGTGGCCACGTGGCAGACGGTGACGGTGGGGGAGGCGTTGAGGCTCTGCAGCAGGATCATCGCGATGGGCTTGCCGACGATCTCGCTGTGGCCGACCACGACGGTCTCCTTGCCCGCGAGGTCGGGGCAGGTGCGCTTGAGCAGTTCCACCGCGGCCATCGGCGTGCAGGGGGCCACGATGCCGCCGCCGAAGAACAGCCGCCCCATGTTGATGGGGTTCATGCCCTCGGCGTCCTTATCGGGGCTGATGGTGACCTGCACCTTGCGGGCGTCGATCTGCGGGGGCAGGGGCATCTGCAGGATCATCGCATGGACCTTGGGGTCCTTGTTGAGCTGGTCGATCTTCGCCAGCAGGTCCGCCTGCGACATCTCGGCCGGCAGGTTCAGCAGTTCATACTCGATGCCGACGGCCTGGCAGCTCTTGGCCTGGGCGTTGGTGTAGATCTTGCTGGCGGGGTTCTCGCCGACCTGGATCGCCACGAGGTGCGGGCGTTTGCCGGCGGCGGCAAGCTTCTCGGCCTCGGCGGCGGTCTGGGCGTTCATTTCCTTGGCAATCGCTTCCCCATCGATGATGCTGGCGGTCATATGCGTCTCCTTGTGGATGTTCTCTCGCTCGCCCCGCGTACAGCGCCGGGCATAAAGTGCGGGGTATTATCGCGTGGGAGATTCCGCGTTGCCAGCATCTTTCCTGGTGATGTCGATGCGTCGGGGGAAAACGGAAAGAGAGCGGGATTATAGGATGATTAAAGGGATTCACGGGATTAGAAGAATGCGAACGGGCATCTGAGCGCCATCGACGCGCGGCGAAACAGAAAGAATACGGACCCGCCTGCCGACAGGCTGATTCAGGATGATTTCAAGGATTCATGGGACTAGAAGGCTTTCATCTCTTCGTCTTAATCCCTGAATCCAATGAATTCCTAAATCCCGCTCTCTTTCTTCTCGGCCTTCACCGCCATGATGGCATTGATGGTGTCCAGGACGGCGGCGGGGGGGATGGAGCCTTTGCGCTGGGCGAGCATGAGGGTCCAGAGGCCCATGCCGAGTTGGATCACGTCCAGCCCGCTTTCGCCGGCCAGGGCCTGCGAGTGGCGTTGGACAGTGCCCGCGTCGCCGCGGGCGATGGGGCCCGTGAGGGCGCCCTCGGGGCCCAGTGCGATCACGTTCTCCACCGTCGAGCGGATCATCGGGGCCAGGGCCTGGAGGAATGTCGCCCGCTCGATGCCCGCCTTCTCGCCCGTGGCCAAGGCCGCGTCGATCAGCGCCGTGACGTAGTTGCACGCCATCACGGCCGCCGCGTGGTAGAACACCTTCCGCTCGGCGACGATGGGGACGGGCACGGCCGCGATCTCCAGCGCCAGCCGGGCCAGCGCCCGCGACGCGATCGCGTTGCCCTCGATGAAGCAATGCGTGCCGGGCATGGCCGCGACGGCGGCCGCGACGGTGGGGAAGGTCTGGAGCGGGTGCATCGAGCCCGCGAAGCAGCGGCACTGCAGCACGGCCGGCAGCAGCACCTCGCTGGTCAGCGCGCCGGAGCAGTGGGCGATGACGGCCTCGGGTCGGAAAGCCTTTGCCGCGGCGAGTTCGGCGCACAGGCCTGCGATGGCGTCATCGGGCACGGTGAGCAGCACGATCTCGGCGGCCCCGGCGGCCTGGGCGGCGGACGTCACCGGCGTGGACGGCGAGACCATGTCGGCCGCCTGCCGGGTCCTGGCGGGATCGCGGCCGGCCATCGCCGCCACGCGGTAGCCCGCCCGCTGGGCAAGGATCGCCAGGGCCGTGCCCACCTTCCCCGCGCCGATCACCGCGATGTCTGCGTGTGTTTTCATGATCTTGTCAACCGCCCGGCCTTGCTCACGTCGATCGGTTCGATGCCCAGCTTGCGCGCGAGGGAGTCGTGCTTGAAGCGGTAGTCGCCGGCGGCGGCGTCGATGAATCCGGGGTCGCCGCACAGGGTGCCGTCGCGGATCGGCAGCGGCTCGGTGCAGTCGGCCGCGTAGGGCGGCAGTAGCCATTCGGCCTGCATCACGCCCGTGCCGCTGAACAGCACGTTGGCGGCCATGCTGGAGATGCTGTCGCGGTAGGCCTGCAGGCTCAGGCGGCCGCGGGCGAACCAGATGTTCTTCTCGAGCGCGAAGCCTTTGCAGACGAGGAGGCTGATGAGGCTGTCGCCGTCGTCGAGGAAGACGTTGCCGCGGATGGTGCAGTTGCACGAGCGATGGTTGTGCGACGGCCAGCGGGTGTTCACGGCGAGGTTGCTCTCGATGACGAAGTCCTCGCTGCGTTCGTCGATGTAGTAGGCGTGGGCGTGGCTGGTGCCGCCGGGGCCGCGGACGATGTTGCCGCGCACCTCGATGCCCTTGCAGAAGCCCACGTAGATCGCCCCGCCGTCGAGCATCGTCTCCATGTAGTCGTGGAACAGGTTGGACTCCACGCGGCTGAACGCGGCCGTCAGGTGCGTGCAGCCGTAGGCGGTGTGGTGGAAGTGGTTGTGCTGCAGATGCACGCGCAGGCCGCCGGCGAACACGCCGATGCCGCTGGGATACGCCCGCCCGATGTGGTGGATCTCGCAGTCGCGGACGAGCCCCTCCTGGCTGCGGAGGATCACGCCGCACGCGCCGGTCCAGCCGATGTCGCAGCCCTCGATGCGGACATCGCGGCCGCGGGTGATCTTCACGCCCTGGCCGCCGACGTTGGCGATCTTCAGGCCCTCCAGCGTGAGGCCATGGCAGAACTCGCCGGTGATGGCGCCGGGGAAGTTGGCGGCGCCGAAGCCGCCCGTCACCAGCGGCGTGGTGGTGCACGTCAGCGACAGGCCGCGAAGCGTGACGTCGGTCAGCGGCATTTCTTCCGTGCCGTTCAAGGCGAGGATGCAGTGGCGCGTGGGGGCCAGCATGACGGCGGCGGCCATGTCCTCGCCGGGCAGCGGCCAGTAGACGCACTTGCCGGCGGTGCGATCGAGGTACCACTGTCCCGGCCGCTGCATGCCCTGGCGGAGGTTCCAGGCGACGTAGGTGCGGGCCTCGCGTTTCCAGTAGCCAAAGGCCCCGGGCGGATGGCCGGCGGGGGTGGAGAAGGTGACGGTGTGTGCGGCCTCGTCGAGCGAGGCCAAGCCCACCATCGATTCATCCCACGCGTGGTAGATGGTGAGCTCGGCGTTGTTGAGATCGGTCCAGGTGCCCAGGTCGCCGGGGTGATAGTGCAGGGTGGTGAGTTCGGAGGCGGTGGGCTTGCGCTGCCAGCCGCCCTCGGTGGAACTGAGCCACCGGACGTCGAAGACGGTGGGGTGTTCGTAGCGGCCGAGCTCCGGCAGGCGCGAGCGGTCGCGCCAGCCGCCGTTGACGATCAGCGTGCGGAAGTCCCACGTGCGTTCCTTCACGCCGCCCAGCGGGGCGGCCCAGAAGCGGTCGCCGTCGCGCTGCCAGCTGGTGACGCGACGCCCGCCATGCAGCACGGGCGTTTCGCCGGGGGCCGCTTCGATGGCCAGACCGCTGTCGCGCCCGTCCAGCGTGACGCCCACGTCGTAGTAGTCGCCACCGTGGACGACGATTCTCTTGGCGCCCGATTCACGCGACGCTTCGACGGCGCGGGCGAGGGTGGCAAAAGGCTGCTGCGGAGAGCCAGGGTTTGCGTCACTGCCCGTTGTCGAAACAAATAGCTCGAGCATGGGATACCGTGACCTTTCGAAGATTCCCCAGATGATACTGTCCGCGGAGGATTTGTCCAGATGTGGGGAAAAACTGCGAGCCACGCTTTCCCTGTAAACATGCTTTTGCCCCTCTGGGGCTAAAAGCATGGCACCCGGATGGCCAAAAGCATGGCATCCGGAGCAGGGCACCCACACCTCTCTTGCTCTTTTTCTATCTCTTCTTCTTCTTCTTCTTCTTCTTCTCTGCGTCCTCTGCGTTCTCTGCGGTGAAGAAGCGCCGGACATCGCCCCTACTCCACTCGCGCCCAGACCGCCTTGAGGTACGCCGCCTCGGGCGTCTCCGGCTGGAAGGGGTGGTCGGGGCCGGCGCCGGTGATGCGGATGATCTTCATCGTCCTGCCGGCGGCACGGACGCTTCGCCCGATCGTCTCGACGAAGGTCGGCTGGTCCACCAGTCCGCTGCAACTGCACGTCAGCAGCATGCCGCCGGGGCTCAGCACGTCCAAGGCCAGGCGGTTGAGGTCGGCGTACTTCTTGAGCCCGATCTCCATCGCCTCGCGGTTGGGGACGAACTTCGAAGGGTCCAGCACCACCACGTCCCACTGCGTGCCCTTGCGCTGGGCGGTGCGAAGGAACTCGAACGCGTCGCCGTGGCGGAACTCGATCTTCGCCCGGTTGAGCTTGCCGTTCTCCTTCGCCGTCTCCAGCGCCACCTCGTCGAGGTCCACGGCCGTGACGGCCGCCGCCTTGCCGACCGTGGCCGCGTAGCATGCGAATCCGCCCGTATAGCAGCAGCAGTCCAGGACATTGCGGCCGGGCGTGAAGGCGGTCAGGGCGAGGCGGTTCTCGCGCTGGTCGCAGAAGAAGCCCGTCTTGTGCCCGTGCTCCAGGTCGACCTTGAACCGCACGCCGTTTTCGGTGATGACGACGCTGGGGTCGTGCCTGGGTGCCTTGGGAAGCGTGAAGCCCTCGAAGTCCATCGTGGACTTGTCGGCGCGGTGGATGAAGGCCTTCACCCGCAGGCCCGCGTCGACGAAGGCGTCCTCGATCTGGTGTATGCGGCGGAACATCGCCAGGCTGAACAGTTCGATCACGACATAGTCGCCGAACTTGTCGGCGATCAGGCCGCTGATGCCGTCGCCCTCGGCGTGGATGAGGCGGTAGGCGTCGGCCGTCGCGTCGAGCTTGAGCACATCGCGGCGAAGCTGCACGGCCTGCTTTATGCGATCGGCCACGAAGGACTCGGGCGGCCGCTGGGGGCTGTGCGTGATCATCCGCAGCGTGATCATCGACCGCGGGTGGAAGAAGCCCCAGCCGAACAACTCGCCGCGGCGGTCGATGACGGCGACGATGTCGCCGCCCTCGGGATGGCCTTCAACCTTGGCGACCATGTTGCGGAAGATGAAGGTGTCGAAGCTGACGCTGCGCAGGTACACCGCCGGCGTGCCGGGGGGCAGGTTGGGCGGGGTGAACTCCGCCCGCCGGGGCAGTGGCTCGCGTCGCGGTGCGTCAGGATAGCGGGAATCGGGTGTCATCATATTCCGATCATCATACAGCGTGAGGCGTTCACCCGCCACCTTCGCATGCACTCGGTCGGACCTTCGCATGCCCGCGCGGTGCCACCCCCAAGAGCAGGGCAAGAAAAAGAGACGGTATCGTCACGATTTCCTTGTTCGCTGAATGTGCGGACGGTTGAATAGTGCATAGCGAGGATTCAAACATGCCCTTGGATGTGCCCGCGCGTGATTCGACGGCCTACGTCGTCTATGGATACCTGCGAAACCTGGACCGCGGCGAGCAAGAGGCCCAGGAGCTGAAGCTGCGCCGGCGGTTCGCGGTCATCATCGGCAAGGCTTGCCGCAGGACGCAGCACTTCGACAGCGACCTGCTGCTGCAACTGGTGCGGGGCCTCTTGCGGCTGATCGCCCACGACGCCGTCAGCTTCCGCCTCGACGGGGCGGGGCGGCAGGTGATCGAGTCGCTCGCCGGCCTGGAGAAGCTCTACCAGGCCGTGGAGCCCCAGGACCACCAGCCCTTCGTCAGCGCGATGGTCTCCAAGGGCGGCCGCAGCGTGTGCTACATCCGCATCCGTCGCGACGGGGAATCCGCAGGCCCCGGCCCCTGCTCGTACGAGATGAGCTTGTACGCGCAAAACCCCTTCGGCGAGCTCTTCTCCCGCACCTGCCGCGAGATCCTCCACCCCCTGGACGTCAAGCTCACCGAGATGCAGGGCGAATTCGAGCCGCACCTGTCGCTGTGGCAGCGGATCAAGGACAAGCTCGCGAGGTAGGCGGGCTGCTGCCGGGGCCGAGTGCCGTGGATATCTGGGTGGCCGCCTTCCCAGGCCGCCACCGTCGCCGCCACCCATGCGTACGGCGATATGGGCGGCGGCCTTGGAAGGCCGCCACCCTTGCCGCCACCCAAAGCATTTTCTCCTTTCGGCTCACTGCTTCCCCTCGCGCCCATCCCACGATCCCTTTGGAGAATCCGCTCCAGAGGGTTACATTCGTCTGTCGATGGAGTATTGCACCATGAAACGCAATCCGATGAAGTACCTCCTGCTGTTGTGGGCGTTGATGCTGGCCGCGGCCGGGGCGGCGGCGCAGGAGATCGTTCTCCACGAGCCGGCCTCGCAGGCGGCGTCCGCACCGGCGGCATCGAGCGTCCCGGCCTCCCAGCCGGCGGCGCTGTACAACTACCGCCAGGCGACGCTGCCCAACGGCATGGCCGTCATCACCGTCGAGGACTTCACCTGCCCGATCGTCTCGGTCCAGATGTGGTACCACGTGGGCTCCAAGGACGAGCGGGCCGACCGCACGGGCTTCGCCCACATGTTCGAGCACATGATGTTCCGCGGCACCCAGCGAGTGAAGGACATCGACCAGCTCATCAGCAGCATCGGCGGCGAATGCAACGCCTACACCACGTACGACACGACCAACTTCGTCGACGTCGCCCCGGCCAACCAGCTCGAACTGCTGCTGTGGCTGGAGGCGGAACGCATGATGTTCCTCAAGGTCGACCCGCCCAACTTCGCCACCGAACGCAAGGTGGTGGAGGAAGAGCTGCTCATGTACAGCCACGAGCCCTACGGGCGGCTGGAGGACAAGATCGTCGGGCACCTGTTCGGCCAGCATCCCTACCGCTGGCCGGTGGTGGGGCGGGTGTCGCACCTGCGGGCGGCGACGGTGGCCGAGCTGCGGCAGTTCTGGGAAACCTACTACGTGCCCAACAACGCCACCCTCGTCATCTGCGGCGCCGTCAGCCACGACAAGGCGATGGACCTCGCCCGCAAGCACATGGCCTGGCTGCCCAAGGGCAAGGACGTGCCCCGCGTGACGGCCGTGGAGCCTTTGCCGCGGGCGCCGCGGACGGTGGCCATCCGCAACGTGATGGCGCCCTCGCCGCTGGTGGGGCTGATCTACCGCACCGTGAAAGAAGGCCACCGGGACCGCGTCGCCCTGGACATGCTGGGCGTCGTGCTGGGCCTGGGCGACAGCGGGCGCCTGCAGGCGGGGCTGGTCCGCGGCAAGGAGGTCGCACTGCAGGCCAAGGCCTTCCAGGAATCGGTGGAGCAGGACGGAGCGTTCGTCGCCGGGGTCATGCTGCCCCAGTGCGGCGACGCGAACAATCCCTGCCCCGACGGCGACCCCAACAGCGTGCTGGCCGAGCTGGAGTTGCAGGTCGCCCGCCTGCGGGACGAGCCCGTCACGCCCGACGAGCTGCTCAAGGCCCGCAGCCAGATGCTCAAGACGATGTACGAGGACGCCGAGACCGCCACTGCCAAGGCCACCACCATCGCCGAGGCGGCCATCCTGGCCGGCGATGCGTCGCGGGTGAACACGCTGGCGGGCGAGATCGAGACGATGACGGCCCAGCGGCTGCAGGAGGTGGCGCGGAAGTACCTCGACCCCAACGGAGTCCTTCGCGTGATCGTGCAGGAGGACGAGTCCGGCCGCTTCCTCAAGGACGACGCCGAGACCGCCGCCCCGGTGGCGGCCGAAAGCAACACGCCGCTGCCGCCGCGGAACACCGGCGACCGCCCGGCCGAGCTGGGAGACCGGCCTCCCGTGGCGGCCGCCTTGCCCCCGCCCCCGCAGGTTCCATGCACGCGCAGCACGCTGCCCAACGGCCTGCGCGTGGTGGTGGCGCCCAATCACCGCACGCCGCTGGTGACCGTGTACCTGGGCATCGCCGCCGGTTCGTGGACGGAGGGCGAGTCCAAGCCCGGCATGGCCGACTTCGCGATGCAGATGCTCACCCGCAGTTCGCTGCGGGGCGGCACGATGGAGATCGCCCGCGAGCAGGAGAAGCTCGGCATCCACATCAGTTCCGCGGCCGACCTCGACGACTCATACGTGATGGCCACCTGCACCTCGCCCCGCCTGGTGCGGACGGTGGAGATGATGTCGCACATGGTGCTCGACCCGAATATCGACGCCGAGGAGATGGACCTGTTCCGCGAGGCGTACATCGCCGACGTCGCCGCCGGCGAGGGCACGCTGGAGCACGTCGCCCACATGGAGCTGCGGCGGCGGATCTACGGCGAGCATCCCTACGGCCACGACGTGGTCGGGGCCGAGGCGGACATTGACGCAATGAAGAAGCATGACGTCGTCCAGTGGTGGAAGAAGTACCTGCGGCTGGACCTGGCCGTGCTGGTCGTCGCCGGCGACGTGGACGAGAAGCAGGCGGTGGAACTGGCGCAGAAGGCCTTCGGCCGCTGGACGGCGCAGGGGCCGCGGCCCAAGGCGGAACTGCCGCCCGTGGCGGCGGTGGACAAAACGCGGATCTATCTCATCGACCGCCCCCAGTGCTCGCAGAGCCAGATCTTCGTCGGCTGCGCGGGCATCGCGCGGGGCGACGAGGGCCGCTTCACCGCGATGCTGGTGAGCGACTACTTCGGCACCAACACGTGCAGCCGCCTGTTCAGCCACATCCTCAGTAACAAGGGGCTCACGTACAACATCTACGGCGCGTACGAGCCCCGACGTTTCGGCGGCGAGTTCAGCATCAACACGTTCAGCCGCACCGAGAGCACCGCCGAGGTGCTGCGCGAGATCCTCAAGGAGATCGATTCGCTCTGCTCGGCCCCGCCCGGCGAGGACGAGCTCGCCCGCTCGCGCCAGTACCTCCTGGGCAGCTACGCGACTCAGCACGAGACGCCGACGGCCGTGGCGCAGGACCTGTGGCTGATCGAGTCGCAGGAACTCGGCGCGGGGTACGCGCAGAAGATGTTCGCCGCCATCGCCGCCGCCGACCCCAAGGGCTGCCATGATCTGGTCCGTCGCACGATCGATCCCCGCAAGCTCGTCATCGTCGTCGCCGGCAACGCCGCCGCCATTCGCAAGGACCTGCGCAAGATCGCCCCGGTGAAAATGGTCCAGCAGGACGACACCGAAGAATAATCGACGCCGCGCGGCGAGATAGATCAACGAACACGCATATATAGCCCCCGGTCGAAACCGGCCGTCCACCCTCGTCCCGTAGGGACGACTGAAGGTTCGACCGTCCCTATGGGACTCGAATTCAAGAATGCCAATATGACCCAGCACTAAAGTGCTGGGCTACTACCAGTGGTCCCTACGGGACCCGAAGGCAGCTAGCGTCTGAGCAGCGGCCGGGGCAAACAACAGCCCCCGGTCGCGAGCGACCGGGGGCTATATATGCGACATCGCGAATCGGTGACGCTGTCGCGTCGGTGTCTCGATTGTTTACCGTGCCCGAAGCGTTTTGGCGTTGTTCTCGCCGCCGTTGAGCAGGTGGATGAGCGGCTGGGGACGGTCGACGCCGGGGACGAGGCAGGGACGCTCGCTCCAGGGGGCGACGCTCAGGACGTTCGTCATGTCCATCCAGTGCTGCAGGCGGGCCACCGGCAGGTTCCACGTCATGTGGAAGTGGTTGGCCGGGGCGTACTGCTTGTACTCCGGCATCGTGGCGTACTTGGGCACCACGTACGTGTGCGGCCAGGTCGGCGAGGACGTGTGGTTCACCGCGTCGGACAGCTTGGCCGGCATCTCGGTGGTGACGGCCTCGTCCCAGATCAGGCTGAACATGTTGTTCATGCCGCTGTAGGCCAGGCGCGAGGCGATGCCCTCGATGCCGCCGGGCGTCGTGAACGTCACGCTGTTGCCGCCGCCGGGGAAGTAGCCTTCATCGGCCAGCGGCAGGCCCACGCCCTTCATGCACTGTTCGGCCGAGGCGCCGGGCTTGGCCGCCCAGTTGAACGCGGCCGAGCCGCTGTTGTCGCCATCGACGAAGCCGCGCTTCGCCCACAGTTCCTTGCCCGTGAACTTTACGCCGACCTTCTTGGCCAGGGCCTGGATTTCCCACGGCTCCCAGACCTTGCGGAAGTCCATGAACAGCGGCGGCTGCCCGCCGGAGAGGTACGTCGTGAACAGCATCGTCAGCAGGCCCTGCACGTCGGCCTCGGTGCCGTAGGGCATGGCGGGCTTGGGGCCGTTGTGGTCGAACGTCGAGTTGAACAGGCTTTCCATCGCGTCGGCCACCGGCAGCGGCAGGCCGCGCGGGTCGGAGCCCCATTCCAGCTGGCTCATGAACCCGCCGCCGATGCCGTTGAGCTCGGTGATCAGGTCGCGGATGATCAGGTACATCGCCAGCGACTGGTTGAACTTCTCGCTGTCGGCCTCGTTCCGCAGCACGAGACGCTTGCCCACCATCTTCTCGAACCACGCGCGGAGGGCCTTGACCTCGTTCTTGTCGAACGAGCCCTTCTTGAGCATGTCGGCCAGCAGCTTCATGTCCAGCCGCGTGATCTCGATGCCGAAGGTCTTGCGCGTCGGCAGGATGTGGCCCAGGGCCGTCTCCATGCCCATCGAGTCGTGCCCGAAGATCACGACGCGGCGGCCGCGAACGGCCACGGCCGTCAGCGCGGCGTAGCACCAGTCGACCAGGGCGACGGCGGTGGACTTGGACATCTGCGGGTTGGCGCCGGTGTCAGGCCAGCTGCCCACGTTCAACGCCGCCAGCTTGCCCGTCTGGGCCAGCGCGCCGTTGACCGCATGGGCGAACACCACGCCGGGCTTGGGCCCGCTGTTGCCGCAGGTGATGTTCACCGGCGTCTCGGCCGGAAGCTGGGCCAGCAGGCTGATCAGCGTCAGCTGCGGGAAGGCCCAGGTGTCGGGGGCGAGGATGACGGCGTCGACGCCGGCGGCGCGGAACTGGGCGGCCACGATGTCGGCCTGCTTCTCGCCGTCGATCAGCACGTCGGAGAACACGACCCGCACGGGCGAGCCGTCGGGCAGCTTGACGCGCTCGGCCACGATGTCGGCGACCATGCTGACGATATTGACGCAGCGCTCGCGCGAGGCCTTGTCCACGCGGGGATCGCTGGTGGCGCACACGCCGAACGTCACGACCTTCGCCGCCGCCTTCGATGCGGCAGCCAGTTTCACAGCCTTTGCCATGGGACGACTCCTTTTATTGAGTTAGGTTGATTGGCACAGGTAGGGCGAGAATCATACCCCGCCTCTCCCGGCCGCACAAGTGCCGGCGCGGCAATGTGCCTGCAGCCTGCGGCCAGGCCAGGTGCACACGTCCGCCGCCGCGGGCGACTCCTGGCACCGGGCAATGCGTGCATCCACTTATGTCTCAAGAATGATCGCTATATCAACGATCAAATAACTGGTACTATTCCCGGTGGTATTCCAAAGGATCTCATGGCCGACAATTCACAACTCGACGCAGGTGCGGGCTATCGCCTCGGCGTCGTGATGCCCATGGCCAACGAAGAGGCGACGGTTCGAGATTTTCTCACCCGCGTGGTGAAGGCACTGGGCCCCGACGATCGCGTCTACTGCGTGCTCGACAACGCCTGCAAGGACCGCACCCGCGACATCGTGGAGGAGCTCTCCCGCACGCTGGACTCGCGGATCGTGCCGGTCTGGGCGCCCCAGAACCGATGTGTCGTCGACGCCTATTTCCGCGGCTATCGCGAGGCCTTCAACGCGCCGTGCCGCTGGATCCTGGAGATGGACGCGGGCCTCAGCCACGACCCCCAGGCGATCCCCCAGTTCATCGCGGCGATGGAGGCGGGCTTCGACTTCGCCGGCGGCTCGCGCTTCATCCAGGGCGGCTCGCACAGCGGCAGCCTGTGGCGGCGGCTTGTCAGCTGGGGCGGCACGCGGCTGGCCAACCTTCTGGTCGGCACGAGGATGACGGACATGACCAGCGGCTTCGAATGCTTCAGCCGTCCGGCCATGAAGTGCCTGCTCGACCGCGGCGTCCGCAGCCGGGCGCACTTCTTCCAGACCGAGATCCGCGCCTTGATGCACCAGTTCCGATGGGTCGAGGTTCCGATCCACTACACCAACACCTCCAAGGCCCTGGGCGCCTCGCCGATCACTGACGCCCTGCGAAGCCTTTGGCACTTGCGCAAAGAGGCCCGCGCCGCCTGTGCCAGCGGGGGACGCCCATGAGCTTCGCCGGCGTCATCACCACCATCCAGCCGCCCACGCCCAGCGTGAGGGGGCTGATGGCGTTCCTGAACAAGACCTCCGGCCGCCTGATCGCCATCGGCGACCAGAAGGGGCCCGACCGCTTCGACATCGGCGGGGCCGACTTCTACAGCCTCGCCGCACAGAAGCTGCTGCCGCTGAAGCTCGCGGCCATCCTGCCCACCAAGCACTACGCCCGCAAGAACCTCGGCTATCTTATGGCCATGAAGGCCAACGCCCCGTGCATCTACGAGACCGACGACGACAACACCCCCGCGCCGCACTGGAAGCCGCTGGCGCTGGCGACGCAGGCCCAGCAGGCCACCGCCGCACGATGGCTCAACGTCTACCGCCTGTTCACCGACCAGCTGATCTGGCCGCGCGGCTTCCCGCTCAACAAGGTCACCGACCCCGCCACCTGGCAGGGCGCCCGAAGCGGCCCGCTGCGGGCCGTGCAGTCGCCGATCCAGCAGGGCCTGGCCGACCTGTCGCCCGACGTCGACGCGGTCTGGCGGCTGGTGCTGGACCGCGAATTCACTTTCCACCGCGCCGATTCGGTCTCGCTGCCGCGAGGCACGTGGTGCCCGTGGAACAGCCAGAACACCTGGTGGTGGCCCCAGGCGTACGTGCTGATGTACCTGCCCAGCACCTGCAGCTTCCGCATGACCGACATCTGGCGGAGTTTCATCGCCCAGCGGTGCCTGTGGGAGATGGGGCACGAGATCATCTTCCACGCCGCCGACGTCATCCAGCAGCGCAACGCGCACAACCTGATGCGCGACTTCAACGACGAGGTTCCCGGCTACCAGCGCAACGAGGAACTCGTGGACGTTCTGGAGGCGCTGCCCCTGGCCCCCGGCGACGCGGCCGCGGGCGACAACCTGCTGCGATGCTACGAGGCGCTGACGGCCAAGGGCTTCTTCGCCGAGTCCGAACGGGCCCTTGCCCGCGCGTGGGTGTCGGACGTAGCATCGATAAGACGAGGTTCCTATTCCTGAGACCCACCCCAACTCGCTGCGCGACCTGATTCGCCTGGCCCGCCCGGGCCACTGGGTGAAGAACGTCGTCGTGCTGTTCCCGCTGATGATGTCCATGCACATCGCCGACGCCCCAGCGGTGCTCAATGCGCTGTTGGCGACGGTGGCGTTCTGCATGGCCTCGAGCTTCACCTACGTGCTCAACGACATCTACGACCGCTCGCGCGACGCCCTGCATCCCCGCAAGAAGGATCGGCCGCTGGCGTCGGGGCGAATCGACGAATCCACCGCCGCCATCGCGGCGGTCGTGCTGGCCGTGCTGGCTGGGGCTGCCGTGTCGGTACTGGGCATTGCGACCATCCTGGTGCTGATGGCGTACCTGCTCGTCCACGTGGCCTACACGTACTGGCTGAAGGAGAAGATGCTACTGGACGTAATGTGCATCGCCGGCGGCTTCGTCCTCCGCGCCCTGGCCGGGGCGACGGCCATCCACGTCACCCCCACGCCGTGGCTGTTCATCTGCACCTTCACGCTGTGCATGTTCATGGGCTTCTGCAAGCGGTACATGGAGATCGTCGCCATCGGCGACAGCAAGCAGGCCATCGCCCACCGCCCCACGCTGGTGGGGTACACGGCCGAACTGCTGACGCACGTGATCACGCTGTCGGCCGCCATCGCGGTGATCTCGTTCCTGCTGTACTCGCTGAGCGACCAGACGGTGCAGCGGATCGGCACGAACTACCTCGCCGCCACGCTGCCGCTGGTGGTGTACGGCGTGTTCCGCTTCGCGATGCTCTCGATCCACGGCCTGTACAGCGACCCGACGGACCTGATCCTTCGCGATCGCCCGTTCCAGGTCACCGCGGTGGTGTGGATCGCCGCCGGCCTGATCATCGTCTATTGGGGCCGCGGCATCCAGGCATGGCTGGCGATGCATTATTGACCTGCCGCCACCCAACAGAGCATTGAAACCATGATCGATCACGACGCCTCCAGTCCCTCGCGGCCGCTGCTGTCGGTGGCGATGCCCGCGTACAACGAGCAGGCATGCATCGAGGCCGTGGTGCTTGATCACCTCCGCGTGCTGCAATCGCTGGCGCCGGCGGGGGAGTGGGAGCTCCTGTGCCTCGACGACGGCAGCAGCGACGGCACGGGCGACAAGCTCCAGGCCCTCGCCCGCCTGCACCCCGGCCTGCGCATCGAACGCCACGGGCGCAACCTGGGCCTGTTCCAATCGATGACCGACGCCGCTCGCCTCGCCCGCGGCCGCTACGTCTACCTCACCGCCTCCGACGGCCAGTGGCCCGCCGAGAACCTCGCCCGCCTGCTGGCCGCCCTCCGCGCGGAGGGCGCCGACGTCGCGGTCGCCGTCCGCGGCAACCGCGCCAGCGTCTACACGGCCTGGCGGCGGGCGGTCTCGTTCTTCTTCGAGCTGCTGCCCCGCGTGCTGTTCGGCGCCGACACGCTGGACCCCGGCAGCGTCAAGCTGGCCGCACGGGAGGTCTTCGCCTATGACCTCGTCTCGCGCAGCCCGTTCGCCGAGGCCGAGCGGCTGATCCTCGCCCGCGCCCGCGGGCTCAAGCTCGTCAGCGTCCCAGCCGTTTTCTGCGACCGCTCCAGCGGCCGTGCCAGCGGGGCCAAGTGGTCCAACATCACCTCCAGCCTCCGCGATGTCTTCCGCTGCCTGCGTCGCTACGGCCTGCGCTGCCGCCGCCTGCGGCCGCAGGGGAACACATGAGTGCGTTTGGGGGCGGCTTGCCGTTCGGGTGCCGCCCTCGAAGGGTTCCAGCCGCCCACCCCATCTGGCCGATAGTATCCTCAAAGGAGTACTTGTGCCGACCACGATACCGCAGGACCCGACGATCCGCATCGCCCCCGACGTGCAGCTGGGCCAGAACGTGCGGATCTACGCCTTCGTCAACCTCTACGGCTGCCGCATCGGCGACGACAGCCGCATCGGCACCTTTGTCGAGATCCAGAAGAACGCGACGGTGGGGCGGGCGTGCAAGATCTCCAGCCACACCTTCATATGCGAGGGCGTTCATATCGAAGATGAATGCTTCATCGGCCACGGCGTCATGTTCATCAACGACCTCTACCCCCGCGCGACGACCAGCAGCGGCGCCCCCAGCGGCGAGGGCGACTGGCACGTGACGCCCACGCGCGTCTGCCGCGGCGCGTCGATCGGGTCCAATGCGACGATCCTGGCCGGCGTGACGATCGGCGCCGGCGCCATCGTCGGGGCCGGGGCCGTGGTCACCCACGACGTGCCCCCGCGGATGATCGTCGCGGGCAACCCTGCCCGCGTGCTGCGGCCGGTCGATTCCCCGCCCGCCGGAGGGACCCTGGCGTGAAGGTGCCATTTCTCGACCTCAAGGCCCAGTACCTCCAGATCAAGGACGAGGTGCATGCGGCCCTCGACCACGTGATGGAGACCTCCGCCTTCGTCCAGGGCGAGGCCGTGCGTCATTTCGAAGAGCTTTTCGCCGCCCACCACGGGGCGCGGTTCTGCATCGCCACCTCCAGCGGCACCAGTGCATTGCACGTGGCCCTGCTGGCAATGGGCGTGGGCGCGGGCGATGAGGTCATCGTCCCCGTCAACACCTTCATCGCCACGGCCGAGGCCGTCAGCTACTGCGGCGCCAGGCCGGTCTTCGTCGACATGGCCGCGGCGGACCACAACATCGACCCCGCGCTCATCGAGCAGGCCATTACTCCCCGCACGAAGGCGATCATCCCGGTGCACCTCTTCGGCCAGCCCGCGCGGATGGACACCATCGCCGCCATCGCCCGGCGGCACGGGCTGGGGCTGCTCGAAGACTGCGCCCAGTCCCACGACGCCGAGTTCGGCGGCCGCAAGGTCGGCACGTTCGGCCATGGGGGCGCCTTCAGCTTCTACCCCGGCAAGAACCTCGGATCCTACGGCGAGGGCGGGGCGGTGGTGACCAACGACGAACAGCTCGCGGCGAGCATGCGGATGCTGCACGACCACGGCTCGTCGAGGAAGTACTACCACGACGTGGTCGGGTACAACTACCGCATGCAGGGCTTCCAGGGCGCGGTGCTGGGGGTGAAGATGAAGCACCTCGTCGCCTGGACCGAGGCACGCCGCGCCGTCGCCCGGCGCTACCAGCAGGCCCTGTCCGGCCTGCCCGTCGTCGTGCAGCCCGAGCAGCCCGGCGTGCGGCACGTGTACCATCAGATGGTCATCCGCGTGCCCAATCGCGATGCGGTGATGCGCGAGATGGAGGCCCGCGGCGTGGGTGTTGGCATTCACTATCCGATCCCCTTGCACCTGGCCGGCGCTTACGCCTCGCTGGGCTACCGCGCCGGCGACTTCCCCGCCGCCGAGGCCGCGGCGGCCGAGATCCTCTCCCTGCCCATCTACCCCGAGCTCACGCCCGAGCAGATCGATTACGTCGTCGCAAGTCTCAAGGCCTGCCCCAGCCTCAGCAAGTAAGCGCTGGGCACGTCCATCGGGAATCCCTCGGGTCCCCTCGGCATGGTCACTTCAGTGACCCATGCATATTCGCTGTCTCACGTCTATGAGGCGGCGCCTCACGCTTCGATCACCTGATGTGGCATGTCCCACCCGCGCATGCCGGCGCGAATACGCTTCGGCATGGCACCCAATGCCCCCGCGCCATCCACGCTCACTTCGTCTCGGCGTCCTCGGCGTCGGCGTCTTTCTTCACCGGCGTCACGCCGATCTCCTTGCCGAAGTCCTGGATCAGCTTGAACATCTCATCGGGCGTGAGGTGGCCCTTGTTGTCGGTGTCGAACTTCTTCGCTCGCTGGTCGATCTCGTCGCGAAGCCCCTGCACCAGGCCCGTCCGCTCGGCCTCGCTCAGCCGCCCGTCGCCGTCCTCGTCGTACTTCGTCGTCGTCTTGTCCAGCCACCCCTGGATGCCGTCGCGCAGGCGGTCCTGGAACGCCGCCGTCTCCTCGGGCGAGACCTTGCCGTCGCCGTCCGCGTCCATGTACCGCACGGCCTGGCCGAGCATCTTGAGGCCCATCTTGCGCCACTCGCCCTGCACCTGCTGGCGTTCTTCCTGCGTCACCGTGCCGTCGCCGTCAAGGTCGTTGAGCTTGGCGTCCCACACCTTGCCCAGGTCCTGCAACTGCCTCTCGAACGCCTTCTTGGCCGTCTTGTCCTCCTCGGACAACTCGCCCGTGCCGGAGGTGTCGAACTGCTTGGTCATCCACGTGTCCATCATCTTCTGCCACGGCTGCGCCTGGCGGCGGGTATCCTCTCGCATGGCCTTGCGCTCGTCCTCGTCCAGCACGCCGTCCTTGTTGGCGTCGTACTTCTCCAGGGCCCGCTTCTCCCAGTCGGCCCGGATCTCCTTCACGGCCGTCTCGCGCTCGGCGTCCGACAGCTTGCCGTCGCCGTCGGCGTCGTACTTCTTGATCATTTCGGGATCGTTGGCGCGGGCGCCCCAGCGTCCGCCGCGGCCGCCCAGGTCGGGGCCGCCAGCCCCGGCCGCCGTCCCCGCGGCATCATCGCCGCCGCGGGCGCCCCAGCGGGGCCGCTCCGTGCCGTCGCCGAAGACGTTGCCCTCGTCCAGCGCCCGGTTGGCCGCGTCGCGATTGGCGCCGACGAGCTTGCCGGCCTTGTCGCCGAACATCGCCAGCACCTTCTTGCGCAGGTCCTGGCGGTAGGCGTCGGCCTCGAACCAGTCGAGGGTCTTGTTGTTGTTCTTGTCGAACTTGAGCATCTCCGCCCAGCGGTCGAACTTCCGGGCGAAGTTGCCGCCCTTCTTCTGGTCGGCGGCGAATTCCTTCTCGTCGAGCTCGTTGTCCACGCCGGCGGCGACGAGGAACTGGTTTCGCTGCGCGGTCGCGTCGTACGGGTCGACCACGCCTTTGCACAGTTCAGGCGGGGGGGCGACGACCTTCGCCGGCATCGACGCCGGAGCGGGTTGCGTGGACTGGGCAGCGGCCAGGGATGCCAGCACGAGAATGCATGCCAGAACGGTCAGCCGGTGGGTCATGTTCATTCCTTTGAAGTTCGCCTGTTGTAACCGCATCATGATACCAAACGCCGCCGGCGGCGGCCAATTGCACTATTGTGTCAACGAAGACCGCATGTCAGGTGGCGGCCTTTTCTCATGCGACACCCTATCTATGCGCACGCGACCCGCCCGGTTACACGCGGACCGGCTGTGGCGAAGTCCGCAATTGGGTTGTCGCCAGAGGAACGCCAGAAGGTTTGGGCGCTTCGCCGCCGGCCAGCGTATTGACTTCCGAAGCGGCACGGGGTACAGTCTTCCTTTCAGTACAGGACGCGGAAGGCAAAGAACACTCCCGCATGTAGTTCCCCCAGTTGAGAGACCTATGAACAGGCAACAGATTCGCAACGTGGCCATTATCGCGCACGTCGACCATGGTAAGACGACGCTGGTCGACCAGCTTCTCCGCCAGAGCGGCCAGTTCCGCCAGGGCGAGCTCAAGGGCGAGTGCATCATGGACTCCAACCCCCTGGAGCGCGAGCGAGGCATCACCATCCTGGCCAAGAACTGCGCCATCCACTACACCGACCCCAACGGGGAGGACTTCCACATCAACATCGTCGACACGCCCGGCCACGCCGACTTCGGCGGCGAGGTGGAGCGCGTGCTGAAGATGGCCGACGGCGTGCTGCTGCTGGTGGACGCGGCCGAGGGCGTCATGCCCCAGACCCGCTACGTGCTGTCCAAGGCCCTGCAGAACGGCCTGCACCCCATCGTCGTGGTCAACAAGATCGACCGCCCCGACGCCCGCCCGCAGGTGATCGTCAACCAGACGTTCGACCTGCTGATCGACCTGGGCGCCGAGGACCACGCCGAGGACTTCCCCGTCATCTACGCCTCCGGCCGCCACGGCTGGGCCGTCGACAGCCTCGACAAGGTGCCCGCCGACAACACCGGCGACATTCACGCCCTGTTCACCGCCATCCGGCAGCACGTGCCGCCGCCGAACTTTGACGGCGACGCCCCGCTGCAGGTGCTGATCACCAGCATCGACTACAGCGACTACGTCGGTCGTATCGGCATCGGCCGCGTCTTCGCCGGCACGCTCAAGAGCGGCCAGCAGATCCTGACCATCGACCGCCACGGCGAGCGCAAGCTGCAGAAGATCGCGCAGCTGTACCAGTTCGACGGCCTGGGCCGGCGCGAGGTCGATCGCATCGAGGTCGGCGACATCTGCGCGGTGGTGGGGCTGGAGAAGATCGACATCGGCGACACCCTGGCCGACCCCGCCAACCCGGTGGCGCTGGACACGGTGCACGTCGATGAGCCCACGCTGCACATGACCTTCCGCATCAACGATGGCCCGTTCGTCGGGCAGGACGGCAAGTACGTCACCAGCCGCCACCTTCGCGAGCGGCTCCAGAAGGAGCTGCAGTCCAACGTGGCCCTTCGCGTCAACGGCCTGGAGGGCGCCGACGAGTTCGACGTCGCCGGTCGCGGCCTGATGCACCTGGGCATCCTGCTGGAGAACATGCGCCGCGAAGGCTTCGAGCTGTGCGTCGGCAAGCCCGACGTCATCTACAAGCGTTCGGCCGAAGGCGCGCTGCTGGAGCCGATCGAGCTGCTGGTGCTGGACATTCCCACCGACTACATGGGCCCGGCAATGCAGCTGATGGGCGACCGCCGCGCCGAGATGGTCAAGATGGAGACCCTCGGCAAGCGGACGCTGCTGGAGTTCACCGTGCCCGCCCGCGGCCTGATCGGCCTGCGCAGCCGCATGCTGACGGCCACCAAGGG
Source organism: uncultured Planctomycetaceae bacterium (assembly GCA_964616985.1). Classification (GTDB taxonomy): domain Bacteria; phylum Planctomycetota; class Phycisphaerae; order SM23-33; family SM23-33; genus CAZTVF01. Next base: position 35,143 of record CAZTVF010000046.1, read on the forward strand.
CGAAGCGATCATGCACCATCGGTTCCATGAATATGCCCCCGCACGCGGCGAGATCGGCGGGCGGGCCAACGGCGTGATGATCGCCACCGACACCGGGCAGATCACCGGCTACGCCCTGGACCAGCTGGCCGACCGCGGCACCATGTTTGTCACCCCCGGCGACCAGGTCTACGAAGGCCAGATCGTCGGCGAGCACTGCAAGGACAACGACATCACCATCAACGCCGTCAAGTGCAAACGCCTGAGCAACATGCGGTCCAGCGGCAAGGACTTCACCGTCGTGCTCAAGCCCGCACGCAAGATGTCGCTGGAGGCCGCCCTCGAATATATCGAGAGCGATGAATTGGTCGAGATCACCCCCGGCCTCATCCGCATCCGCAAACGCCACCTCACCGAGAACGCCCGCAAGCGCCTCGGCCGCAAGGTCGAGACCGCCGCCCAGTAAGCGGCCGCAGTAAACAACGCAATCACGAAACGGTAACCCGCAGGATCGACCCGCGGGTTACCGTTTCTCTTTTTGCGGCTGGGTGCCATGCCGAAGCTTGCCCGCCGTGGCGGGCGTACTCGCGCCCCCGCGCCAAGGTGCCATGCCGAAGCGTACTCACGCCGGCATGCTCGCCCGACTGGCAACAACCCGCCGTGGCGCGCCCAACACAACCGACCGCCTACTGCTTACCGTTTACCGATTTACTTCGATACCTTCTGGAAGAACTCGATCGTCTCGCCGTCGGGACCCTTGCAGAAGGCGATGCGGACCGTCTGCGGCCGGGGCGTCGACTGGATCTCCAGCGTCTTGGGCTCCATCGTCACCGGGGCGCCGATCTTGCGGGCGACCTCGATGGCCGCGTCGCAGTTGTCGCTGTTGAGGGCGAAGTGCAGCAGGGCCCCCTCGGGCTTCAGTTCCGTCCCGCCGGCGAAGACCTCCAGGCAGCTGCCGTCGCCGGTGTCCAGCATGATGGCCCGCTTGTCGCCCTCGCCCCAGCGGATCCACTCGGCGAAGCCCAGCGCCTTGTAGAACGCCACCGTCTTGTCGAAGTCCCGAGCCTTCAGCGCCAGGTGATGATATCCGCCGCCGCCGATCGTCTTGTTGTTGCCCATGTTTTCTCCTTTGGCAAAGGCGGACATCCTACGCCAAGCCTCGCGGGGTTGGAACCCAATTGCCATTGCGGATTGCGGATTCGCAGATTCAAATCCGAGATGCATAAACGCGATGCTTC
>CAZTVF010000047.1:0-4337 GCA_964616985.1 uncultured Planctomycetaceae bacterium
GGAAGGCCGCCACCCCTCACTTGACGGCAGACAGAGCACTGGTCGTCACGAACAATTCAATCTGCGAGTAGAACCCTGGCGGCGGCTTGCCGTTCGGCGCTGTTCGCCCTTGGCCGCAACGAGAAACAGCGCCGAACGGCAAGCCGCCGCCGAACTCCATTCCCATTCCTGCCTGCCAAACGCCACCCGCGGACGGGGTATCACTGCCCCGCCAGGTGCCCCATCGCCAGCAGTGCATAGAAGGTGTATTCGCAGTCGGCGTGGCCTTGGGCCCAGTGGCCGCTGAAGCCGCCGTCCTGCGCCCACAGGCTCTCGACGAAATCGATGCCGGCCGAGCGGAAGGCGTCGAGCGGCCGCCCGCATGCAGCCAGCGCGTGCAGTGTCACCGCCGTCGATAGCAGGTCGGGGGCGGGGGCCTGCGGCGAGGCGAGGAAGCCGCCCTGCCCGCACGCGCGGGCCGACAGCCAGTCCAGTGCCGCGGGCTCAGGCGGCTGGTTCAATGCGGCCAGCATAGTCACCGCGGCGGCCGTGGGCGGGGTCGTGCCGACGGCCTGGTCAGGGGCGTTGGCGAAGCCGCCGTCGCCGGCCCGGCAGGCGTAGATGCATTGCAGCGGCCCCGCCAGGTCCGGCATGTGGCTGCCCGCATCTTCATACGCGCCCATCGCCAGGAAGCATGCATAGACGCTGCCCGCCTGCGGCGGCGACTGCGTGTAGCCGCCCTGGGCGTCGCGGAACGCCTCGAGGCTATCGGCGGCCGCGAGGGCATCGTCGCCGGGCGCGGCTGCATTCAGCGTGCCCCAGCAGCGGGCCAGGCAGCACCGGTGGACGAAGTCCAGGGACTCGCCACGTCCGAACGTCCGCAGGTAATTCGCGATCCGCTCCACGGGCGCGGGCAGTTCTAACGCCGCCATCGCCTGCAGGGCGAATGCGGTGTAGTACAGATCGCTGCGGCCACGGGTGTCGCCGAAGCCGCCGTCGTCGTTGAGGCGGCTGCGAAGAAACTCCGCGACGTGCGACGCCTGCGGCCCCAGCAGCCTGGGGGCTCCTGCAGCGCACTGCACCATGTGTTCACGTAGCGTCATGCTGATTCCGTGACATCTGCCAAGGGCCTACTTCGCCGGCTCGGATGTCGGCGAAGCGGTGAGATCGTAGCACGCGACGCTGTTGTTCAGACGCAGGAAGAGCTTCCCGCCGGAAACGACGGGCGAGGAGCACTGGGCCGCGCCCATGCCCGCCTTGGCCAGCGCCTCGAACTTCTCGGGCGTGGCGGCGAGCATCCATATCTTGTTGTTCTCGACCTGGGCGATGATCTTGCCGTCGACCAGCAGCGGCGAGCAGATCTCGCACGCCACCTTCTGTTCCCACGCGACGTTGCCGTCGGCGACGCTGATGCAGCGGGCCGCGCCGGCGCCCACGGCGTAGACGTAGCCCTCGTGGATGATGGGCGTCGTGCCGCGGTCGGCGCCGGGGATCGACCACAGCTTCTCGGCCTTCTGGGGCGTGATGCGGTACGCCACCAGGCCGATGTCCTTGTTCTCCGAGAGCACCGCGATCACGTCGCCGCCAACGGCCACCGTGCCGCTGCCGCCGCCGGGGACGGTCCAGAGGACTTCGCCGGTGGCGGGCACGACGCAGGCGATGCCCTTGTTGGAATTGCAGAGGATGTAGTTCTTGCCGTCCTTCGTCCAGCTGACCGGCGATGGCTTGTTGCCGCCGATGTCCTTGCAGGCCCACAGCACGTTGCCGTCGGCGGCCGAGACGCCCATGAGTTGGCCGCCGAGCGCGACCACCACGCCGTCGATCACCATCGCCGAGGAGGAGACCTGCTCGCCCTTGGTCGGCGTCTTCCAGATTTCGCCGCCGCTGTTGGCGTCGAGGCAATAGAGGGCCTTGCCACCGGCGACGTAGCACCGGCCGTCGCGGACGCACGGCGTGCTGGAGGAGCCCCAATCGAAGGGCTGCCCGCCGTATTCGCGCCGCCAGAGCTCTTTGCCGTTGCCCGCGTCGAGGCAGATGATGACGTCCTTGGCGATGGGCTTGGACGTGGGCACTACCTTCATGACCTGCGCGGCCACGTCGGCGGCGATGGCGTTCTCGCCCAGCCACTTGGTCATGGCCTCGGCGGATTCGAATTCCTTGTCCTTGATCGTCGTGAGCTTCTTCAGCACGTCCAGCGAGATCGCCGCCGGGCCTCGCGTGAGGCGTTCGACGGCGACGCGGCCGAAGGCCTTGCGCTGGTTGGCGTCCAGGTTGTCCGCAACCCACTTGTCGACCCAGGCCTTGACCTCGGGGGCTTTGAGCGCGGTCCGGGCCTCGCCCACGCGGTCGGCCTCGATCTTGGCCAGAATATCATCGGGCACCTTCTCGGAGAACAGGCCCAGGGCGCTGAGCTGCTCCTGCACGATCTTGCGGGTGACGATGGGCTCCTGCGACTTCCAGTTCACGTACAGGTACGCCTTGCCGCCGGCGACCGAGACGCTGCTGAAGCCCCCGCCCTGGCCGGTGGGAATGGCGTTGCTCTCCCACAGCTTGGGCGGGCCCGCCTTGCCCCAGGCGGGCGCAATCGTCGGCCCGCGGGGGGCGATGCCATCCTGCGTCGCCCCGCGCCACTGCGGCCAGTCCTGCGAGGAAGCGGAAGACGTGAGGATCATGATCATCGCGGCGAGGCAAATGGCGTTCTTCACGAGGGCTCCTTTGGGCGTTTCATGTGGGGCAGATCGTCGCTGGCGCCGATCACGCCGGAGCGGCCGAAAACTCGGCACAGCACCTGGCGCAGCACGGCCTTGAGGATTGGGTTTCGCAGGACGGCCAGGGCCTCGATGGCCGCGGCAACGTGTTGCGTGAGCAAGGTCTGGGCGGCGCGGCGGGCGCCGAGGGCCTCGACGATGTCGCGGGCCTGCGGCCGCTTCTCGCCGCGCCACAGGGCTTCCAGCGCCGGCCGGGCGGAGGCATCGGCCAAGTCCCACGCCAGGGCCAGCACGATGCTGGGGCGCGAGGCGTCGAGATCGCCGCCGGCCGTGTCGAAATCCTGCAGGTCGTCATGGATCTGGTAGGCGATGCCGAGGTGATCGCTGTAGCGATGCAGGGGCTCGGCCAGTTCGCCCTCGGCCGCGGCGCAGGCGGCGCCGAACCGCAGCCCGACCTCGAAGGCGGGCGAGGTCTTCTGGCGGAAGATCTCGATCATCTGGGCGGCCGTCAGCGGCCCGCGATGGCGCCGCCACCACAGCTCGCGGCCCTGGCCGAGGCACAACTCGCGGTGTCCGCCGGCCGCCACCTCCAGCAGGCGAACCTTGGCCGCATCGCCCAGGCCGCAGCGCCCGATGAGGCGATAGCCCTCGCCCAGGAGGAAGTCGCCCACGTTGAGCGCCACGGGCACCCCGCATCGCTGGTGCAGCGTGGGCGTGCCGTAGCGAAACTCGTCGGCGTCCTCGATGTCATCGTGCACCAGCGAGGCTTTGTGGAAGCATTCCACCGCCACCGCCAGCGTGCGGAGCGCCTCGGGCAGCGGGCCGGGCGTCTCGCTCGCGCACGCCGCGTAGACGCACGCCGCCAGCATCGGCCGCCATCGCTTGCCGGGCCCGCCGAGCCAGTCCAGCGCCGCCGAGGCGGTGGGGTCGTCGCCCGCGGGCATCAGTTCACCCAGGGCGGCCGGGGCAAACCACGCCTCGACCTGCCGGTGGATCGCCTCGGTGTCCGGCGACGGTCGCGCGGCGGGCGCTGTCGCCGTCAGGGCCTCGCGCACCCAGGCGGCGTCCACGTCGGTGTTCTGGCAGCCGTCGTACAGCAGCGGCACGGCCACGGCGGGCACGGCGGCGGCCTCGATGTACGGGAATATCTTCTCCAGCGCCGCCAGGCAGCTGACGCCCAGCACGCCCTGGATCTTGCCCGACTGCACGAGCGACATGACCACGGCGGCGCCCTCGGCGATCAGGACGATGTAGCCCAGTCGCTCGGCCTGGGCCTTGATGTCGCCGATGTGGCAGCGGCCACACTCGCCGCAGATCAGGCCCAACTCGTCCATCTCGCCGGCGCAGGCGGGCGCATCGCGGAGGCACTGGGGCAACAGCAGCAGGCGGCGGTCGTACGGCACGGCCGCCAAGGCGTCGCGCCACGTTTCGTTGTTAAGGATCACGGCGGCGTAGTGCGTGTAGCGGCCGTCGATGGCGGCGTCGGCCAGCAGGCGTTGCGTGTGGGCGTCCAGTTCCGCCAGCGACAGCGGCGGCACCGGCGCGCAGCGGCGCACGTAATCGGCGGCGGCATGGCGCAGGGCCTGGCGGTCGGCCAGCGTGGGCGGAATGCTTTCGTGCGGCCGGCGCGGGGTGGGAGCCTGGCTCATG
>CAZTVF010000047.1:4437-35930 GCA_964616985.1 uncultured Planctomycetaceae bacterium
GGCGGGCCATCTTGCGGAACGTGTGCCGCCACATCAGCACCTCGCCGCGACCCAGCATCTGCAGCAGCGCCCGCTTGGCCCACGGAACGCCGCCGGCCCGCTGGTTGTCCCAGATCAGCCGCGGGATCCAGCGGAAGTTGATCTCGTAGCACGAGCGGAACAGCCCCAGGTGGTCGGCCCGCATCGCCTCGGCGCCGAAGGCGGGCCCGCCGCCGCGGCCGGGAAGCGGCTCGTGAAAAATCGGGAACATCGCCGCAGGCTTCTGCGCCAGTTCGTCGACCAGCCGCTGCGTCCGCGCGACGTCGTCGGGGGTCTCGCCCGGCAGACCCAGCACGAGGCTCAGCACGGGGAAGAAGCCCGCGCGGACGGCCTTGTCGGCGGCCTGGCGGACCATGTCCTCCCAGTCCTCGGCGCGGAAGGGCGCGATCTTGCCCGCGCCGTTCGCCCGCACCAGCAGGCCGTTGGCGCTCTCGACGCCGATGTTGAGCCACTGGTAGTCGATGCGTTTTCGCCAGTTCAGCAGTCGCCGGATCTCGGCGAGCTGCTCGTCCGACAGTTGAAGGATGGACGATACATTTGCGTGGTCGATCTGCATGAACGACAGGCCCTCGACGCGCGTCATCGCGGTCAGCAGGGCGTGCAGCTTGTCGAAGTCCACCTTGCCGCCGCTCGACCCGTAGCGGAAGAAATCCTCGCTGCCGTTGACCACCGCGGTCTGGCCGCCGGCGACGTTGGCGGCGAGGTCAGACAGGATCGTCTCCATCGGCAGCGAATCCATCCGCTTGAGGCCGCTGGCGCAGAAGCCGCAGCCCTTGCCGCAGCCGCGCGTCAGCTCGATCGCGCCCATCATGGACGGGCCGCGGATCGGCTGCACCGCCGCGGTGGCCGTGCCCTCCTCCACCACGTGGGGCGGCGGCGTGCGGCCGGCGAGGATGTCGGCGAAAAGCCCCGGCCCCTGCTCCTCGAAGTAGCCTTCGAAGATGCAGTCGATGCCGTGACTCCCGGCGGCCTGGCGGTCGGCGGCGTATTGCCACGCCCCACCGCCCCCGGCGACGACGGTGAAGCCGTGCCGCTCTTTGGCGGCAACGATCTGCTCCATCATCTTCCGCGTCCAGCGGCGGGTGTAGAGTTCGCCGCGGCAGAAACTGCGCGTGGTGGTGTTGCTCATGCCGTTGCCCAGCGGGTCGCTGGAACTGACGGCGACGATTTTCACCCACGGCCCCAGCACGTCGGCCAGGCGTTCGGGCGTGGTGCAGATGACGTCGGCGGGCGAGACGATGCCGCGGGCGATCAGCGATGCCTCGACGCGGCGCAGCCCCAGGGCGGCTGAGCGGGCGCGGCCGTCGGCATCGGTGGCCATGCGGGGCGAAAGGAGGCGTCGCATGATGAGCGACGGCGTCTGCGTGGTCTGCATCGTGGCGAAGATGCCTTCGAAGAGAACCTTGTAGTCGGCCGACAGCGTCCGGTCGGCCACCAGGACGATCGCGGGGCGGCAGGGTGAAGGGGGCGCGGGCGAGACGGCCGGCGCGGACGTGACGCTGACAGCAGACATGGGCGGGACGCCCATGTGACTCACGGGCGAGATGCCCGTGCCACGGGGAACCGTGCCATGTGCGGCATCACTCATGGCCGCCTCCGGGCGTCTTGGGACGCAGGAGCTTTCGCCCCCGCTGCCGCAGGGCCATCAGGATGCTGTCGCGGGACATGCCGGCGAAATTCGGGCGCTGGGCCTCATCCTGGGGCCCGACGGGCTCGCCGCTGATCGGGCCTTCGGCATACTTGGGGAAGATGATGGCCAGCTTGGGGCAGACGCGGGCGCAGGCGGGGCATTCATTCTTGCACGAGGCGGGCTTGACGACCGTCACGCGGCGGTCGCTGCCGGCCTGGTAGACGCCGAAGAGGCAGAAGTTCACGCACTGCCCGCACGAGACGCAGCGGGAGTAGTCGATGACCGGAAACCACGGCGGCCAGGCGGGGTCGAGAGTCTCCGCCTGTGGCCGCGGACCGGCCATGTCAGATGCCGCGGCCGGCGACGCCTGCGGCGGGCCTGCGAGTGCGGGCAGGCGAGCGACGACCTCATCGGTCGGGCCGGTTCGGAGATCGAGGATCGATGCGTCGTCGGGCAGCGGCGCCGCGGCCGCCTCGAACAGCCAGCGGATCGCGCGGGCGTGGCAGGCGAGGATCACCGGCGACGGCGAGGCCGCCACCTGCCGCACCAGCCCGTCGCGTTGGGCGACGAGCCGGCAGAGGTCGTCGACGACTACCGGCGCTGCGCCCTGAGCCTCCAGGCGTCGCCGGGCGGCCTCGAACGCAGCCGGTGCAACCATCCCGGCCAGTGCACAGCGGCACAGTAAAATCACGCTTTTGGCTCGCTTGCCCGCCCTACTTGCCGCTGACGTCCAGGCACACGAAGTCGCCCTTGTCGTTGCGGCAGAAAACCTTCCCGCCCACCAGGACCGGCTGGGTCCAGCAGGTGCCCGAGAGGACCTTGGCCCGGCCGAGCTCCTTGTAGGCGTCGCTCTTCATGTCGACCAAGGCCAGGTCGCCCTTTTCGCCCTGCACCAGCAGCTTGTCGCCCACGCGGAGCAGCGATCCGGTGCCCAGGCCGTCCTTGGACCACTTCACGTCACCCGTCGCGGCGTCCAGGCACGTCAGCTTGCCGCCGCCGGCGTTGCCGCTGATGCCGTAGATGAACCCCTGCTCATACACGCAGGTGGCGTAATGATTGCACATGTTCTTGTTCTGCCACTTCAACTCCAGGCCGCCGTCGGTGATCTGCAGCAGCGCGCAGCCGGTGTTGTAGCCGGAGGAGATGAAGACCTTGTCGTCGAAGATGACCGGCGAGGCCGCGTTCACGTTGTAGTTCGTCTTCCACGGGTGCTTCGCCACTTCCTTGCCGTCCGCCTGATCCAGCAGCACCAGGCCAAAGCCGTTGAACACGGCCAGGAGCTTCTTACCCTTGAGCTCGAAAGGCTTGGGCGTTGAGTAGCCCACCGGGTACTCGGCCGAGGCCCAGACCTTCTCGCCCGTGTCCTTCTTGAAGGCGTACACGACGCCGACGTCGACGATCACCCAGTCGCCCAGAATGATCGGCGAGCAGGCGAAGCCCCAGCCGGGAGCCTTGCCGCCGAAATCCTTGGCCATGTGCTTGGACCACTTCAGCGCGCCGTTGGCGTCGACGCAGCGGAGGTGACCTTCGCGGCTGAGGGTATAGACCAGGCCGCTATCGAACGCGGGCGTCGAACGCGGGCCGGGATAGTCCTTGGCGGTGCCGCAGTCGTAATCGTTCGTCCAGACCTCGTTGCCGTCGGCGGCGTTGATGCAGCGGAGGATGTCCTTGTTGCCCACGTTGCCGAAGGCGTACACCTTGCCCCCGACGACGATGGCCGAGGAGTAGCCCGCGCCGAGGCTGGCCTTCCAGGCGGGTTTCATGTCGGCGGCCAGCGTGGCGATGGTCTCGGTCGTTCTGGAGTCGCGGCCGGCGCCCTGGTAGCAGGGCCAGTCGCCGCCCTTGGCGGCGTTGTCGGCGGCAATGAGGTTCCAGCCGGTGACGGCGAGGATGGCGACGACGGCGACGCAGACGAACGTGGGGGCCAGACGCATCGTGGGGTCTCCTGCAGGTAAATAGTGGCTTCCGTTACAGCCCGCTAAGTCTACCTGCGGCGATGAATGGAGTCAAACGGAACAGAAGCCTCGTGCTCTGTCTCGTGTCATTCAAGGGGTGGCGGCCTTCCCAGGCCGCCACCTGCAGACGGCTGTGGTGGCGGCCTGGGAAGGCCGCCACCCCTCCGTTCGACGCTGTAAAAGCCCCAGCGTCACCAGGATCTGACAGCGCCGAACGGCAAGCCATCGCCGCGGCCTTTCGACGCTGCTCAGTGCGTTGAACAGCGTCGAAAGGCAAGCGACGGCCTCCGCCTGTGCTGCGGCCGTGGCGATACACGCCGGACTGTGCTACTTCCCGGCGGGCTTGGTCGCCGCTGGGGATGCCTTTGCCGCGGCCGCCTTCTGTGCCGCCACCGCCTTTATCGCCTCGGCCAGGGCGGCATCCTCGGCCTTGACCTGCTCGGTCGTCTGCCACTGGAAGGTGTAGCTGGCGCCAGAGTCGGTGTAGAACGACAGCAGCGCCGTCTCGCCCGCGACCATCGGCAGGACCAGGGGCTTGCCCGCTTCGGGGACGAAGGCCCGCGGCACGGCGTTGACCTCGAAGCCGGCCAGTCCCGCCGAGACGGTGACGAGCATGCGGCCGGGCATGTTGGCGTCATTGGGCGCCTTGATCAGCATGTGGGTCTGCGTCTTCTTGGGCACCAGCGGGACCGTCACCGGCGAGCCCAAAACGGTCTTACCGGCCTTGTCGATGGTGACCGTGATCAGATTGGTGAAGAAGGCGGGATCGAACATGTCCGTTTGCGTGTCCTGCGAGACCACGCGGGTAAGGGCGAAATCCTTGGTCACGACGGCGTCGTTGGGCTCATCGAAGAAGGCGACGACGTCCGACGGTGTGCGGATTTCGCTGATGCGGTAGTCATCGGTGTCGACGCCGTTGGCGTCCTTGATGCGGCCGAACGCGAACGGCGGCCTGCCGCCGACGAGCACCTTCTTGGGCGGGATCGGCGAGTGCAGCACGACGGAGTCGTAGGTCAGCACCGCCCCGATCTGCGGGATCGGGCGGATCTTGAGGTAGGCAAACTTGCTGTTGGCGAACGCGTCCTCGACGTAGCTCTCGCGCAGACCCGAGACGGACCAGTGGCCGCTGCTCCAGTAAACGTCGGGCCGCTTGAGGTTGGGGTCGACGATGTAGTACCGGTCGGGGTTGAGGCCCACGATGCCGCCGGGCTTATAGCAGTACCAGCCGGCGATGGCGCCTCCAAACGCCGGCGTCTCGGTCACGCCGTGGATGCGGCCGTAAATCATGGTGGCGGCGTTGCCGTCCTGGCGCACGAAGCGCGAGCCCCAGGGCATCTTTTCGATGCGGTAGTCGCGGCCGTTGGCGTCACGATAGTAGGTGGAGACGCTGCGGGAGAAATCCTCGGGGAACACCTGCCGCAGACCCTCCCAGACGAACGTGGTGGCCCGCACGCGGTCCAGCCACAGCTCGTTCTGCCAGCGGTCGAACGGGATCGCCCCGCCGCTGTACAGCGAGCGGTTCTGCAGCGATTGGCCGGGCATGTCGCCCCGCTTCTCCATCAGGTCGATGCCCCAGTGGTATCGCGTGGACAGGCCCGAGTTGGCGAAGTCGCTGTAGTGCGGGAAGCCGAACGTCGAGCCCAGCCCGAAGTGCAGGGCGTTGGAGACCGGCGAGGCGTGGTTGATCCGCTGGTGGCGGATGCCCGAGGGCGAGCCCCACAGGATGCCCGAGCCGATGCCCAGCGAGGTGCCCATCGCGTTGACCTCATTCATGTGCTCCGTGCCGTGCAGCGAGCCGGGGCTCTCGGTCTGGGCCTTGGCGAAATACTCGGCCATGCCGGCGGTGCTGGTCTTCTCGATCTTGCCGCGGACGTCCATCGGGCAGTGGTACGACTGGTCGTGGTACACGCCGTCGGAGCCGTAGTCCTGGATGTATTCCTTGACCCAGTCGAGGAACCAGCGCTGCCACTTGGGCTCGCCCAGGTTGTGCTGGTCATGCACGGCCCGGCGGTTGGCGTCGGCCTGGAACACGCTGCGGGTCTCGGCGAGGTAGTGGTACTCCAGGCCCGCCTTCTCGCGGTCGGTCCTGGCCTCGGCGGAGATGACGAAAATCATCGGCTGGAGGTAGGCCATCATCTTGGCCCCGCACGCCTTCCAATTGGCCGTGTCCTCGCGGAAGCCGTTCTGCGAAGGAATCTTGGGGTTGTTGCTCTCGACGCGCTGGTAGGGCGTGTTATCGGCGTGGAAGCGGTCGAAGGGCTGGCGGCGGATGACGGAGGCGAACGTCACCGTCCGCTCGAGGTGCTTGTTGTCGAAGTACGACTTCACGGGCGCCAGCCAGCCTTCGCGGGCGTCGACGCTGTGGTTCATGAACGCCAGCTGCTGCGTCCAGGTCGAACGCTCGGGAAGCTTGATGGCCTTGGCCCGCCACTGGCGATAGCGCGCGACGGCCTGCGACCAGCTCTTGTCGTACGCCTGGAAGCGCCAGCTCATCGGCGCGGCCTTGGTGGAATCATCGAACGGCGGCGCGTTCATCGAACTCATCGAGAAGCTCAGACCCTGCTCGTTCACAAGGTAGAACAGGTTCTTGTAGACCTTCAGTTCGGCATCCTGGCACCATGCCCCCACCGCCCCGACTCGCCGGCCGTTCATGGCCAGGAACCCGTAATCCCAGAAGCCCGGCCAGGCGTTCGCGCGCATGCCGTGCTTCATGTTGCGGTCCAACTGCATGCCATCGAAGATCGGCGCCTCGATCGTGATGTCGGGCTGCAGCGGGGCCACGGCCATCGCGCAGCCGTAGACGCCCTTGCGGGGCGAGGCGACCGAGGGCGTGATCACCAGGTCGCCGAACTCCTTGTCCACTTCCACGGTGAGGGTGTAGGTCTCGTCCTCGAACTTGGCCGCGCCATCGGTGAGGCCCTGGTAGGTCACGACGGCCTGGCCGTCTTTGATCTCACAGGCGGCCTTGCTGGCCTCGGTGGTGTAGTGCTGATTGGGCCAGACGGTTGAGGCTTCGTGGTCGTTCCACGGCCAGTCGAATAGCTTGCCGGCGGCCTTGAAGGCGGCCTCGCCGCTCTGCGTGCCCAGGCCCGTCGGCAGGTGCGGCAGCACCTTGGCCAGGTCGGCCTTGGCGTCAATGTATTCCTCGTCGGTCAGCTTGTTGACGAAGCTGACCATGACGCCGGAGCGGATCTCGGCCTTGTAGCGGTCGGTCTCGACGATCACGCCGCGCTCGGTCTGGGTGAATTTCGGTTCCGCCGCCCGCGCCCCTGCCGTCAGGACCGCCAGCGCCGCCACGATGAGCAATGCAAATCGATTCAAGGTGCAATCTCCTTTGGTATCTTCAGATCAGTCTTATGTACCGTATCGGCGGCGGCATTGGAAGGCCGCCACCCGTCGAATGGGAAAGTCCTATGTACCGCATCGGCGGCGGCCTTCGATGGCAGTCCCCCATCGGATGGGGTCTACTTCTTGTTCGCCGCGTCGATGACGAAGTCCATCGCCGCCACGCCATCGGCGTACGACGTCTGGTGCCCCGCCGTCGGCCGCTCCAACAGCATTACCTTTCGGTTCGTCTTCTGCACGGCCTTGGCCAGGCGGACGGTGCTGGCCGGCGGCACGAGGTGGTCGTTGCCGCTGACCACGATCGCCAGAGGCATCGTGAACTGCTCAGGGTGGAACTCGGCCGAACGCTTCTTGTACTCGGCCTCGCCCCGCTTCTTGAAGTCCGCGACACTCTCGTGCTTGTTGCCGCCGAAAGACATCTTGATCGCCTCGGCGATGCCGGACGCCGTCACGTCGTACTCCAGCAGGTTGGCCGTGCCGTTGAGGCTGCACACGCCGTCAACGAGATCCTTGTGCAGGGCCGCGAACGTCAGCACGGCCGTGCCGCCCATGGATGCCCCGGTGATGAACACCTTGCCAACCTTGTGCTTCTTCTTGAGCTCGCCGATCAACTGGACCACGTCGGCCTCGGCGGCCGGGCCCATCCAGGATGTTGCGGCGCGGTAGTCGGGCGAGATGAAGATCATGTTGTGTTTGGCCGCGACGTCGCGGGCGGCCGCGCACTCGCTCCGAGGGTCCGCTGCGTACTGGCGGCGGTCGGACCCGTGGCCGTGGAAGGCGATCATCAGGTCATGCGGGGCCGCGGCGTCGAAGGCCGGCGGCAGCAGGATCATGTACTTCTGCGTCGTGTTGTCCAGCGTTGAGGTGAACTCCGCTTCCGCGGGGGCGCCCAGCTTGGGCTGGCTGGCCGGCTTTGAAGAAGGCGCCGGCGAGGCGCCATCGGCCAGCGGCGCCAGGAAGATCAGCAGGCCCGATAGGATGCAGATCATTACAAATGTCGTTGTGGTCATAGCATCTCCAAGCTGCCATACGTTTCTACGGCGACTTGTGGAACGCGTCAAGCCCATACTGGTTTCGCGAAATCGTCGGGGGCGTTTGCCGAGGAGTTCCACGCATACGGATTGACACCCCAGGCTGGGACGATATCCTGACGCGTCGTTTCTCAAACCCTTTTTGGAGATGGATCATGTTGAAGACGATGCAGACTCCCGGCGATACGAGTTGGTTCGTCCAGGATCGGTTCGGGCTGTTCATTCACTGGGGCCTTTACGCCCTGCCGGCCCGGCACGAGTGGATCAAGCATCACGAATCGATCCCCGACTCGATGTACGACACCTACTTCAAGCACTTCGACCCCGACCTGTACGACCCCAATCTGTGGGCCAAGGCCGCCGGCGGCGCGGGCATGAAGTACTTCGTCATCACCACCAAGCACCACGAAGGCTTCTGCCTGTGGGACAGCAAGTTCACCGACTACAAGGCCCCCAACACCCCGGCCGGGCGCGACCTGCTGCGCCCGATGGTCGACGCCTTCCGCGCCCAGAACATGAAGGTGGGCTTCTATCACTCGCTGATCGACTGGCACCACCCGCAGTACGTGCTGGATGAGAAGTTCGGCCCCTACCGCGCCTCGCCCGACCGCGACAAGATGAACGAAGGCCGCGACCAGGGCAAGTACGCCGAATACCTCCACAACCAGGTGCGCGAACTGCTGACCGAGTTCGGCAAGGTCGACGTGATGTGGTTCGACTTCTCCTATCCCTACGCGGAGAACGCGGAGGATTTCGTCAAGGGCAAGGGCCACAAGGCCTGGCAGAGCGAGAAGCTCCTGAAGATGATCCGCCAGATCCAGCCCAACATCATCCTCGACGACCGCCTGGACTGGCCCGATGGCTGGGACATCAAGACGCCCGAGCAGTTCCAGCCGCGCGGCTGGGTCATGTTCAACGGCCAGCCCGTCGTGTGGGAGGCCTGCCAGACCTTCAGCGGCTCGTGGGGCTATCACCGCGACGAGACGTCGTGGAAGAGCCTCGACCAGCTGATCCAGATGCTGATCGACACCGTGTCCAAGGGCGGCAACCTGCTGCTGAACGTGGGCCCCACCGGGCGCGGCGAGTTTGACGCGCGGGCCCTGGACCGCCTGTCGGGCATGGGCGAGTGGATGCGCCGTCACAGCCGCAGCATCTACGGCTGCACGCAGGCGCCCGAGGGCTTCAAGGCCCCGCAGGACTGCCGCCTGACTTACAACCCCACCACCAACCGGATGTACGTGCACGTGTTCGCCTGGCCGTTCCGGCACCTGCACATGGACGGCTTCGGCGACAAGGTGGCGTACGCCCAGCTTCTCAACGACGCGTCGGAAGTGCCGATGAAGGGCCTGGAGCCCTGGCAGGCGGCGCACTGGTCGACGGCCGGCGAGAACACCCTGACGCTGACGCTGCCGGTGAAGAAGCCCGACGTGACGGTGCCCGTGATCGAGCTGTTCCTGAAGTGAGTGCGCGGAGTCGATGAAAATGAAAAGGGCCGGCTCGCCTGAGCGGGCGACCGGCCCTTTCGGCTCCTCGATCTGTTACAGTAGAAGGCGAAGGACGATGCTACTGCTGTTATCGGCCCCCCGCCGCAGCGACTGAAATACCGGTGAGCAGAAATGGCGGCGCGTCGCCCCGGGTGGCGGCCTTCCCAGGCCGCCGCCCCGAACGCCAGGCCCAAGCCAGCAAAAGGAGCGTTATGTACGACCTCAAGCCCCCGGCCGTGTATGTCCATCAGCGTGTCCTGGCCGACGAGCGGTACCGCCTGCGGATGCAGCGCGTCGTCGATGCCCTCAAGGCGCCCGTCGAGCCCAAGACCTTCTGCGACGAGGACCTGCCGGACATGATCCGCCAGGGCCTGCTGGCCGCCCGCGTGCCGATGGGCACACTGGGCGAGGTGCGCGACCCCGCTTTGATCTTCAACACCTTCCGCTTCGACCACGAGCAGGAGCAGCGCCTGGCGTGGGCCAAGGGCAAGCTTGGAGACGCGTGGGTGTGGGAGAATACGCTGCGGGCGCTGCTGGGATACGGGGCGTTCAACTGGGCGAACTACAACCTCGAGGGCGACCACGCACGGCACGACAAGGTCTGCCGCCCCTGCTGGCGAATCCACCTGCAGGAAGGCTGCGCGCACCGCTGCAGCTACTGCCCGCTGGGCGGGGTGCTGGTCTCGATGCTGAACATCGAGGACTACTGCCACCACCTCGGCACGATCATAGAGAGGCACCCCTGGCAGGAAACGTACCTGCTGGACGACGACGGCGACCCGCCGTGCCTGGAGCCCCAGCAAGGCACGCTCGCCCACCTGATCGAGTACTTCGGCACGCTCAAGGGCCGCTACCTCGTCATCCACACCAAGACGTGGAACACCGACTGGCTCAAGGGCCTCAAGCACAACGGCAACACCATTCTCGTCTGGAGCCTCAGCGGCGCGACGCAGAGCAAGGTCATCGAGCCTCGCACCGGCACGACCCTCCAGCGCATCGAGGCCGCCCGCGTCGCGCAGGACGCCGGCTACACCGTGCGGTACAAGTTCAAGCCCATCATCCCCGTCCGCAACTGGCGGCAGGACGCTGAGCAGGCCGTCGAACTGCTGTTCGCCCGCACGCGGCCGGACATGGTCTCGCTCTGCGTCTACATGTGGATGGACATCGACGAGATGCTCCGCCGCGTGCCGCGGGAACTGCTGGACGAGACCTTCGTGCAGGCGGCTTTGGACGCCAAGGACGCGATGAAGGACACGCTGGCCCGGCCTTTCCCGCCCGAGGTGCGGGCGACGATCTACGAGCATTTCCTCCGCGAGATCCGCCGGCGGGACAAGGACATCCCGGTGTCGCTCTCGACGGAGAATTTCGCGATGTGGAAGCAGATGGGCGAGAAGCTCGGCGCCACCGCCACCAGCTACGTGTGCGGCTGCGGCCCCAACAGCATCCCCGGCATCAAGAAGCTCCCCTGCCACCCGTTCCATACGGCCGTGCGGAACGACGCGGGGATTCCCTGCACGTATTGATCGGCGGTGAGTTTTCCCATCATCGCGACGGCAACGGCGCCGCTTCCATATGGAGTGCGGCGGCAGAGTCGCGAGCGCAGCGAGGGACGGCGACGCCGCTTTGGAACCGCAGCGCCACCGGGTTTCATTCATAGCGAGCCGGCCGTGGACTCCATAGCGGCGTCGTTGCCGCCGCACTCCACAACGCCACCGCACCATCGAATGGCCGGGCTACCAGGCGGCACGCATTCGCGCCCGCCCTTATTGATTCTCGCGATAGTATGACAGCCACGACATCTGGATGGCCTCGAGGATCTTTTCGTTCGAGGCCTTGGGCTCGTCGCCGAATTCCTCGAGTTCCGTAACGTGCACGAGCAGTTCCGTGAACCGAACCGACAGCGGGTCGATGTCCGGAAACTTCTCGCTCAACTGAAACCCGATTTCGTCCGTGTCAGTCCATTTGAGCATTCTGTTTCTCCAACGATGCGGTGCCGGGGCGCCTTCTTGGGACTTCGTCGCGATCAAACCGCTTGCGGTTTCGCGCACGGCGGCCGCTCAGAGTCTCCCATGCGCGGCGATAGTCACGGCGGCAAATCCGACCACCTCGCGCAGACTGCAAGCAAGCTCACATATTCCGATTCCACTTCGGAATCGTCACCGTCACATCGCCCCTGACCACCGCTTTGCACGCCAGTCGGCTTTCGAGCGTCGCCGAGGGCACTTCCTCGAGCTTGTCGAACTCCTCGTCCTGGGCCTCGGACAGGTTCTCCATGCCCTCCAGCACAATCACGTGGCAGGTGGCGCAGATGCCCACGCCTCCGCACGCATGCTCGATCTGCACGCCGTTGGCCAGCGCGATGTCCAGCAGGCTGCCCGGGTCGCCGTGGCGGCTGTAGGGGTAAAGCGCCGGGTCCACTTCGACCGTCACGCCCATGGGCTGGAACGTCACTTTATACTTCTTCGACATCGTCAAAACTCCTCGATCTTCTTGCCCGTGGCCGTGTCGCGTAGAACCTCGTCCATCTGCGCCTGCGTCAGCGGCGAGGCCGCATCGTTCGCCGCCCGCATCGCCGCGTCGATGGCGTCGCCGTCGTCGCCGGCCAGCTTCGCCTTGAGCGCCGTCACAGCCGCCGCCAGGGCCTGACGCTGCTCGGCCGTGAGCACGTGCCCCGCGCGGGCGACCGACTTGTCGATCGCCGTAATGATCCGCTGGGCCTCGTTCCGCAGATCGATCAGGCGGTGGGCGGCGAAGTCCTCCACCGCGTGACGGTAGGACTCCTTCACCATCGTATCCACCTCTTCACGCGTCAGGCCATGCGAGGGCGTTACCTGCACAGAGGCCTCCTTGCCGCTTTTGAGCTCGCGAGCATACACGTTGAGGATGCCGTTGGCGTCGATCAGGAACGTCACGTGCACCCGCGGCATGTTGGCCGGCATGGGCGGAATGCCCTTGAGCACGAACCGCCCCAGCGTGCGGCAATCCTTCGCCAGCTCGCGCTCGCCCTGGAGAATATGGATGTCCACGCCCGTCTGCCCGTCCACGTACGTGGTGAACGTCTCGCTCGCCTGGCAGGGCACGGTGCTGTTGCGCATGATGAGCTTGCCCATCGCGCCGCCCAGCGTCTCGATGCCCAGCGACAGCGGCGTCACGTCCAGCAGCAGCGTGTCGCGGCGGATGCCCGAGAGAATCCCTGCCTGCACGGCGGCGCCCAAGGCGACCACCTCGTCGGGGTTCAGGGCCGTGTACAACGGGCGGCCGAAGAACTCTTCGACCCGCTGGAGGACCAGCGGGATCCGCGTGCAGCCGCCCACCATGACCACCTCGTCAATCTCCTTCGGCGTGAGCTTGGCGTCGGCCAGGGCCGCCCGGCAGTGCTCGATAGTGTGCTCGACCCACCGGGCCGAGCGGGCCTCGAATTCCTGGCGGGTGATGACGCGTTCGAATCTCCGGCCGCCGCCCAGGTCAACCTCCAGGCGGGCCGAAGGCTCGGTGGACAGGCGGATCTTGGTCGCCTCGGCGAAGTTTCGCAGCGCCTGCCGCGTGGCCGGCGGGAATTCCAGCTCGGCCCCGAATTTCGCGCGGATCTCGCCGACGATCAGGTCGATGAGCTCGCGGTCGAGGTCGTCGCCGCCCAGGTGCGTGTCGCCATTGGTGCTGAGCACCTGGAAGACGCCCTGGCTGCAGCGAAGGACGGAGATGTCGAACGTCCCGCCGCCGAAGTCGTACACGGCGATGCAGGCGTCCTCCTTGCGGTCCAGGCCATACGCCAGGGCCGCGGCGGTGGGTTCGTTCACGATGCGCCGGACGTCGAGGCCGGCGATCCGCCCGGCGTCGCGCGTGGCCTGGCGCTGGGCGTCGTCGAAATAGGCGGGGACCGTGATGACGGCCTGGGTGATCTTGCGGCCGGTGGCGGCCTCGGCCCGCGCCCGCACCTCGCGCAAGATCGTCGCGGACAGTTCCTGCGGCGTCATGAGGCGGCCGCTGACGTCGACGAGCACCGTGTCGTGCGGGCCCTCGGTGATCGGGTACGGAAGGAACTTGAGGTCCTCCTGCACGTCGGCGATTCCCTTGCCCATCAGGCGTTTGATGGAGTAGACGGTGCTGGTGGGGTTCTCCACCGCGTGGGAGCGTGCCTCGCTGCCGACCGTGACGCGGCCGTCGGCCGCGAAGGCCATCACGCTGGGCACCAGCGTGTTGCCGGCGGCATCTCTCACCATCACCGGCCCGGCCTGCGCCATGTACGCGCCAAGCGAGTTGGTCGTGCCCAGGTCAATTCCGAGTATCAATTCGTCGGTCATTCTCTGTCAGCCTTTTTTGTCCACGAACCCGCCTGTCGCTGACGGCAGGTTCGTGGGCACCTTCCTTCTTTGCCGTTAGCGGTCTAGAGCTGCGTCAGGAGTTTGCGGACGTAGGAGACGGCGTTGAGCTGCTGGCGAATCTCGCCGAGGAGGTCCTTGCGGACGGCCTCACAGGAGAGCGATTCCTGGTATTCCTCGAACAGCTTGCCGATCCGCCGGACCAGCCCGTCGTGCTGCGTCTGCAGGACGGTGCGGATGCGGCCCAGTTCGGCCTTGTTTCCGGCCGACCTGGCGTCGGCCATCTCTTCCTGCATCATCATCATGGTGCCCAGGAAGCCGCCGGGCACAGTCTTGTCCTCGGCCGACGTCTTGCCGCCGAAGAGCCCCAGCAGGTATGACGCCCGTGCAGCCGGGTCCTTCAGCGTGCGGTAGGCGTCGTTGACGCCCGCGGAGATCCGCAGGTGAAGCTCCTGCACCTCGTCGCTCTCGCCCGTGGCGAAGTCGGGGTGCGCGTGCCGGCTGAGCGCGATGAACTTGCGGTGCAACTCGGCCTCGTCCAGGTCGTACCGTCTTGGCAGGCCCAGCAGCGTGAAGTGATCGACGCCCGCGGCAGCCTCGGCGTTCAACGTGTGGCAAAAGTCGCACACGACGGGCGTGGACATCGGCTTACTGCATTGGCTGCACTTGGCCGGTGCGGCGGTCTTGTCAGTCTTGTTCATGGTTACCTCAAAGGGCCTGCTGTCCGACCAGCCCGGCCAGCCAATGCCTTAGCTTGCGGCGATCGGGCGAGTCGGTGGTGATCCATTCGTCGCTGTGGCCAAGGCCGGCGATCTCGACGGCCTCGGCCGGGAAGCCTAGTTCATCCAGCATCGCCTTGCCGAGGAGGCTGTTGGCCTTGCCGCCGTCCTCGCTGCCCCAGGTGATGAAGCTGGGCCTGCCGGCGATGCGGCAGAGGCGCTGCCGTGCGCCGTCGGGCGTGAAGTGGCCGCCATCATGGTGACTGTGCGGCAGGAAGCCCGCCCACAGGCTCGCCACGCAGTCATCGTGCAGGCCGACGTACCCGCACGCGATCGCGCCGCGGGAGAAGCCCGTGAGGAAGACCCGGCCGGCGTCGCCGCCGAAATCCTCGCACACTCGCCCCACCTGGCGGCGGCAGTATTCCACCGTCGCCTCCAGGTCGCCCCACCACTGCAGGGCCGGGGCCTTGGCGGCGCTGTCCACAAACGGCAGCGCCAGCCAGATGAAGCCCCGGCCGCCCGACTGGTAAAAGCCGAGCTTGCAGTCCTCCCAACGGCCTGTGCAGCACGGCGGATACTGGTTGCCAGGGTACTCGACGATCACAGGATACCGCTGGCCCCTGCGCCAATCGGTGGGCAGGTACAGCCCGTGATAGAGCGCCGTGCCCGAGAACTCCGGCGCCTGCACGCGCGCAAACCGCCCCGCCGCCGGGGCGGCGTCGGTGAGTTCAGGTTTGCGTGGTTCCAGTTCGGTCATGATCTGCGTCTTGTCTCATTCGTCGCGTCGCGGCCATTGCGCGCGGGTGGCGGCCTTCCCAGCGGTTGGGGTGGCGGCCTTCCCAGCGGTTGGGGTGGCGGCCTTCCCAGGCCGCCGCCTCCCTCGCCGCTTGGCGGCGGCCCCGGAAGGCCGCCTGCCGTGTCGATTCCTATCAGGCGGAGAAGCTTGACCCGCAGCCGCACTTCTTCTTGGCGTTGGGGTTGTTGAAGACGAACTGCTGCTTGAGCATGTCCTCTTCCCAATCCACCTCGGTGCCGTTGATGAAGAGGTAGCTCTTGGGATCGCAGATCACCCGCAGGCCGTGGCTCTGGGAGACCTCGTCGTCGGGGGCCGGCTCGGCGGCCACGTCCAGTATGTAGTTGAACCCGCTGCACCCGCCGCCCTTGATGCCCACGCGAAGGCACGAGTTGGCCGGCATGCCGTTCTTCTCGAAGACGCTCTTGATCTTCGCCGCCGCTTTTTCCGTGATCGTGATCATCGTCTTACCTCATCCAGAAAAGGGAAAGCCGCGATTATCCCTGCGTATCTTTTCCGTTCTTGCGCTTCCAGTCGGCGATTGCCGCCTTGACCGCGTCCTCGGCCAGCACCGAGCAGTGAATCTTCACCGGCGGCAAGGCGAGCTCGTTGGCAATGTCCGAATTCTTCAAATCGGCCGCCTGGTCTACCTTGCGGCCCTTCAGCCATTCGGTCGCCAGCGAGCTGGCCGCGATGGCCGAGCCGCACCCGAACGTCTTGAACTTGGCGTCCTTGATCGTGCCGTCGTCGGCAACCTCGATCTGCAGCTTCATCACGTCGCCGCATTCGGGCGCTCCCACGATGCCCGTGCCCACGTTGGACGCGTTCTTGTCCAGCGAGCCCACGTTCCGCGGGTTGTTGAAATGGTCGATCACCTTGTCGCTATAGGCCATGATTAGTCTTCCTTCCACTGCACTTTGCTGATGTCGATGCCTTCCTGGGCCATCTCGTACAGCGGGCTGAGCTCGCGAAGCTCCTTGACGGCCCGCACGATCTGGGCGGCGGCGTAGTCCACCTCCGCCTCGGTGGTGAAACGCCCCAGGCTGAAGCGGATCGAGCTGTGCGCCAGCTCGTCCCGCACGCCCATCGCCTTGAGCACGTGGCTGGGCTCCAGGCTGGCCGACGTGCACGCCGAGCCGCTGGACACCGCGATGTCCTTCATCTTCATCATCAGGCTCTCGCCCTCGACGAAGTCGAACGACAGGTTCGCCGTGCCCGGCAGGCGCAGCGTCGGGTGGCCGTTGCGCTTCACGTGGCCCAGCTGCGACATGATCGTGTTTTCCAGGCGGTCGCGCAAGGCCGTGATCCGGGCGGCCTCGGCGGCCTGGTCGGCCCGCGCGATCTCGCACGCAGCGCCCAGCCCGACGATGCCCGGCACGTTCAGCGTGCCGCTCCGCATGCCGCGTTCGTGCCCGCCGCCGTCCATCTGGCATTGCAGGCGGACGCGCGGGTCCTTGCGGCGGACGTACAGGGCCCCGACGCCCTTGGGGCCGTAAATTTTGTGCGCCGAGATGCTCAGCAGGTCGATGCCCATGGCGTTGACGTCGATGGGCACCTTGCCCACGGCCTGCGTGGCGTCGGTGTGCAGGAAGACGCCCCGCCGCTTGGCCACCTGGCCGATCTCCGCGATCGGGTTCAGCGCGCCCGTCTCGTTGTTCGCCAGCATCAGCGAGATCAGGATGGTCTTGTCCGTGATGGCCGCCTCCGCCTGCTGGGCCGAAACGATCCCGTTCTCGTCAGGCCGCAGCCATGTCACCGAGCATCCCGCCTCCTCGAGGCGCTTGCACGGATCGATAACGGCCTTGTGCTCGGCCGGGCAGGTGATGATGTGGTTGCCTTTTTCGCGGTACATGGCCGCGACGCCCTTGATGGCGAGGTTGTCGCTCTCGGTGGCGCCGGAGGTGAAGACGATGTCCTTGGCCGACGCCCCGATCAGGGCGGCGACCTGCTCGCGGGCCTTCTCCACGGCGGCCTCGGCCTTCCAGCCGAAACTGTGGCTGCGGCTGGCCGCATTGCCGAAATCGGTGGTCAGGTACGGCATCATCACCTCCAGGACCCTGGGGTCCAGGGGCGTGGTGGCGTTGTAGTCCATGTAGATCGGCAGCGACAGCCCCGCCGGCGCTGCCGCCTGGGGCTTGCAGCAGTCCTCGCTGGGGCCGCAGCAGCAGTCGCCGCTGCATCCGGCGGCGTCCTCGTTCATCGCATCATCATGAGTTCTGTCGGTCACGGTTCGTCCTTTGCTCTATTTCGGACTCGAGGCCGCGGGTTGCTCCACGATCTCGGCCAGCGTCACCTTCCTGAGAAAATCGTTCAGCTTGCGATGCACACGATGGACCGGATCGGAGACGGGACAGCGTGCCATCTGCTCGCACGTGCATTCCGCGTCGCCGGCCCGGTCCGTCATGCACTCCGCCATTCGCACCGGCCGCTCAATCGCACCGATGAGGTCGGCGAGATTGATCTCCTCCGGCCGCCGGGCCAGGCGGTACCCTCCCCGCGCGCCTCGAACTGATTCCACGTAGCCCGTGGAGCAGAGCTCCTTGAGCACGTTCATCAGCAGGCCCGCCGGCACCCCGAACAGTTCGGCGATCTCCCGGGCGCTGGTCACCTCTCCCGTGCCCATCCGCGCCAGGTGCGTCATCGCAATCAGTCCATATCCTGTTTTCTTGGTCAATGCCAGCATCGGCGATTCCTTACTTACGGAAATATAGCACTCTTTTAGTCCCATTTCAATATCAAATGATACTTTTTTGGTACGGTATCGCCACTGCCGCCTTTGCATCCCTACAATGAGCGTCAGAAGAAGCTCTCGGAAAGGAGTCTGCCATGACCATCGAAGTAAAGTGGTTCGGCCATGCGAGTTTCAGGATCGCGACGGAGGGGAATGTGATCTACATCGACCCGTGGAAGATCCCGGGAGAGCCGCACGACGCCGACGCGGTATTCGTGTCTCACAGCCACTACGACCACTGCTCGCTGCTGGACGTGAAGAAGGTGTCGAAGGCGGACACGGCCGTGGTCGCGCCGGCTGAGACCATCGAGAAACTGGGTGCGACCAACGCGATCACGCCTGGCGAGCTGCTGCGGTTCAAGGACGTGACCATCGAGGCGGTCGCCGCCTACAACATCGGCAGGACGTTCCACCCCCGCGGGCACGACTGGTGCGGCGCGGTCATCACCATCGGCGGACACCGGATCTACTACGCCGGCGACACCGACCTGATTCCCGAGATGAGCGACCTCAAAGACGTGGAACTAGCCATGTTTCCCGTTGGCGGCACCTACACCCTTAACGGCGCCGAGGCCGCCAAGGCCGCCAAGGCTGTCGGCTGCCGCGCCGCCATCCCCTACCACTGGGGCGACATCGTCGGCAGCGAACAGGACGCCGAAGAATTCAAACGAAACGCGCCCTGTGAAGTGCACATCCTGAAGCCCGGGCAAAGCCTGATGCTGCAGACGGAAAGAGCAAAGCAGGGATGAACCTGCCTCCGGCAGGCAGCACATGAGGCGGTCACAGACTGGTCCACCAACGGTAGCACCGGCAGCGCCTTAGCCGGCGAAGCCTCTGCTGTTCTTCCTTCTTATCTGTGTTTATCCCCGTTCATCCCTGCTTATCCTCTTCCTGAATCACCACCCGGCCGAACTGCGAATTATTCCCCCAGGCGTCGGCGGCGTTGAAGACGCCGGGGCGGATGGGCTCGGCGTCCTTGGCCAGGCGGGTGGTGACGCGCGCCTCCAGGACGAAGCCGGCCAGGTCGGCCTGGGCCTTCAGCAGGGACAGCGGCACCAGGGCGGCGAGTTCGTATCCGCCGGCGGTGGCGCAGGTCGCAAGGCGGATGTCCGGCGCGGGCTTCTCCGCCGTGCCGTCCTGCAGGCGGCCCGCGCAAGGCTGCGAGCCGGCGGCGGGCACCAGGAACACCTGCCCGATGGGGTCGCGCTGACCGGGATGGACCTTCTTGTCCTTTGACGCCGTCGAGCCAAACAGCTCGATGCACGAGCCCTCCCACGCGAGTGTCCCCTGCTGCACGCGGGCGTCGCGCACGTCGGCCCACACGGCCAGGTGGTCGCCGGCGATGGCGGCCTTGATGTCGGCTACGTGGTTCTCGCCCGCGCGCACAGGCTTGGCCGCCGCCGTCGCCAGGGCCGCCGTCACGGCCGCGGGCGAGTCGATGCCCGCCACGCGGGGCATGACCCAGGTCGGGCGGAAGAACTGAACCAGCATCGCGGGCACCAGGCCCTTGCCCCGGGGCAGCGTCTCGATCATCACCTCGCCATGTTCCACCAGCAGCTTCACCGGGACGGCAATCGTCTTCTGCTGGCCGGGCTTGAGATTTCTGAACGCAAGCTTTCCGATGCCCGAAAGCTCGGCCGCCGCGACAGGGGTGATCTTGAGCCGCACGCTGCCGGAGGCGGGAATCGTGCCGACGTTGTCGAACGTGATCTGGAGCGTGTTGCCTTCGACCGCCGTGTACGTCCGCACGATCTCCTTGGGCTTGTCGGCCGGGGCGCGCCAAGCGTCGAAGCTGGCCGGCCGGCGGCCCCGCAGCCGCGGGCCCACGCCCGACATGTCGATCGGCTTGAAGCCCAGCTTCAACGCCGGCGAGTCCGGCCGCAGCGTGAAGTCGCCCGCCTCGGGGTCGAGAAACAGCGGATCGGCCGCGATCGAACCCACGTTCTGCCCCTGCTGCTGCAACTGCTCCAGCGTTGTCCCGTGGCCGAAGTCGATCGGGCCCGAGGCGTTCCAGAACAGGTTGTCGCGGAGGAGCATCTTGGCCAGCGGCCAGGCGGTGCGCTTGAGCGAGCCCTCCCGCCAGTAGACGATGTTGCGCTCGAAGATCGTCGCGCGGTGGTTCTCCTCGCGCCCCACCGGCTGGAGGTGCTTGTCGCGCGAGAGCGCGAAGATGTTGTTCCGCGCCACGGTATCGCGGCCGTAGTGGGTGGAGTAGCCCGCGTCGACGGTGTGGTGCGTGATGTTGTTCTCGATGATCATGTCGCTGGAGCCCTCGTCGGGATAGATGCCCCAGCCGCCATACGTGTACATGCCCACGTGGTGGATCAGGTTGCCCCGCAGCACCGTGCCCGGCTGCATGCCCAGGGTATAGATGCCGCCGTTGTAGCTCAGGATGCCGTCCCAGTTGATGTGGTGGATGTGGTTGTGCTCGATGCGGTTGTCGACGGTCGCCGTCGGCGCGTAGCCCCACGTCCAGCCCACCGAAATGCCGGTGTAATTGAGGTTGAAGATGTGGTTGTGCACGATGCGGCAGTAGCCCGCGTTGCCCACCCACACGCCGATGGCGCTGTAGTGGATCAGGCTGCCGTCGTGGATCTGGCAGTCGGCCACCGTCGCGTTCATCGGCCGTCGCTCATACTTAGGCTCGATGACGGCCGTGACGGTCTCATTGACGCGGTTCATCCACTCGTGGCCGATGCGGACGCCGCCGGCGCCCATGTCCTGGATCGAGCAGGCGACGATCTTGCAGCCCGTGCAGCCGGGCATCATGTCCACGCCGTACTGCGCGATGTGCGCGATCTGGCAGCCGTACAGCACGCACTGCTCGGCCCGGTCCATGATGACGGCCCCGGGCACCTTGAACGCGGCCTGGATGGAGCCCGGATTGTCATCGCCGTAGTCCCAGTCCGCGTGCTGCATGGCGATGTTCTCCATGCGGATGTGGGCGACACGCTGCTTGTCGGCGCCCTCGAACTTCACCAGCGTGTTCAGTCGCGGGGCGATGACCTCCGCCGTCGCCGGCTGCTCGTTGGGCATCGGGATGTAGTAGAGCTTGCCGGCCGGCCGGTCGAGGTAGAACTCGCCGGGGGTGTCCAGGGCCTCGAACACGTTCTCGACGAAGTAGCGCGCGAGGCGGTCCTTGGCGTGATCGTCGTGGAGGTTGCCCAGGCTCTTGGCCCGGAAGTGGACGACGCGGTTGGCGACGTCGACTTCGCGGATGCGATGGTGCGCCTCAAACCACAGCTGCAGCGCCACCAGCCGCACGTCCGGGAGGTTCTTCCACGGCTGGATGTCGCTGCCGGCGTAACCGGCGCGGTCGGGGCCGCGGCTCCAGGCGAAGCCCGTGTCGTCGCCGATCAGCCGCTCGAAGCGGTGGTACCCTTTCTTGGGCAGGCGCGGGCGCCACCGACGCTGGCCGTTGACGAAGAGCTGGATGAAGTTCCACTGGCCCTGGGCCACCTGCGGCAGCGTCGCCGTCCAGCAGGTCTGCCCGTTGACCGTCTCGATCGTCCAATCCGCAATCCGCTGCCCGCCGCTGAGCACCGGCGACTCGCCCTCGTACGCGGCGTACACGACCGGCGCCTTGGCCGTGCCGCCGTCGGCGGGCGTGAACACCAGCGGCTGATCCATGTAATACGTCCCGCCGCGGATGTGCACCTTGACCGCGCCGGCGGCGCCGGCCTTGCGCAGCTTTCGCACGATATCCCTCGCCCGGGCCACGGTCGCCAGCGGGCCGTCCTTGCCATTGGCCGCGGGGTCGGCCAGCGTGCCGGACCAACGGTCATTGCCTTGGGTGGAGACGAACAGTTCGATGTGCTTTGAAGCCTTCGCGACTTTGCGGTTCATGCGGATCATCCTTTGTCGACGACCGATTGTTTCCGTCGGGGTCTTGTTGGGGAGGGATTATCCGCGCCCCGGAGTGGGAAATGCAAGAGTGGGAACAGGACAGCGGGACAGATGCTTCGCCTATGCGTCGAGCGCTATCGAGAAATCCGATGAGCTCGCTATCGCTCGCCTTCTAGTGTGGTGTTTCACGCTGATGCTGATTTATGTCGGTATCACAAACTCGAAATCCGAAACACGAAATCCGAAACAAACAGCAAACGGCAAAGCAGCAAGCAAACGAAAACCTTGAAAACAGCAAGCATACTTTCGCTATCGCTGTTTGATCTGACTTAAGCGAAGTTCCCTCCAAACGAGCCCCCCGGGAAACGAATCGCACCCCCTTCTCGGGCGGCCTCAGGTGGCGGTCTTGGCCGGATCGGGCCGGACGAGGCAGTCGGCGAGGGAGAGCGAACTGAGCTTCTCGCGGATGGTCTTCTGCAGATCCGCCCAGACCGGGCGGACGCGGCAGTCGCTGCGGTCGCACTGGGGCGGGTTGTGCTGGCAGAAGTTCAGCAGGATCGGGCCTTCGACCGCCTCGACGACCTCCAGCACGGTGATGTCCGTGGGCTTGCGCATCAGAGTGTAGCCGCCGTGCTTGCCCCGGATGGGCGTGATGAGTCCGGCCTTGACGAGCGAGGCGAATATCTTCGTAAGGTACTGCTTGGGCAGGTCGCGGGACGCGCAGATAACATCCAGCGTCACCGGCCCCTGTCCATAGCGCTCGGACAGGACCAGAACGCCTCTGACTGCCAATTCTGCCGCCAGCGATAGCTTCATCGTCGATCCTTCCCGCATCCATGCGTTACGTAAGCCCGATCTCCCGTTCCATCATAGTCAAGTGCGGCCGGGCGAGGTCACTGTGCCGCCGCCCGGTCCAGGCTGGGAAGGAAGTAGTCTTCCACCACTCGCTCCCAGCTCATCTTTTGTGCGAGCTCGTAGCCGCTCTTCATCCGCCGCTTGAGGTCCTTGTCCGTCCGCGGCAGCTTGTCGATGATGATCTTGGCCAGGCGCAGCGCCTCGGCCGACTCGATCGGATCGCGCTCGGCGATCGAGAGGTTGATCAGTTCTTGGACGTTCATCTTCCGCGGCAGCTTCAGGAAGCTGCCCTCGATGATGTTGTCATCGAACCCTTCGGGCCCGGCGCTGTCCCGCGCGAAGCCCATGCAGCCGCAGATGTCGGACACGACGCACAGGGCACCGAAGCTGAGGCCCTCGAACTGGCTGATGCCGAAGGGCTCGTAGATGCTGAGCCCGAACTCCAGGTCGCTGCCGGCGCGGACGTCCTGGAAGGTCATGTCCGCGGGCATGCGGTCGCCGCAGACGGCCTGGTTCCAGTCCCACTGGTTGACCAGCACGGCCCGCGACTGGCGGTGCGTGCGGTTGAAGCCTTCGAAGATTTCGCCGAGGCTCTCCTCACCGCCGCACAGGTCGGGATAGCCCACCTCGTGGCGGACGGGCCAGCCATACACCCGCTCCATGTGGCAGACGTCGTGGTGGCGGCGCTGGCCGCCCAGGGTGCCCAGCATGTAGAACACGGCCGTCTCGCCGCGGGCGGCGAGCATGGGCTCCAGCATCGACATCACGCGGAGGTCGCGCCAGATCGCCTTGCTCAGCACGGGCCTGGCCACGTGGGTGAACACCCACGTCGGCTGTGCGCCGAAGAGGTTCTCGGAATACTTCCTCATGCGGAGGCGGCTGGCCTGCTTCTGCTCCAGCGTCAGCGGCAGCACCGGCACGCCGTTGTAGACCAGGTCGATCTCCATCGTGCGGAAGTGGCGGTCGAGGAACCGCAGCTCGTGCTCGATGCGGTCGCCGACGGCGAACACGCAATCGAGGTAGCGGGCCGCCTTGACCAGCGGATGCTTGAAATTCTCCGCCGCCGTGGGGAAGACCTCGTCGAGGAACTGGTTGGCCTCGGCCGCCTGGTCAAGCACGTTGTAGAACATCGTGTCGTGGCCGGGGATCTTCTCGACGATCGGGCGGACGGACGCCACCTCGTGCGCGTAGAACGCGGTCCGCGTATTGGGCGAGCCGGCCAGCAGGCTCTTGAGCGCCAGCGGCATGCCCATGTATTCGTGGGCGAGGATGACCACCTGCTCCTTGCCGCCGTTGGCGCCGATGGCCTTGAGGGCCTCGAAGCCCGGCTCGGCCAGGCGGACGTATTCCTCGTATTCCCATATGTTCTGATACTTGTCCGATGGGACGTGGAACTTCTTCCACAACTCGGCCTTGAACAGGTTCAGGCGGTCGTGGTTGGAGTGGAACACGTCGACCAGCAGGACCTCGGCCTCGACCTTGCGGCCGCTGCAGGGGTCGTCCAGCGTTCGCGTGCCATAGATGATGCCCACGTCGTGCGTCTGCATGATGGGCAGGAATTTCTCGTGCCACGGCTGCGTGAGGACGCCGTCCAGGGAACTGTAGATGACCTTGCCCTGGGCGCCGAGGCGCTGGTTGCCCGGTTTGTCCGTCGAAAGCAGCGGGCCCAGCAGCACGGTGCGCGTAACCGTCTTGGAATACGCGTCTGCCGTCGCCAGGCCGGAAATAACAGCCCCGATGCCACCGATCTTCTCGACCGCCTCATGCGTCACGTGAACAACAATCATTCGTAATCCTTATTCCGCCCCAACATTATAGATTGCACCGGGGCAGCCAAAAATGAGAACATGACGCCTGTGCGCCACTAGGTTTATCGGTAATCCGGGCGCAAACCATTTGCTTTCCTGGAAAAAACGGGCTTAATTGACGGGAATTCGTACCGGTGTCGCGGGCAGAAGGTTCGCGCCGCCGCAAGATAGAGATTTTCCATGGGATGCCGGTCCGCCAAGGCCCCACCCCCATCTGGCAACAACGGAAGGCGATTCGCATGAGCGTTATCGGCAAAGGATACACAGACGGGAAGCTCAGCCCCCAGCAGATTGACGAGATCGTCGCCGCAGCCGCCGGGCAACTGGCCCCCGCCGGCAAGAAGATCCTCGTCATCATCCCCGATCACACCCGCACCTGCCCCCTGCCGGCCGTCACGCGGGCGATCCACAAGCACATGGCCGGGTCGGCCAAGGCGGTCGATTTCCTCATCGCCCTCGGCACGCACCCCGCACTGAGCGAGGAGCAGATCGACAAGCTGCTGGGCATCGCCCCCGGCGAGCGAGGCCGCGTGCTGCCCGGCAGCCGCGTGTTCAACCACTGCTGGGATGATCCGCGCGAGCTGCGCAAGATCGGCACGCTCACGCGCGACGAGATCAACGAGATCACCGGCGGCCTGTTCTCGATGGACGTGGACATCACGATCAACAAGCTCGTGTTCGACTACGACCTGCTGCTCATTGCGGGCCCGGTCTTCCCGCACGAGGTGGTCGGTTTCTCCGGCGGCAACAAGTATCTCTTTCCGGGCATCTGCGGGCCCGAACTGCTGAACTTCTTCCACTGGCTGGGCGCGGTGATCACCAACCCGCGGATCATCGGCACCAAGCACACGCCCGTGCGCGCGACTCTGGAGGCCGCGGCCCGCAAGGTGCCGCTGCCCAAGTTCGCCCTGTGCATGGTCGTCAAGGGCGAGGACCTGGCCGGGATGTACTTCGATGAAATCTCCTCCGCCTGGTCGGCGGCGGCCGACCTGTCGGACAAGGTCCACATCACCTACGTGGACCGGCCTTACCAGTCGATCCTCTCGCAGGCGCCCAAGATGTACGATGAGCTGTGGGTGGGCGCCAAGTGCATGTACAAGATGGAGCCCGTGGTGGCCGATGGCGGCGAGTTGATTATCTACGCCCCGCACATCCACGAGGTCTCGGTCACGCACGGCAAGTTGATCCGGCAGATCGGCTACCACACGCGCGACTACTTCCTGGCCCAGTGGGACAAGTTCAAGGATCTGCCCTGGGGCGTGCTGGCCCACTCGACTCACGTGTGCGGTATCGGCACCTACGTCGACGGCGTGGAGCGGCCTCGCATCAAGGTCACGCTGGCCACCGGCATCAGCCCCGACGTCTGCCGGGACATCAAGCTGGGCTACCGCGACCCCGCCGCCATCGACGTGAACGAGTGGAAAGGCCGCGAGGCCGACGGCCGCCTCTACGTCCCCAAGGCCGGCGAGATGCTCTACAAGCTCAAGAACCCGCCCGCCTGGCAGAAGTTCTAGCACGCTTGATGCGTACTGGCTGGCGCCGATTCCCGCTTTCGCTCTGCGCCGTTTGGCGTTACAGTGTTCGCGAACCTATTTCAAGGGGTTGTGGATGGATTGGTATTTCGCGCAGGATCGCCAGCGCT
Source organism: uncultured Planctomycetaceae bacterium (assembly GCA_964616985.1). Classification (GTDB taxonomy): domain Bacteria; phylum Planctomycetota; class Phycisphaerae; order SM23-33; family SM23-33; genus CAZTVF01. The sequence goes on from CAZTVF010000047.1 coordinate 30,635, forward strand.
ATGGTCCAGTCAACGAGGAGTCGTTCGCGCTCCTGGTCGCCCAGGGGCGCGTCCTTGCCGACACCCTCGTCTGGCACGAGGGCATGGCCTCGTGGCAGCCGCTGGAACTGGCCCAGCCGGGAGTGGGCGCCTCCGACATCGCCTCGGCCCCTGACGGCGCCCGCGGCTACTGCTCGCAATGCCATCGCCAACTCCCCGCCGACGACATGTTGCCCTATTCGGCGCTCTGGATCTGCGGCGCCTGCAAGGACCTGTTCTTTCAGCGGCTGCACGAGGGGCGGGGCGTGGACGCCCTGCCTGTACCGGGCGAGACGGTGTTCGCCGGCTTCTGGGTCCGCTTCGCCGGCAAGCTCCTCGACGGCCTCATCATCGGCGTTCCCCTCCTCATCATGATCGCCCTCTTCGAGGGCCCCCGTCGTCACGGCCACAGCCCCAGCTTCTTCCAGACGTACGGGGGCATGATCATCGCCATCGCCATGATCGGCCTGTACAACGTGCTCATGCTGGGCCGCTACGGGGCGACGGTGGGCAAGATGGCCTGCGCGGTGCGCGTCGTCACAGCCGACGGCGAGAGGCTTTCCTACGCCCGCGCGTTCCTTCGCACCGCGGCAGAGTGGGGAATGCTGTGGGGCTGGAGCGTCATCATCGCGCTGGTGATGGAGGAAGCGGAGGAGGCGATGACACTGTTCCTCCAGTCGTTGATCTTTATCCAGTACGTGATCGCAGGGTTCGACCGACAGAAGCGAGCCGGCCACGACCATATCGCCGGCACGCGCGTCATTTATAAGAGGGCGTAACGTGGGAACGGTATTGTGCACCAAGTGCCAGAAGCAGATACCGCTGGAGCGGTACAACGCCGGCGATCTCGCCCCGTGCCGCGGCTGCTCGTCGGCGGTGATGGCGGCGGTCTTCCCGGCCGTCAACAGGCTGCTGGCGCCCAGGGTCCGGGCGGACCTGGTCGTCGACGCCGAGAGCAGTTGCTTCTACCACGGGCGGAAACGCGCCGCGGCCGTCTGCGACTCGTGCGGCCGCTTCCTCTGCTCGCTCTGCGACATCCACATGGGCAGCCGCCACCTGTGCCCCGCCTGCGTGGCCGGCGGCGAGGAGGCCCCCTCGGCCGTCGAGAACAGCCGCACGCTGTACGAAACCCTGGCGATCGTCCTGGCGGTGGCCCCTCTGGTCGTTACGCCGCTGGCCTCGCTGTACCTGGCCCTCCGCCACTGGGGCGACCGGCCGACGCTGGTGCCCCGCAGCCGCGTGCGATGGTACGTCGCCATCGTCCTGGCCTTGACGCAGTTAGGCCTGTGGGCGTGGCTGCTGCAGGAGCATTTCCATGGCTGAGGCCCACGACTACACGAAGCTCCGCGGCATCGGCTCCTCGCCGATATCGCCGACAAGAGCCTACCTAGGCGACGACCACCTGCTGCTGGTGATCGAGTCGATGATGGGCGAGGAATATCGTCGCTTCTTCTATCGCGACATCCAGGCCGTCATTGTCCGCAAAACGGGCAGGAGGTTGTGGTTCAACCTTGTCCTCGGCCTGCTGTTTCTCTGTTGCATGGCGTTCCTGCGATACGTGGTCACCCAGCCCACGATGCACCGCCCCGTATTTCAGAACGCGATTCCGTGGATGTGGTCGCTGGCCCTCTTTGCCCTCGTCCTGTTCCTGCTGATCGTCAATAACATCAGCGGCTCGTCGGTGGTCTGTCATATCCAGACCGCGGCCGTGACGCAGCGAATGCCGATGGTGACGCGGATGCTTCACGCCCGGCGATTCCTCAAACAGATTCGCGCGCGGGTCGAGGCGGTGCAGGGCGTGCTGACGCTGCATGCCGAACCGCCGCCGATCCCCGGCGTTGCCGTCGCCGCATCCCCAGCGACCCCGGCCGCAGCGACTGCCGAGGCGACTGCGACTGCCGAAGCCATCCCTTCGCCGACGGGCGGAAGCGAGGCGATATGAGCAACGCCCCCACCTCACACGGCCGCGACCTCGTCCACCAGCGGTGCTTCAACCATGCCGCCGTGCAGGCCGCAGCGCGGTGCCCCCGGTGCCGCCGGTTCTACTGCCGCCAATGTGTCACCGAGCATCGAGGCCAGGTCGTCTGCGCCGCCTGCCTGGCGACACTTGCCGCCGCGCCCGTCAAGCGCAAAGGCCTGGCCGCCGTCGTCTGGGCCGGCGCGGGCCTGGTGGGCGCGACGCTGGCGTGGGTGTTCTTCTACTGGGTCGGCGGGGTGCTGCTGTCGATCCCGTCGGCCTTTCACGAAGGGACCCTCTGGTCGCACTGATGCCCAAACGCCCCACCCAGATCGACGCGAAGTCCGCCGTGGAGCTTCTGGAAGAAGCCGTCCACCTGCTCCGCGCCTCCGGAGGGGCGGTCGGGTTTCACCTCTTGGGCACGATGCCGTTCGCGCTGGGCATCCTGTTCTTCATCGCCGACATGAGCCGCAGCACCACTACCGCCGAGGCCCTGCTGGGCGAGTCGCTGGTGCTGGCCGGGCTGTTCGTGTGGATGAAGACGTGGCACAGCCTGGCGATGCAGGCGATGCTGGCACGGCTGTGCATGGGCCAGCCCCCTCGCCGCGGCGCGCGGGGCGTGCTCACGCTGATCGCCTGGCAGGCGTTCATTCACGGAGTGGGACTGATCCTGCTGCCGCTGGCTGGGATGACGGTCGTGCTGCTGCCGCGAGTTCACGCGTTTCTGCAGACCGCCAGCCTCCTGGCTGACGGCGAGGGCAGCCTCCGCCACGCGATCGGCCAGGCGTATCGCCAATCGGGCCTGGTGCCGGGGGCGAACTGGCGCGCGCAGGCGATCCTGTATCTCATTGCGGCGGTGCTGTTCATCAACGCGATGCAGGCGATCCTCCTGCCGCCGTACCTGATGAAGGTGTTCCTGGACATCGACACCGTCTTCACCCGCGGCGGCTTCACGGCCATGAACACGACGTTCCTGAGCATCGTCGGGGCCTTGGTGTTCCTGTCGCTCGATCCGGTGGTCAAGGCGTTCTATACGCTGCGGTGCTTCTATGGCCGCAGCCGCCAGACGGGCGAGGATCTGCGGGCGCAGCTGCGACAGCTGATCGCGGGGGCGGCGATCGTGCTGGCGGCCTGGGTGCTGTTGGCGTCGCCGGCGCCCGCCTCGGCCCAGGAGGCCCCGGCGCCGCCGGCCAAGCCCGCCCCGGCCGTGTCGCCCCGCGAGTTGGATCGTTCCATCGACAAGACCATCGCCGGGCGAAAGTATCAGTGGCGCCTGCCCCCTGACCAGCGGCCGCAGGAGAAGGGCTGGACGGGTGCCCTCGGCGAGCAGCTGCGCAAGTTCCGCGAGTGGCTCTTCCGCCCCCGCGACGGCAAACCTCAGAAGCAGGAGGAACCCCGGGAAGACAGTAGACCCCAAAGGCCCTCCGGTGGCGGCGGCAGCTATGGGCCCGGTCCCGAACTGCTGCAGGGGATCATGTACGTCGTGCTGGGAATCTGCGCGATCGCGATCGTGATCGTGCTGTTCAAGTTCTTCCGCAACCGCCCGGTCGAGGTGGCCAAGGCCGCCGATGCCGCCGCGCCGGCCGTGGACCTGCACGATGAGGAGGTCAGCGCCGCGCAGATGCCCGAGGACGCCTGGTGGCGGATGGCGCAGGATCTGCTGGCCAAGGGCGACCGGCGGCTGGCGCTGCGGGCGATGTACCTGGCCTCGCTGGCGATGCTGGGCGAGCACGGGCTGATCCGCATCGCGCGGTTCAAGAGCAACCGCGAATACCAGGCGGAACTCGCCCGCCGCGCCCACGCCCTGCCGGAGGTGGTGCAGGCGTTCGGGGCCAACATGGGCTTCTTCGAGGATGCGTGGTACGGCATGCACAACGTGACCGACGACATCGTGAGCTTCTTCTGCCAGAATCAGGAAAGGATACGCAAGGTTGGTGCGGCGTAGAAACATCCTGAAACTGGTGGCGGCCGTGATGGCGGTGGCGTTCGCCGCCGGCCTCTACCAACTGCTGCTGATGCGTTTCGACACCGGCGACGTGTACGCGCCGTACTCGACGCTGCGGTCCGACGCCGTGGGGTCGATGGCGCTGTACGAGAGCCTGCAGGACATCCCCGGCCTGGCCGTTGAACGCAACTTCAAGCCGCTCGAACGTCTTCGAGCGGGCAAGGGCGCCACGCTGCTAATCATCGGCAGCCACGAGTCGCACGATGATGCGGATGACGCCAACGCCGTTCTCGACTTCGCGCACCGCGGCGGCAGGGTCGTCGGGGCGCTTCACCCGGCCGAGGGCTCGGAACTGCTGGAGGCGATCGCGCTGCGCCTTGACGCCAACATCGCCAAGACGTCGAGCCACCCCTCCGCGGCGACGACGAGCGCGCCGGCCGGCGGAAGCACCGCGCCCATCTCGTGGCACTCCACGTACGCGTTCGGGCAGGTGTCCGGCGACTGGACCACGCTCTACGCCACCTCGGCGGGCCCGGCCGTCATTGAGCGGCCCTGGGGCGAGGGCAGCGTGGTGCTTCTGACCGATGCGTACCTGTTGAGCAACGAGGCGATGGTCAAGGAGCGGCGGGCCGACGTGTTGTCGCTGCTGCTGGGCGGCAGCACCCGCATCGTCTTCGACGAGACTCACCTGGGCGTGCTGCAGGAATCGGGCATTACGACGCTGGCGCGGAACTACGGCATGGAGGGCGTGCTGGCGGCGCTGGTGGTGCTGGCGGCGCTGTCGGTGTGGCGGCTGTGGGCCAGCTTCGTCCCCCGCAGCAGTGCCGCCGCCGAGACCCTCAGCAGCGAGGCCGTCGGCGGGCGCGGCGCGTGGGAGGGGCTGGTGAACCTGCTCCGCCGCACGACCGCCCCCAGCGGGCTGCTCAAGCTGTGCCTCACCCAGTGGTCGCAGTGCAGCAAGCTCAGCGAAACGCAGCGGCAGAAGCTGTTGCCGAAGTTGCAGGAAATCGTCCAGCAGGAGTCGCTCAAGCCCCGGCGAAAGCGCGACCCCCTGCAGGCCTACCAGGAAATGTGCCGCCTCATAGCCGAGAGGAAATGAAATGGAACCGCAAGTGCAGGAACTCAGGAATGTGCTCGAGCGAACCCAGGCCGAGGTGGCCAAGGTCATCATCGGGCAGGACCAGGTGGTGAAGTATGCGCTGCTGGCGATCTTCACCAACCACCACGCGCTGATCGAGGGCGTGCCGGGCATCGCCAAGACGCTGCTGGTCCGCACGCTCGCCCGCGTGCTGGGGTGCGACTTTGCCCGCATCCAGTTCACCCCCGACCTCATGCCGTCGGACATCACCGGCACCAACGTGCTCGAAGAGGATGAC
>CAZTVF010000048.1:0-35717 GCA_964616985.1 uncultured Planctomycetaceae bacterium
GGAAGGGCCCGGGCTTCTCGAACATCTTCTCGTAGCGGGTGAGGTAATCCACGACCTCGGGCGGAAAGTGCATCCCCGAGATGGACTTGGCCAGGTTGCTCTTGCCGGCGAAGCGGATGTACCCCTCGGGGATCCGCCCGCCCTCCTTGACGCCCCATCGCCGCGCCGCCTCCTGCAGGAACATCGCCCCGCCCAGGAGCTTGTCTTTCTGGATCTCCCACGCCGTCTGCCACAGCAGCGGGTTGGCGTGGAACAGCTCGGGCCGTCCCTTGGCCGCCGCGGCCATGTTGGCCTCGTAGATGCTGCGGTCGCGCAGGGCCTCGATCCGCTTGTTCTGGATGCCCTGCTTGGAGTTCCACCATCGCCTGACCGCACCCAGCAGGGTGTCGTTCTTTTCAGCCTCGTGGTAGGCGTGCGCCACCAGGTCGCTCTGCAGGCTCTTGACCTCGGCGCCGTGGGCGGCGAGCTTGAGGAACTCGATATTCTCCCGGTCCCGATCGCCGGCCACCAGGCGGGCGAGCTCGGGATCGACCGGCTTGGCCAGGACCGACTCGTAGTAGTGGAAATCGTCGGGGGCGGGGGCGCCCAGTGGCTTCTGTTCCGGTGGCAGCGGGTTGCCGCCGTCGGCCGCGATCGCCTCATCGGCCGGCGACTGCAGGCCCAGCTGCTGCTCGATCTCCTGCAGGCGCTTGGCGGCGGCCGGATCGTCGCCCCGCTCCAGGCGGTCGATCAGCTCGTTGCGCTCGGCGTCCAGGGCGTCCAGCTCCCCTTGGCGCGTGGCCGCGCGATCGGCGTCGAACTCCGCACGCCCCGCTCGGTGGTTGGCCAGGTATTCCTCGACGGCCGCCGGGTCGGTGATCCCGCGCGCGGCCAGCTCCTTGCGAAGGCCCGCCTCGTCGGTGATCTTGTCGGCGAATCCCGGCATCGGCCGCAGTTCGCCGCCCGGCAGGGAGCCGTCGGTCTGGCCCTCGGTGAGCTGGCGGATGATCCTACGCTTCTGCTCCTCCACCGACATGCCCACGTCGCTGCCGGCGTCCTTGAGAATCTTCTCCAGCGCCGCCTTCGTCGCCTTGGAGTCGGTGCTCTTGAGCAGCCACGCCGCCTGCCTCTGGATCGCGTCCTTGACCTCCGGGTCCATCAGGTGCAGGGGGACCAGCGGGGCCAGCTCGGCCGTCAGCTCGCCGGACAATGCCGCCTGCCTGGCGGCCTCTCGCGCGGCGTCCATGTCGCCCTTGCCCACGGTGCGTGCGATTTCCAGCTTCTCCGCGCGCGCGGCCTTCAGCATGGACTGGTAGACCGGATCGTTCTTGGCCTGTTCGATGAGGGCGAGATTGGCCTTGGTCTTTCGGACCTTCTGGCCCGGGCGGATGTACCCCTTGTCGAATTCGTACTTGCGGAGCGCGTCGGCGGCTGGCGTCGGGGGCCTTACGGTTCCTTGGAGCCCGAGAGCCGGTTCTTGAGCCACCGCGCGTGCTCCTTGCGGTTGTGCTCGTCGAGGCCCTTGAGATAGGCGTCGGAGATCCTCTGGGAGCGGATCTGATTTGCTTCCGATAACCCGGAGGAGCTCTTCGGGATAACGGCCTTGTTGTCTGGCTTTTTGGAGTTCATTTTCGACGATCCTGTCAAGTTCCCCTCTATTAGTATATCGCCACCTTCCGCCCTCGGCAACATCGGCGACGGATATTTCTCTCGGCGGAAGCCGGCGCGACGGCGAGCCGACGTTCAAGTATGCCTTGATCTCGACACGTGGCTCATTCTTGAAATGCTCCGCAACCTCCACGAACGACCGCTGCGCCTTCATGTGCAGCCCGGGCAGTTCGCGCAGCGGGCCATGCCGCCCCTCGCTCCAAGCCCGGTGGATGGCGCCTTGGACCACGCCGTCCATCGGCCGCTGGGTGTAGTTGATGCGAACTTCCCATCCGTTGTCCAGGGCCATCTGTATCTTGCGGATCGCCTCGGCGGGGTCCTTCATCTGGCCGTCGCTGATGAGGTCCGCCGCATCGACCAGTTCCTTCGTCAGGGAGCTGCTCTTGCCCGCGGCCACGCCGCCGGCGTTGAAAAGGATGAAGGGTTTTCGGCCATCAGGAAAAACCGGCTTGGCCTTAATCCGTCGATCCAGCAAGTCCGAAGCATACGCCGACGCCGGGCGGCTGGTGGCCGGCGTATAGTCAACGCGGCCCTGCCAGGTGTGGTACTCGGGGTGAATGAAGCGGGCGATGTCTGTCCCGACGATCTTGCCACCGGCCGAGTCGGCCACCACGTTGCCGGCCTCATCGACGACGCGAATCGCGCTGTACAGCTCGTCGGCCTTGGCCGTGTCGCGCACCGTCGCCGCCAGTTCGTCCTGCACCCGCGATCCCTGCGGACCAAGATCGGTCTTCATGTTGATCGCCAGGCCTCTGGACGCTGGGGCCGGCGCAACCGGCCGCGGCTGCACGCCGCCCAGGCCCAGGTCGCCCGGTGGCTTGGGCGGTTCCGCCGGAAGCCACGAACCCGAGGGGCCCTTGGGCTCCATCAATAGCGGCGTCCCCCCGTCGGCCGCGATCGCACGCTGCACCTGCTCCAGCGTCCCCTCGCTGTGGCGGGGCAGCTGCGGAATGAGTTTCTTCTCGGCCGGGTCCCAGGCCTTGACCCCGACGTACAGACCATCGTCCATCGGGAAGATCAGGTGCGTCGCCTCGCCGCTCTCGGCCTGCGGCGCCGCCCAGCGGATCGCCTGGCGCCCCGGCATCGACAGCTTGTGCATCGCCGCCGTCGCCTGCAGGGGGCCGGGGATGGGCTGGCCGGTGACGATCTCGACGAACTGCCCGAAGGCCTTGGCAGGGTCCTTGGGCATCGTCTCGTACGCCACGTCGTAGAGGTTTTCCGCCTGCTTGGCATCGACCGACACGCCCAGCAGCCGCTCCATGAACTGCTTGAAGTCGTCCAGGTGCGACGCCCGCCACGTCGCGGCCTTGGTCTGGTCGAAGAAGGTCTTCTGTTCCGTCAGCCGCTTGAACTGCTTGCCCAGGACCTCGATTTCCGTCCGCGGCGTGTGTCCGATCGCCGCGCGGAGTGCGTCCTTGACCGGCGCGGCGATCGCGGCGAGCTTGGGGCCGATGCGAGGCCCCAGCGTGGCGCCAAGAATCGCACCGCCGACGGCGCCTGCGCCCGCCTCGTCGGCCACGCTGCCGGCCTCGGCGCCGGCCAGTCCGCCGTACAGGGCGCCAAGGGCCCGCGGCGACCCGGCAAGCACGCCCGGGCTGGCCAGCTCGATCTCGGCCTTCGGCAGCACCTTCTTGACAGCACGGCCGATCAGCGGGAAGTTCCGCAGCGGCTCGGTCGAGAGTCTCAGGCCCTTTTGCTCGAGCTTGCCGGCGTCGATGACCCCGCCGAGGGCCCGCTCGGCGAATGGCAGGGTCTCGGGCTTGGCCGCCAGCTCCGTCAGCCACTGCTCGATCTGGCGATTGGCCTGCGGCTTGGCCTGGTACGCCCGGTTGGCCCAGTCCAGGGCGTTCTCGCCCTCCTGTTGGCCCAGGCCCTTGAGCAACGTCTCGAACTCGGCCGCCCTGGGGCTGGCCCGCAGGGCCTGGGCCACCGGCGCCGCCTCGTGCAAGGCGCCCATGCCCGCCCGCTCGGCCGCCGTGGCGATCGCCCGGCCGGCGCCGCTCCTGGCCATCTGTTCGGCCATGTCCGCTGCCAGCTGGCGCCCGACCGTCTTGACCGTCTGGCCCAGGGCCACCTGCCCGACCTTCTTGGCGATCCCTCCGATGCCCGTAACCCATGTAACCGGGTCAGAGACCACGTCCCAGATGAACCCGCCCACCGCCTGGCCGACGGAGTTCTCGACGCCGAAGCGTTTCAGCACGTCGGCGCCGTAGATGCGTTCGCCGCCCATGATGGCCGGCTCGGGGCTGGAGGCCTTGGCCCCGATGACCAGGTTGAGGATCTTGTTGACGGCCATGCGGGGGATATCGACGATGTCCAGCACGCGGCCCAGGCCCGAAAGGAAGTCGCTGAAGCCGCTGGAGGTCTCTTTCACTCGCTCGATGGTTGGGGCGAGCTTCTCGTACGTGGCGGGGTCAGCCGGATCGAGCCGAGGCTGCTTGCGGCGGTCGAGCTGGGCCTGCGTGGGCTCGGGGCGGTCTTCCAGGTCGCGGTTGACCTCCTGGCCCAGGGCGGCGAGATAATCCGGGCTGGTGCGGTCCTGCGCCTGCCGCAGGGCGGGCAGGGCCAACTTGCCAAGGGCGGGCAGATCGGCCAGCGTCGGCAGCGGGGGAAGTGCGGTCATGCGTTCGCCTTTCGACGGGATGAATCGTAGCCTCTCCATACAGCACAACAGACCCGATGAGGAGAACGCCCGATGTCCGAAGATCTATCCATCGAACAGATCATGCAGAAGTCTTCCGATATCCAGGGCCACATGACACAAGCCTTTGAGCATGCGGTCAAAAAGGGCCAGTTCGATCACCCTACGCCGAAAGAGCTCTCAAAGCTTCTTCGCATTCTCTTTGCGGGAGTCGTCGAATGCGCTGAATCTCTTCACGACGTGACGATGGTAGTCCAAAGATATCAAGCACGTCCTGGTCGCTGACGCCTTCGCCCATCGCCAGATCGATGTTGAAATCACGAACGCACTCTTTGAGGCTGGGTATTGGCATAATCATTTTCTGCGGCTTGACCGACACCGGGTCGGTGCTACAATTTCACCAATCGCTTAATAAAGGGCCGCGTCATGAAAAAGCTCCTCATCGCCAACTGCGTCCTGCTCGCCCTGTGCCTGGCCGGCCTCGCCTATCTCGCCTGGAACCAGCAGCGGCTCGACGACAAGTACAACGCGCGGTACGAAGTTCAAAAGTTATATGACGACCGCCAGTTTCAGGTCCTGAATCACATTCTCATGCCGGACAAGTACCCTTTACCTACTGCGGTCTCTTCGGCAGTCGATCGGGAACGGGCCCCGGACCGCCTTGCGGCCCAGCCGTAAGCGTCTTGGCCCCGCGCATTGCGTCCAGCTCGCCCGCCATGGTGGCCACCTTGGCCACGGCCATCCCCAGCACCTTTCGCTTCAGCTCGTCGGCCGTCTCGTAAAGCTTCCCGCCGAACTGGAAGGGGTAGCTCAATATCTTTGACTGGTTCTCCGTGACCTGACCCTTGTCGTCGCGATCCCAATCGGGGGCCTTGGTGAACGCCCCCCACGCCATGTCCGCCACCGCCTGCGGGATCGCCTCATTGCCAACGCCCTGCGCCGCCAGGCGCTTCACCGCGTCGGAGATCCACTTGTCGAACGCCACGCCCCTGTCGCCGCCGGTAATGTCGCCGATGTACGTGCTGTTGCGCGCCGCCCACGTCTCGCCCGTTCGCGTGTTGACCACCGGGTTGATGATCGCCGCTGCCTCGGCCTCTGTTCCACCCGTGGGAATCGCCGTCTTGGCCGCCGCCGCGCCCATCTCCAGGTCGCGCTGCTTGCCTGCCAGCTGCTCGCGGAGCTGCAGCCTGCCGGGCTTGGGGATCTGCGGGATGTCCGACACGTCGCCGCCGGCCGCCAGCATGTCCGCCACGCTCTGGTAGTACTGCTGGATGTCGGGGTCTTCGTTGGGGTTCAGGGCCTTCTGCGTGTAGCTGGCCACCGCCGCGTCCTTCACCGCCTTCTGGCGGGGGTCGGGGAAGTAGCGGCTGCCACGGTGCGCGGGCGCCGCTGCCGGGGCGCCCTTGGACAGGTCCTGCCCGATGGGCAGGTCGGGCACGTCATTCACCACGCGTGCCGCCGGCGGCGTGGTGGGCGGCGCGGCTGCCGGCGCCGGGCGCGGGGCGGTACCGCCGGGGTTCATGAACCGGTCCATCGCATTGTCGAACAGGCCCGAGCCCAGGACCTCCGGAGAGCTCTTGGCCGCCAGCTCCAGCGGCAGCGTCTCTTTCTTCTGCTCGAACTGGCGATCGGACATGTCCGCATCGTGCCGGTTGGACATCAGCTGGCCCAGCAGGGCCTGGCGGCCGTTGGCCAGCTGGCCGTACGTCTGGTTCATCGCGTCGATGTTCTCGCCACCGCCCTGCAGGTCGTTGACGTAGTTGTTGGCCATCCCCGCGAGGATCAGGTTCTCGCGGGCGGAGAGCTTGGGGTTCAAAAGCTGCATCGGCTGCATGGTGTTCGTCTCCTGTTATCGGCCCTGCATGTCCACGACCCGCTGGATCATCGCGTCGGGGTCCGCCACGCCCTGGCCCACCAGCCACTGGCGGTACCGCGACTTGGCCGTCTCGCTGGCAGGGTTGTTGATGAAGTCCATCATCGGGTTCGTGCCGTACACCTTCTTTTCCAGGACGGATTTCGCGTCCTCGGAACGCTTTCGCATCTGCTCCGACTGACGCTGCGCCTCGGCCGCGTCGATGTCCTTGATGCTCTGCTGGTTGACCACGCCCGGCTGGCCTGGGGGCACGGTGTTGTCCGCAGGCGGCGACCATCGCTTGACCGGGGCGTTGTTCGAGGGTGCGAACCGGTCGTTCCACGCCTTCTCCAGCTCGGCGCCCGTCATGGTGCTGTTGGGGTCCAGGCCCAGGTCGGCGAGCTTCTTGGCGCGGAGAGCGTTGGCCACGTCGGTCTGCGAGTTGATCTTCTGCGCCGTCTCGACGCCGGGCCCGAACTGGTTGTTGCGGATCGTTCGGTCCTGCTCCACCGTCTTGCCGTACGCCTCGCGCGCCGCCGGGCCGCGGATCTGGTCGGGACGCACGGACTCGCGCTGCATGAGCGTCTTCTCCGATTCGGTGCCCATCACCGCCCGGAGCTGCTGGCGCCCCTGGCCCGGTGCGGGCGCCCCGACGGGCGCCGAGGCGGGGGGTTCGCTCGCGCCGGCCGGCGTCATGCGAGACCAGTCCATGTTGTAGTCCGGGCTTGCGCCCGAAGCGGCCGGCTTTGAAGCGGGGGCCCCGGCGGCGGGGTTGTCGAGCGTGTTGATCCCGTACTTGCGCGCCAGGCCCAGGACATCCTGGTAACTGTTCGAAAGCAACGGGTCTGCGTATACGCTGGTCATGTGGACTCCTTTGGCCTACACGGCCGTCGAAACGTTTGAACCGCCGCCGTAGGTACCGCCCGAGGCCTTGGAGCGAAGGCGGTTGGCGAGCTGGGCGTAGTTGTTCCAGTCCTCGGTCGAGTTGAATTGCGTCCCGTTTGCCGGGCCGATGTTGCCCTCAAAGTCGGGAATGGCGAACTGCTTCTGTGCCGACAGCGTCCCGGCGGCGGCGGTGAACCCCTGGTTTGCCTGCTGGCCTTGCACGCCTGCCAGTGCGTTCAGCGAGCCGATACGGTCGTTGTGGTTCGTGGTGGCCTGCAGGATGTCCGCGTTGCGCCGGATGCCGCCCAGCTGCCCGCCCAGCTCGGTGGCCATCTGCACGCCCTTGGCCGCCCCCTGGGGCGAGTCCAGGGCCCCGGCAGACGCCAGGGCCTTGTTGAGGGCCATCCGGCCCTGGCTGTAGCCGCGGAGGGCCTGGTCGCTCTCGGCCCCGGTGATCTTGCTCTTGACCGAGTCGCTGATCGAGACGGGGTTGGCCGCTACGTCGGCCGACAGCTGCGTCACGCCCTTGCCGGCCGGACTGTTGTTGGCCGCGGCCAGCGCCGCCGGGTACGCCTGGCGGGCGGCGAAGATCTCGTCCAGGCGCGTCTGGTTGCGCTTCTGCTGTTCCAGGATGCCGCCGAGGTTGTACTTGGCGATCCGCTGGGCTTCGGTGAGCCCCGCATCGCCGGGCCCATAAACTTTCCCGGAGGACTGGAAATATCCGTCACTGGTGTCAAAGATTGATCCTGTGCCCATGGTCTATGTCTCCAGCTCCAAGGTTTACCGGATTCGCAACATCGCGTCCGCTGTTTTCCAGGCATCCGCAAGTAGGATGCTCACGGGGCCCCGTAATCCACCAGCACCGCCACGGCAGACGGCTGGTACCCGCGGGCCGCGCTGGTCGCCGGCATCGCCACCGCCGTCGGGAACGCCAGGCCCGCGTCGCCGATGTCGGCCGTCGTCGCCGTCAGCGTGCCCTGTGCCACCGAGATCGTTTCGGCGATCAGCACCCCGCCGGCAGTAGCCCCGCCGATGTCGCCCATGACGTCGAAGGTCCGGTCGTCGGCCGCCGCGGGCCATCCCGGCATGTTCGTGCGCACGTACGCGTACCAGGTGGACGCGGCGGGGTTGGCCGCCACCGAGGCGGTGACGTAAAAGGTCGCGCGCTGGGCCTGCACGTTGAACGAGTAGCTCAAGCCGGTATTGGCGGCGTAGCACGTCGCGCCGGCGCCCACCGCACCGGCCGCCGCCCATGCCGCCTGGGCGTCGGCGAGGGCCTTGTCGAAGTTCTGCTGCGGCGTCCAGTCGCTGCGGGCGCTGGACCCGGACCCGAACTTGCGGGAGCGGACGTGCAAGACCACGCTGGACGCCAGTATCCTCCGCTGCAGTGCGATGAGCTTTCGAAGGTCCTCCAGGATCCACGGACCCGGCACGTCGCCCGCCTGGGGCGGGCCGTAGGACCATGCCGCATCGCTGTAATCGTTCCAGTCAGACGGCTTGGCATCGTGCTGGTTCAGCCGGCGGACGCCGTCGGGGATTCCGGCAACCGCCAGGGCGTCGTCCAGCGTCCACAGGGGAAACTCGCCGTCCAAAGTGGTGGCGTAGTCGGAGGGCTCGTAGGCGACCCCGCTGAGGGAGTGCGTCCGGACCCATGGCCATGTCCCCTCGAGCACCACGCTGTCGTGCAGCCCTTGCCACCACGACAGCTTGACGGCCGAGTTGGCCAGGACGCCGGTGGCCGCGACCTGGACGGGCTCGGTCAATGCCGCCAGGCCCGTGACCGCGCGTCGCAGGTTCACCGCCCGGACCGTCTCCAGGGCGTCCTGGTACCCCACGGGGATGCTCGCCGTCGGCGGGTCGTGGGTGTAGGCCATCAGATCATCCCCGGGTACATGGACGACAGGACGCCGGTGGAGGGGTCGGCAAAGATGCCTTGCCCGGCGCTGATGTGCAGCCATTGGCGCGTCCCGTCGGCCTTGGTGATGAGGACCGCCGGAAGCAAAGTCGGCTCGGGGAGCCCGGCGCCGATCTGCGCGGGCGTCTTCGCCACGGCCGTGTTGCCCCCGCCGCCCGGCCCGGTGCTCCTGGGCTGGATCACGATGACCTGCTCGGAATCGCCTTCGGCAAATTGCCGGATGTCCGAAATCTGGATGCCCTGGCGCATGTTCTCGGCCAGCTGCTGGATCATCCGGTAAAGGGCCTGGATATTCGGATCGTCGCCCGGCGGCTGGCACGGCATGGCGATCTTGGTAATCATCGCGTGCCCCCCGTCGGAAGGAATCGCACGCCGTAGCTCTGAACGCAGAAGGCCCTGCCGGCCGAGACGCTGCCGATCGCCAGCGCGATGAACCGCCCGCGTCCGGAGATCGGCGCCCGCAGCGGGCCCCGCGCATCGGCCGCCATGGCCACGCGGGAGCGGCGCCACGTCACAGAGTTGGCCAGCGTCAGCTCCGAGGGGCTGTCGGCGGCGAACAGGTCGATCGTCACGCCGTCGCCGGTCGATTCGACATGCCCGTCCAGTGCCTTCACCTGCTTGGCGTGCACCCCGTCCTCGAGATCCAGCCAGGGGGTACGGAAATAGGCGTCCATGCCGCCGATGTAGTAATCGACCGCACCCGGCGGCGGAACGCGGCCCTGCAGGAAGGTGCTGATGACGATCTGCGTGCTGCTAAGCGTGTCCTGGATGATCCCGGTGTAGCGGATGCCCAGGGCATCCACCAGCACCACCTGCCCGCCGCGCAGGCCCTTGGTGGCCGTGCCGCCGGTGGGCCAGGCCGCGGTGTTGTCGGTCAGTATCCAACTGCCGGTTGTCCCGCCAAGATCGCCGCGGCCGTTGCGAACGAGCGTCTGCCCGTCGCCCAGGTCCCGCTCGATCTGGCCGCCGTTGCTCTCCTGCCAGACCACGCCGTCGTAGTCCGCCAGCAGCAGTTTCTGCCGATCATCATCGTCGCTGTAGACGCACCCGCTGGCCGCCATGAGGCTGTGGCGCACCAGGGCGCCCGTCTGGTAATTGAGCACCCATGCCGTGTCGATCTTCTGGGAGTCGTTGGAGGCGACGAAGCACCAGTACTCGCTAGCCTGCGGCCGGTGGACGGCGAAGAACTTTTCCGCCACGCCCCAGTTGATCGACGTTTCAAAGGCGAAGGCGATGTCCGGAACGTACCCGGTGGAGTAGTAGTCCATCGCATCGCCCCAGGTCGCGCCGCCGTCGGCGGAGGCCTCGATCGTGACGTAGTACGTGCAGCCGGCCGACAGCTCGGCCCTGGCGTCCAGGGTCATGCGAACCGTCTGCCCGGCCGCCACGTCAACCCCCGAGGCAAACGCCGTCGCCGCGGAGCTGTCGAGCGTCCAGGCCCCCGTCTCGCTGGTCCTGGCCAGCACCAGTGATTCCTTTTCGGCGTCGCTGTAGAACGAGACGCGAAACTGCATCGTCTGCCCGGCCTCGGTCTCGTTGGTGTAAGCGAAGCGGATGATCTGGGCGTCGGTGGGCTGGTGGAACACCTCGTGCAGCATCTGGTCGGCGACATTGTCCACAGAGCAGCCGGTGGACATGATGATCCCGTCCTCGGACAAAAACAGCAGGCGGTTGCGGAACGTGACCACCGTGGCCGGCGAGGGCGTCCCGAGCCGCATGCACGGCTCGATCCGGTACAGCAAATCGACATCCTCCACCAGGCGGTACATGCGGCGTCGCTTGAAGACGAAGACCTGCTCCAGCAGGACTACGCCGCCCATCAGCTCGTCGCCGTCGTCCCTCTCCACCGCCACGGCCGACAGCGGGTCCACCGACAGCGGGTGCCCGGGCTCCGAAACCCAGATCAGGTTTGGCTCCTCCTGGCCCGTCGGGTCCGTCTTGCCGCCCCACAGCACGCGGCCCTTGTGGGCGAGGTTGAACCGGCAGGTGAATGGCGCCCCGCCCGCCGCCGGCGGCGCGTCGTAGCCCAGCTCGTCGTCGGAAATGTTGTCTGTATCCGTGCCCAGCGTCTCGAACTCGCCCACCAGCTGGTAGACCGTCTGGTCCACCGCGGTGCGATAGAGCCGGTACCGGTCGGCCGATGCGTCCAGCTCGTCGGCATCGTCGAAACTGGCGCACTTGTCGCCGGCGGCCGTAAAGGCCGTGGCGGGCGACGGAAGGCTCTCGGTGCCGGTGCGGGTGTCGTAGAAGGTGTACAGCCAGCTGTGGCTGCCGGCCGGCACGTGCCCCTCGTTGCCGTCGGTCACGGTGAGGGCCCCGGTGGGGGCATTGAGGCCCGCGTGCGTCAGGACATGCGTCCCGTCGAAGACGATGTTGGACCGGGCGTCGTCGCTGCCGGTGGCGATGTACATCAGGTCGTTGTAGACGGCGAAGGTGGGCGGGTACTCGCCCGAGACGCTGAACGTGGCCGGCGCGGGCTCCTCGCCGATGTCCATGGCCTCGGTGAACAGGGCGTTGTCATCTGGCTTGTTCCAGTACAGGCGTGCGTCGGTGTCGTTGCCCGTGCGGACGATGGCCACCAGCAGCCTTGTCCCGTCGCGGCGGATCCATGGGGCCAGCATGACCACCTCGGCCGAGTGGTCGAAGCTGTTGTTGCCCATGAGCCCAAGGTAGGGCGATTCGCCGCCGACGCGGTCGGCGGTGGGGCTGTAGCGTTCGAACGTGGCGCGGCGCGAGATCGTGTTCACCGGCTGGTCGATCACGACGTTCCAGCCGTCGCGGATGCACTCGGGCGGATCGTCCTGGGGGTCCATCTGGAGCACCAGGCCCTTGCCGCCGCCGCGCAGGACGAAGGATCGCAGCTTGCTCATAGTTGCCCCGTCGCCTCGATGTTGAGTGTCCGACGCGTCACATCGCCGCTGCGCAGGTACCGGCGGTGCCTGCGAAGCGGAACGCCGTCGGCGCCGCCGGCCGCCCCGGCGGCCTGCCAGGCCCTGGCCTTCTCGATCTCGAACTGCTTGCGCGCGGGGCCGTCCCACAGCCGCTCGTGCATCGCCTCGGCGTGAGCGATCGCCCCGATCTGGATCACCCGCCACAGGTTGGGCGGGCAGGCCGGGGTCTCGTCGTCATCCTCCATCATGGGCAGGTAGCGGATGTAGGAAATCGTGAGCGTCCGCTCCACCTGGGCCGCCGGCCACAGCACCAGCATCTTTGTCCCGGCCTCCTCGTCGTAGGCGATCGCCACGGCGCGGGGAATGCCCGGCAGCGTGCTGGCCGCGCGGAGCTGCTGCAGCTGCTGCATCGAGATGGGTTCCATAAGGACCGGGTAATCCTCGTAGGACGGGTCCGTCGTCAGCCGCTGCAGATCGTCCGGCAGGGCGGCGGTGTACTCGCCGGCCTCGACGGTGATCTCCTGGAAGGACCGCTGCAGCCAGGGCCATGGCGCGAAGTCCGCCACTTCCTGCGCCGCCGCGTTCACCCATCCCTTGGCGTCGGTGTAAAGAGCGTTGGAGGCGCCGCCGGCGGCGATGTCGGATGCCCCAGCGGGGATGTCAAAGTACTTGAGCACCGCGACGGCCATCTGGCCCAGGGTGGACGACATTGGCGTTGCGGACGGTTCGGGCTCTGCCATGACCGCTGCTCCTTGTTGATTAAAGTCCCAGCACCAGGGCACGGGCGCCGCGGCAGAAGTTGGGCAATAATGCGTTCGCCGCCGCCTGGCACCCAGCCAGAGTTAGATGCACGCCCAGGTTGTCCGCGGCCTGATATGCCGCCTGCAAGTCCCACAGGTTGCCCGCCGGCGGTGCAGGATCGCCGGTCTTGGCGACCGTGCGGGCCTTGCCCAGGGCTTCGCGGGCGGTCATGTAGAACACGCCGTTCGCCGCGGCCCATGCCTCGCGGGCGACGTTCCATCGATCGTGGAGTCGGTTCAGAATGTCGCTGCCGGTCGTGTTGCCGCCATTGCCCGTCCAGGGGAAGATGTCATCGATCAGCATGCTCGCGCCGTTCGCCCGAATCTCCGCGAGGATCGCGTCCAGCTTCAACAGGTGATCGGCGATCGACTGCGTCTGTTGTGCCTCGGATGGGTAGACCTCGGGGTGCTCGGTAGTCCAGATGTCGCGTGCGGAGCCGTACCAGTTGGCCGGCTGTCCGCAGCCCCAGAAGTCCGCGATGTCGTTGACGCCGACGTGAACGTGGACCTGCCGGGGCGTCTTGGCCCAGAAGATCGCGTCCATGTCGCCGCTCAAGACCTCGTTGGCGTTGTTCGAGCCCTGCGTATTGCCGGCCACTTCCATCGTCATACCCAATCGGTCGCGGTACAGAACGCCGGCATACGCACCCAGCGGGTCCTTGACCAGCGATGGGCTCCGGTAGGAGTAGTTGACCGGCGAGCCCTCACTGATGCTGTCGCCAACAATCATCACTTCCGGCGGGTCCATCAGTGGCGAGGCTTCGATGACCCAGAACGCAGAGCCGCCGCCGTTGCAGTTGACGGTGGAGCCGGCCGTGTAGCTGGCGGCGTAGTCGCCCGATGCCCCGGCGTTCCACCGCAGGCGGGCCGCCGAGTCGATCGTGCTCGATACCGGCACGTGCGAGGTGTTCAGGATGCCCACCACGCTGTAGCCGGTGGTCTTGACCGCGACGGCGAAGATGTCGGTCGCCAGGTGCCCAGTCATCGGTGTAGCCGACCAGTCGAAGGTCTTTTCGGCGTCGGAGAACCCGCTGGTGATTTCCGGCGAGCGGGCGATGATGGTGTACGTCGTGCCGGTCGTGCGGCGAAGCGTCATGAAAAACAGGCCCGTCACCTGCGAACCGCCCGCCCCGGTGTTCGTCATGCGGAGCTTGGCGCCCTTGATGGGGCTGGTTCGCTGGACATGCTGATTCAGCGAATCGGACATCAGCAGCCAGTAGACATTCGGATTCGACCCGACCTGCGTGTCGGGGTTCTGTGCCGTGTTGATCCAACCGGAGCGGACAAGTGCCATGGCTATACTCCCAGAAGCAGGAATCTCGCCCCGCTGGTCAATGCCGCCTCGTCCAGGAACTCGGCCATTGTGCCTTCGAATGTCGATTGGTTGATGTTGCCGGCCCCGACGTTGTTGGCCATCGCGTTCCAGTAGGCCCTGACCTTGCCGGCAAACTCCATGATGTTCACGTCTGCGATCTGGTCTTGGACGGCGGCAAACGCTGAAATATCCACGCCGATGTCGATCACGGGATTGTCGGCGTCCGGCGTCCAAGGCCCGCCCATCGAGGCGGCCGTGGCGTGGTGGATCGTCGTCGGCGTGGCGGCGTTGACGGTCGAGGCGTGGTAGAACATGTGCCAGGTAGAGCCACGCCGAAACAGGAACGGCCCGCCGGATACTCCAACATCGTCGGCATTAAGGTCTGTCCACGGGCCGGAAACCGTCGCCAGCTGCTGCATGGCCGCCAGCGGCGTGAGGCCCGGGCCGAAGGAGGGGCTCTCGAAGTAGCTCATCCGCCAGGGGGCGTACGGCTTGGAGCCGTCCTTGCCCTCCAGGATGATCTGCCACTTACCGCCCTCGGCCGTCGCCCAGGTATTGCCGATCTCCTCGGGCCAGTTGCCCGCCGCGGCGCGGGGCACCAGCGGGATGAGGTAATCGTTGTGGCGGGTGTGGCCGCTGGGGGCGTAGGGCTCATCGCCCTCCTGCATGAACGCCTCACTCCACCAGATCGGCTGGCCATTGGCGTCGAACATCGGGCTCGACCAGTGATTGGGATTGAACGGCGGCTCCTCGTCCCACCCATCCTCGAACATCACTTCCCACGGGATCTCCGGGTCCTCGCCAAGTGGATCTGACCCGGCGATGGTGCCGGTGACTGGCGTCCACGTGACGCCATCTGTGCTAGTGGCAGCAGAGTACACGCCACAGTTGATGCAGAACATGTACCACGTCCCGTCGTGGTACACCACGCGATGGTGGCCGGCGAAGTACAGGGCGTCGATGTAGGGGGAAAGCGCGACTCCCTGATCGACCCACGTGTCGCCATCGGCCGACGTGGCCCGGCGGATCACCGAGCGGTCGAAGCCCTGGACGTAGTACATCCACAGCTCGTTGAGCGTGGGGTGCACCAGGACCTTGGGCTCCTGGCGCGCAGGACTGCCGGTGATGTGCCCGATGATGGGGTTGCTCGCGTGCCGCGTCAGCTTGTCGCGTAGTGTGGCCATCACACCCCGACGATCGAGTAGGTTGCGGTTCCGCTCGGTGCAGTCAGCTCGTGCACCAGGATGTGCGTGGCGTTGGCGGGGATGACGACGCCAATGGACGCCACGTAAAGGTCGCCAGCCGGCTTGTACGTGCCAGGCGAGACGGCCACGCTCTTGGCCTGCGCCATGGTCTGACCATTCAGGCACGCGACGGGGTTGGCGCCAGCAACCGACGTCGCGGCCCAAACCTCGATCGACCAGCTGTCACCGCTGGACGTGGACATGGCGGCGAGGAGCGATGCCTTGCTTGGCGTGATGGCGGTCCATGTGTCCTTCGTGATCGCGGTCAGTGCTAGGCTTCCGCCGGCCATGCGGGCCAGGTTCGCCACGCCCGGCGAATCGCTGGCCAGCGTGACGCGCTGGGTTGTCGCGCTTACGGCGCCGGCCCCGGTGGCCATCGCCGCGCCCCCGGAATCGGACAGCCCCATGGCTGCGCCGCCTTCCAGCGTGACGGTGGCCGGGTCGGTGTTGGCCGACGCCAGGATGCGGACCTTGTAGATGCCGACGACGTCCAGCACAACATAGCCGCTGCCGTTGGCCGCCAGCGTCGTCAGGTCCGCCGAGGCCTTGATGACGGGCCAGTTGGGGGTCGTGTAGTTCGCCGCCGTCGATACCATCGTGACGAAGTCGCCCGACGGGTGGTACTGGTACTGGATCGTCAGGGCGTCCAGGGCCCCGCCACCGGCGGCGTTGGCCAGGCGCAAAACGACCTGGTTCAACCCGAGCACGGAGATCTCTCCGATCGACGTGGTACCGGCGACGGCGACGATGACGGACGGATTGCGGAACAGCGAGGCTCCGTCGGGAATCGGCTGGGAAACCTGCTTCATGGCATGCTCCTGTTGGCAAAACCCCTCCAGCAGGAGCGGCCGACATCTCTGCCGACCGCCCCTGCCAGGAAAGGAACACCCGTTCGATTACCGCTCCTGGTACGCCTCGATGCGGTCCACGTAGGCGATGTTGGCCACCGTGCCGGCCTCGAGGTTCTGGACCTCGATCGTCGGCGTCAGCGCCTCGTCGTCGGGATACAGCGTCACGGTCGCGGCCGTGTCGGTGATCTCGGCGACCTGGATGCCATCGACCAGGAACACGATGTGGCCAGCGCCGTCGAAGTGGAACTCCAGCTCGACGTACACGTCATCGGCCAGCGTCTCGACCGACACCACCTTGGAGATCCAGGCGGTGGAGCCGTTCTTGGAGGCCACGGCCCACAGGGCCGCGCCGGTCCAGACGAAGCCGACGGCGTCACTGACGGCGCCCTGGCCGACGGGGCTGGCGTCGGCGTCCAGGATCGCGGTGTCCGTGATCGACAGGCCGACGAACACAGCCTCGTTGTCGGCGTCCGCCAGGGCCAGGCGAGCTACGAAGGACACGCGCTTGCCAGCGGCGAGCTTGTACGCCTCGCCCGGCTGCTGCACGTTCACCACGTTGTTCTGCGTGGTGTGCGTGGTGATCTTCAGCAGGCCGCCGGGGCCATCGTCGGCGATGGCGGCCGTGCCGCTGTTGACCGTGGCGAACCACGGCAGGAGGTTGTCCGTGGAAGAGACGCTGGTGGCGTTGAAGTCGTCGATGAACTCGACGATATCCTCCACGCCGGCGACCGCCCGGGCCGTCATGCCAGGGTGCGTCGCGGTGAACCCGTTGTTCTGCTTGTTCATGTGCTATTTCCTTTGCTCGTTGGATGGAGAATGAAGTTACGCCAGGGTGACGCCGATTTCCTTGAGCACGATCCACTTGCGGGTCGCCGTGGCGCCGCCGTAGCTGCCCAGGAGGATCAGCGTCTCGCCGGCGGCGTCAAACGACGCCCCGGTGCCGCCGGACTGTCCGACCACGTTGGTCAAGGCCAGCGTGACAGCGCCGGTCCCGTCCGTGGTGGTCATGGTGATGCGCTTGATCTGGCCGGCCTCGGCCAGGGTGGGCGCCGCCAGGGTCACGGCATACGTGCCGTTGCCCGCCGGTGGGGTCAGGTTGACCTGCGAGGCCGACAGCGTGATCGCGACGGCCTCGGTGATCGCCTGCGTGTTGGCCGAGTTGTCCAGCGTGTTCAGCTCGGCGGCGGTGGCGTTCACCTGGGTACCGGCGCCAGCGCCCAGATACAACCCGCCGTCTGCGACGACGAGAGTATCGAGGTTCTTGTTGGCGCCAAGCACCGCCACCTTGGACGCTTCGGCCGTGCCTGCCGTCGTGACGGCGGTTCGATTGAGTTGCGCAGCCGTCGCGGTGACGGCAGTGCCTGCGCCGGCGCCCAGCTTGAGCCCGCCGTCGGCGATCGCCAGGGTATCGATGTTCTTGTCGGCACCCAGCACGAGGGCCTTGGACGCAACGGCCGTGCCGGCCACGCTGGTGTCCAGGAAGTTGAGCTCCTCGGCCGAGGCCGTCACGCCGACCATCGTGAAGTCGTAGGCCGACCTCACGTAGACCGTCTTGAGGCTGGAGTCGGTGCCCAGCGTCGAGTCGGCCGTGGTCGCATCGATCGCGAACCCGATGCCGCGCTGGCCCGAGACGCCGTCGGCCTTGTAGCCGTAGCCGGCGGTCGCCCCGGTGGTGATGATGTCGCCGCGGGCGATGTTGACGCTCGCACCCTTGAGGGCCACTTCGCACGCGCCCTCGATGCACATGAAGCCCTTACCGCCTGCGGCGGCCGCCGTGATCGTCCCACGCGCCACGCCGCAGGTCAGCTTGTCGCCGACCGTGGTGGACGTGGTGACGTAGATGTCGTGCCCGCCGACGGGATCGGCGGCGCTGGCGGCCATGCTGGCGAGATCCAGGACGAGGATCGCGCCGTTCTTGATCTCGGCCCCCGCGTTGCGGACCGGGATATTGATGCTCTTGGGCCGGATGCCCAGTTTCGCCCGAAGACCCGAGGGGGTCTGGAATTCAGCGTTTCTCATGCTGCGCCTTCCCTTTCAAGGTTGAAGGTGGTGATGCCGGGGCTTAGCCCTCGACCAGTTCGTTGCCGAAGCCGAAGACCTTGCCGTTCTGGCGCCGATCCTCGCACCAGACCGCCGGCCACAGCTCGAAGTACTGCATGCGGACGCTGGGCTGGCCGTCGGGGGTGCGCACCGGCGTACGGGAGAAGTCCTTGCCGGCGGCCACGCGGGCGGCCCAGGTGTCCAGGTTAAAGAACATGCCCTGGTTGGTGCCGTCGGTGCGGGCCTTCATCGAGTCGGACCATTCGACCTTCACGTTGTTGAAGGTGGGGTTGGTCTCGTTGAACGGCTCGTTCAGCCGGCGCATCAGCTTCTTCCACGACTTGAAGCCGTTCTTGTTGAAGACGATCTTCTGACGCTTGGTCGTGGGATCGGTGTTCAGCGTCACGTCCGGCGGGGCCTTGAAGCCGCAGTCCAGGAACAGGTTGTCCATCGCGTCGGGCAGCTCGTTGGGAGTGCCGATCTGCTGGAACTGGTTGCGCCACCGGTTGCGGCCGGCGGCATCGTTGTAGGCCGAATCGGCCGGGTTGATCCCGCCGACTTCCAGGCCCAGCGTTCCGCCTGGATCGGCGAAATGGTAGCCGTCGTCGGTGATCCAGTACTCGGGGCCCACGATCGCCGGGGCGGCCGCGCTCTGGAGCAGGTACGTGTCCGTCGCCCACCATTCATCCTCGAGGATGTTGGCCAGGCGGGTCATCGAACCTTCGAGCGTCGCCTTGCCCAGGTCGATGTAGCCTTCCTTGCCGCCGTTCATCATCAGCTCTTTCTCGCTGATGGACCAGTGGCCAATGTAGCTGGCCCAGGCGATCTCGCCCTGGGTCATGTACGACGCGGCCTTGACGGGGATCTTGTCGTACGCGCCGTCGTAGCGGCCGAAGCCGGTCACGGTGGCGTCGTGGTTCGTGTCGCCGCTGTCGCCGCAGATAATGGCGTTGAAGACCGCCTTGGTGCCCGACATCTCCTTGGGCTTGAGACCCCGGAGCATCTCGCGGAACACGTACGACTGGCGGACCAGCATGTTGCGGTACTTCTTGCTGGGATACTGCGCCAGCGTGGTGGCCAGTGCATCCAGCATCTTGGAAACATTCACACCCATGGTGTTTTACCTCGTGTTGATGGTTTTGGACGCGGCTATCCGGCCGCGTCGTCGAAGCTGCGGGCGAGCTGGGCCTCCAGGCTATCGCCCTCGGGGCTCTCCCCAGGCGCGGGCGTTTCGACAGCGGCCGACGCGGCCCTGCGAGCCTTGCCCTGCACCTGCTGGCGCGCCCGTTCCTGGATCGCATCGAATCCGACGATGCGGCAGGCGCGGGCAATCGCCTCCTTCAGCGGGATCTGCCGTCCGCTCTGCAGGGCGCCGGCCATGACCGTCGAGGCCTCGAGCATCACCTCGTTGACCTTGGCCTCGTCGCCCAGCACGTCCGGGAAGTCCGCCTTGAGCGCCTGGATCGTGCGGTCGATCTCGGCGTCCGTCCGCTCGGTCTCGCGCTCCTGCACGAAACGCCCATGCTTCTGGAGCTGCTGGTCGAGCGTGTCCACCCGCCCCAGCGACTGCTTGAGCTGCTGGAGCTCCGTGGACTGCTGGCGGAACATGTCAGCCAGGACGCGTTCGTTCTCCGTCTCGGGCTTGAAGTTCGCCAGCGGATCGGTTCCGCCCTGCGCGGTGGCCTGCGGGGGTTTCGACGGCCCATTCGGGTCCGCCTGTCCGCCGGCGACCTTGCCGGACTTCACCATCTCGTAAGCGGCCTGGAACTGCGGGTTCGACAGGATACGCTGAAGGTTTTGAGAAACGGTGCCCAGGTACTGCTCCTGCTGCTGGAGCTGCTGGGTACGCTCCTGGATCTGCTGCGGCGTCATCGCCGCCGGCGCCTGGGGCGCGGGCTTGGCGCCGGCAGCCGCCTCGGCCGCGGGCTTGGCCGGCGCGGCGGGCTGGGCTTCCGCTTCGGCGGCGGCCGCGTCGCCGCTGGCCGCCTCGTCGCCCGCAGGCGCCGATGCATCGGCGTCGAAGCTGGCGCCCAGGGCCTCCGAGAAGTCCGTCTCGGTGTCTTCGTCCTCGATCGCTTTATTCGTCTCTTCGGCCATGATTCAGTTGCCTTTCCTGGCTGCAGCGCTACGCCTTGGCAGGCGCGGCGGGTTTGGGTGAACGGGCCTTGGCCAGCTCGCCCCGGAGCCGCTCGCACTCGGACTCCAGCTTGGCGTTCTGGGCCATCAGCTCCTTGTGGGCCTGGACCAGGCGCATGTGATCATCCGTCATCGGCTGGGTGCCGGCCGGCGCGTCGGCGGCACGCCCCACGACGTTGACGCGCTTGCCGCACCCGCCGTACTGCTCCAGGTGAATGCGGCCGGGCCCCAGCTGCTCGGCCGGCACAGCGGCCTGGCACGCAGGGCAGAAGAAGTGCGGCCTGGCGAGGTTCTTGTCGGTCTTGTTGTCGGCATTACCCATCGTCGCGTTCTCCTGGCTGTCGGGTTTCCTGGCTCAACGGTGACAGTCTGGCACGGAACGCAAGAGCCGAACAACGATTTTCCGAGCATCCGCATGTTGGATGCTTTTTGGGTCTATTCCAGCCCCATTCGGGCCAGCGTGCGCTTTCGCTCGCCGCGGGTGCGAAAGGCGGCGTAGATCTTCCCGTCCCTGGCCTTCACCTTCCGGAGGCCGTCCACCCGGGCCAACGATCGCGACAGCACCGGGTTCTGGACCTGCTGTCCCGTCCGGATCTGCGCGACCTGGACGTCCATGTCGTGCTGGGTGATCTCGGGGTTGCCGTGGACGATGATGCCCTCGCTGCCGTAGTCCCGCACGCACAGCCCGCCGCATTGGCACAGCTTGGGCTTATGCCGGTCGGCGATCGCCCGGAACTCCTCGAGGAGCTTGTCACAGTGGCCGCACCGGTAGCTGTAGAACGGCATTACGATACCCTCCCGGCGGCGCCGGCCAGCTGCGCCTCGCCCGCCGTTTCGATCCCGGGCGGCGTGGCCTGTGCGGGCCCGGAGTGCATCGGCGGCATGCCCGCCGCCGGCATCCCGGGCGCCCCGCCCGCCATCCCGCTTTGCAGGTACCCGTAGTGCTCGGCGAGGTGTTCGGCCACCAGGGCGTCATCCGCTGCCGGCTGGTGCACCTTGGCGTGGATCCGGTGATCGTCGGTCGGCTCGACGGCCTCGGTCTGGCCCGCCAGCATGCTCTGGTTCTAGTCCTGGGCGTCCTGCACCTGCGCCGCCGCCAGTTCCTGCGGAGTCGGCAACTTCTTGAGGTACCGCTCCATGTCGCGCTCGCCACTGGTCTCCAACAGGTCGCGCAGGCACTCGACCACCGAGATCTGGAAGCCCTCGTTTGCCGCCAGCTGCTGCAGGTTGGGGTCCGCCAGCAGCGCCAGGCGATCCTGCGCCCGCTTTTGGCGGACGGCCGGGTTGATCCGGGTATGGTCCGACACGTCGAAGTCGTACCCGTACGCGTCGGGCTCGGCCGGAACCACGGAGTTGTTGAACGTCGCATACTCTACGTTGCCGCCGCCGTTGTTCAGTTTCACCGTCACATCGTCCCACTGGTGCGTCAGCAGGAGCCCGCCCATGTCCGCGGCGATCGACCGCAGGAAGCGGTTGGCCGCGCCTTGCATGTCGCCCAGGCGGGTCTGGGTGAACTGCTGCATCATCGAGACCTCGGTGGCCGTGCGCCCGCCGGCGCCCCCGACGCCGCGCTGGAAGTCCGAGAGGCTGGAGATCTTGTCCGTCAGCCGCTCGAAGGCCTGCATCGCCGTCCATGTCTCGGGCGACGTCCCGCCGATCTGTTCGCTGTGGATCATGTCCGACTGCGGATGGACGATGACCGTCCCGCCGGCGGCGTTCACGATCGAATCACGCGCCGCGATATCCGGCACCACCGTGACGGTCTTGGCCTGGCTCGCCCGTTCGGTCATCTCGGCGACGAACTCGTTGAAGCTGTCCGACAGGTCCAGCCAGAACTGTTCGGGGCTGGCGGGGAACAGGCGCCCGACGTCGTGATAGGTCAGGCATTGGATCGGAAAGCCCGGCGTGCCCATCTGGACATACTCGTGCCGGATTTCGATGTGCTTGGGCCCGGCCAAGACAATCACCTCGACCTCGCCCTTGCTGCGGCCGCGGGAGAAGATCGTCCACACCGTCACCACGGCGTCGGCCTTGTCGCGCTGCACATCGTCCACGTCCCGCTCGTCATCGTCGCCGTCGGTGCGGACGCTGCCCTGCAGCTCCTCGGGCACGTTGTTGAGCGGGTTGGCCCGCAGGTCCAGGGGCCGCTTGAACGTGCGGTACCCGCACCACCGGGCGTCTTCGAACAGGATCGAGTCGGGGTCGATAATCATGTCGCGGTAGGGGATGTGGCGGACGAAGGGCTCGTCGGCCGCCGAGGACAGGCCGCCCTCGCTGTCCTGCGCGGGCAGGGTATCGGCCTGGGTCTGCGTATCGGCCGACGCCGCCACCACCTTGCGGGACCGGTTGGCTTCCCAGCCGGTCAATGCGAAGCCGGCGAGGAAGAACGCGTCGAAGACCGCGCGCCGCAGGTGGACGTACGAGGCCGGCCGGTCGAACACGCCCCTCTGGCGTGCCTCCAGCAGCTTGGCGCCCTGGCGGTACTGCTCGCCGGGCTTCTGCTGCTCGACGATCGGCCAGGGGCTGCCCGGCAGGATCTGGGGCCCGACGGTGTTGACGAAGCTGGCCACCAGGTTCACCGGCTTGCCCTCGCGCTCAACTTCCACCTGGAAGCGGGCGTCGCAGGGGCCAAGGTACTCGGCCTTAATGTCATCGGCCCTGGACCAGTAGACCTTGTGGTGCGCCTGCGCCCGCTTGATGCGGTTCTTCCACAGCTTCAGCTGGTCGGGTGACAGCGGGCCCAGGGCCTGGCTGTCGCCGCCGGGCGATGCCGCCGGCGTGCTGCCTTTCGGCTCGCCCATGCCGAGCATCTTGCGGCCCATCTGGCCCACCTGGCCCACGAGGTTCTTGATTCCGCCCATGATGTCCATTACCGCCACACTCCGTTCCGTTTTTGCTGGCGGCGCTCGAGCTCTCGCTGAATGCCGCTCTTGGGTGTTTCGATGACCGCCTTGAAGCGGGGGAGATCGCTGCAGGCCACGCGGGCCAGCGCGCAGCCGATGACCATGTCGCCGTGTTTCTGGCGGACCTCCGGGGACAGGTGCGCCAGCTTCTGGTGCGTGATGCGCCCGCGCTCGTCGTAGATGTACGCCTGGTGCTGCTGGTGGCAGGCCAGGCTGTGCAGCGTCGCCTGCCCGTACTGCACGGCGTCCACCCACCGGCCGAACAGCAGCGGGTCGGAGGCCTCGCCCCGGGCCCAGCCCAGGCTCTCGGCGCGTGACTCGTAGATGCGATCGGCGAGCTTGTGATGCCACAGGCAGCGGTAATGGCACTCGTCGGCCAGGGCCCGCAGGGCGGTCAGGCCGTGCATCTTGCGGACGCAGCAGATCGCCGCCTCGTTGTACCAGCGGCCCACGGCGGCGGCGAAGCGGCCCAGGTCCGTCGGCGTGATCCGGTTGTCGGCCAGCTCGGCCGCCTGCTCGAAGTTGTAGCCCAGGAACACCTCGATGGTAGAGTCGCTGTCGCCCACGCCCTCCGACACGTCCATCCCGATGCCGAAGCCGCACAGGACACTGGCGGCGCCGCGGGGGATGTCCAGCGGCTGGTGGCTGGGCTCGATCCACACCCGCAGCCGGCCGTGGTCCCGCCGCGTCAGCTGACCGCTCTCGTCCAGATCCATGCAGTACAGCGGGTTTCGCAGGGCGGGGGCCAGTGCGTCCAGCCACGCCGGCTCAAAGACCGGCTGGCCCTGCTGGGCCTGGAAGTCGCGGAGGTATTCCTTGCGGTACTTCCACGACAGCTTCCACGTCCCGTCCGCCTGCAGGCTGCAGCCCAGGCGGGCCCGCTCGCCGTCCAGCACCTCGGGCGTCAGGGCGATGGGATCGGCCTCTGGGCCCAGGTCCACGGCGACGAAGGCCCGCCGCGTCGGCGAGGCTGACATGCCGGGCATCAGGATGGTGCGTTCAGTCAGGGCCAAGTGCTACTCCGGGTCCGGCAGGTCGGCGACCAGCCGGTGAAAGAACCCGCCGTCGGTCAGGTCCGCGGTGGAGATCGCCAGGAACCACCCGCCGGACCGCACGGCCGGCAGGCTGGCGGTGACGGCGTCCTCGAACTCCTCCTGGAACGCGGCCTCGTCGGAGACGATCCCCGAGGCGGTGCGCTGGCGGATGATCGCGGCGCCCTGGGGGATGGCCCAGATGGTGCTGTGGCGGCGGGGGAAGACGATCATGTCCGAGCGGATGTCGGCCTCGACGCCCAGGGCGCGGGCCAGCGGGATGTGCCGCAGCATGAACTTGGCCCTGCCCAGCAGTCCGTCGCCCGTGTGCTCGTCGCCGATGGCATCGTCCTGCCGCTTGGCCTGTGCCATCAGCAGCCGGTTGTCGTGGAAGAGCCCATCCCAGACCAGCAGGCCCGACGCCCACCAGGTCACGATCATCTGGCGGCTCTTGCAGATCGCCAGCAGCGGGTTCTCCTGCCACAGGCGGGTCAGGTGCATGATGTGCGGCCGATCGGCGGGGAAGGGCGTTACCACGTTGAGCCGGCCCTCGGGCTTGTTGGTGAAGGCGAAGTAGCGGAAGAAGTACATCGGGTCGCGCCTCGCCAGCTCCCATCGCGCCATCAGGCGCAGCTGCATCGTGCGTGGCATCGTGGCGATCGTCGGGATCTCGATCATGCCTGCCCCCCTGGCGCGTCGCCGGCGGCATGGGCGAGCCGCTGCAGCTCCTCGGCCGTCGCGCCCGCCAGGTCCGTCTCCAACGCCCCGCGGCTGGTGACGTCGCGGCGATCGACCACGTGGCCACCCAGCTTGGCCAGAAGCGCCACCGCCGACTGGCAATCGACCAGCTCCAGTCGGCGAGACTCGCCGAACTGGTTGGGCGTGATCGTGCAGCTCTTGACCAGGCCCGTATCCACGCCGGCCTCCTGCAGCTCGGCCAGCGTCTTCTCGCCGCGCAGCCAAGGCTCGAAGTCCGCCAGGTTGCACGCCGAGTGCCGCCGCAGGATGCTCTCCAGGCCCTCCTTGCCCCCGATCTCGGCGTCCAAAGTCTCCCGGATCGCGGCGGCGACTAGTGGCAGTCTTGCAAGTCGGTAGGCTTCGAGCGAGGGGTTCTTGGCGTTGTAACCCGCCTCCTTGTAGGCCTTTGTCTGGTTTCCGTAGCGGACTACGAGTGCTACGAACTTTCGTTGCCTGGCGTTGAGTTTGTGGCCCTTGTTGCCCATTGGATGCTATTCGGCGCTTGAATCGGTGCTGGAATCAACGTCAAAGGGCGCATCCTGCATGCGTTTGCGAAGAACCTGCTGCATCTGGGGCCAGGTCCTGGGGCAGGCAGAGTAGAGGCGTTGCCAGCCCGCGTGTCGCTGGTTCCAGAAGTCGATATCGAGCCCGTAGGCGATGTGGATTTCCTCCAGTGCCTCTTTCACGCGGTGCTTGGTGCAGGCGTCTGCCTTGCCGAACGCGTCCTGTGCGATGAGGTGTACGGGCTGCCCGACCTTGGGCGATAGGCATGCGGCGACGGCTACGGCGTCATCGGAGAGTCTTTCGGCCATTGAGCGAACTCCTTTTTTTGGTGCTGGCCTTGACGAGTGAGTAAATGAACCCGTTGGCATCGGCGTAAACGGGTGCGAGCGGGTGACGGATGCGTTCGATGTTCTTGCCGGCAATCCCCAGGTCGCGGATGATGGATTCGAACGCGGTGGCTGACGTGGTGATCTCGATGCAATCGTGGAAGCGGATGGGACCATGGCGGAGGAGGCGCAGGAGGGCCTTGGCATCGCGCGAAAGCTCGGGCTTCTGGTGTAACGAGTGTAACGTTACACCGTGAGTTGCAGCCCCTGCTTTTATATCACTTATCGTTCCTGTCTCTGACATGTTCTCTCTCGCGCTACGCGTGCAGATGGAGTGTAACGTTACACTCGTTACACCAAACCGATCACGTATAGAGGGTCGTTATGTCGTAACCCTTTTGCTGCAGTAAGCTTATTGTCTCATCCGTGAGATGGATGTTCTCGTATTGAGTTTCACGGCTGACCTTTGGCCCTCTAAGCACCCTCTTCACGTCTGGGCACGCGCTCTTGAGGTTCTCGCCGAACCGATTGACGGTTCCGACCTCATGTCCGTTGACCTCGCACCACAGTTCCCAGGCCTTGCGGAGCATCATGCACGGCACGGTTTTCCCGGAGGCCGGGTACTCGCACCAGTCGCTGACGAATGAGCGGACGGGGGATGAAAGCCGAGCAAAATCCTCGAGTATCTCCTTGCCCGATTCCGGCTGCGTGAGCCGGCCTACTTTGCGGAGCATCGCCAGGCCTTCCAGGGCCCAGTTCAGGATGCCCGATGCCTCGGTCTCGAGACGCTTGTCCAGGGTGATGTCCTCGCGGCCGACGAAGGACTCGCGGAAGGGCAGGACGATGGTTCTGGAGGCCAACGCCCCCGATGGGTCGGGGAAGTCCATCAGCCGGTTGACGGCCAGGGTGAACCGCACATTGAGCTTGTGGGTCAGGGCGTGCACGGCGTGGGGCAGGCGGATCGAGACGCTGTCCTCGCCCGTGATCCTCTTGAGCATGCCCAGGATGGCGCTGGAGTCGTCGCGCCGGCCGATGTGCACGTCGCCGTCGATGGCCACCAGCTTGCCGATCAGCCGCTCCAGGCCGAACGGCACGGCCAGGTCGCCCATCGTCACCGAGACGCAGTTGTGCTTGCCCATGACGTGCTGGATGCGTCGGCACACGGTGCCCTTGCCCGACCGCGGCGGGCCGTGCAGCAGCATCAGCTTCTGCTGGCTCGTGTCGGCCACCAGGAGGTAGCCGAACCACATCTGGAGGCAGTTCAGCCAGTCCTCCTCGCCCTGCGACACCTGCGTCAGCCAGTTCAGCCACGAGTCGCATTTGGCGTCCGGGTCGTACTCGTATTCGAGGCAGAACCGGCTGAACCACCGCGGCGTGTGGCGGTACAGGACGCCCGTCGAGATGTCCAGCAGGCCGTTGTCGAAGGCGATGATGTTCTTTGGCTCGGGCAGGTGCTCCAGGTCGATCTCGATAGGCTCAATCCGCGCCATCGTCGCCCTCCTTGTCGAGCTGGTCCAGCCGCTCCAGCTCGGCGTCGTAGTCGAAGGCCTCCGATGCCTCCTCCGCCTTCTGGATCTGCCGGCGGTGGCCTGGCGCGGGGGCAAGGCCGGCGTCGGCCGCGGCCTGCGGGCCCAGGATCGCCGCCGCCAGGGCCCGCGACATCCGCGTCGGGATCGCGTACACCGCCAGGCCCAGGTGCGTCTTGACCGTAATGTGCGTCACCAGCCGCCCGCGGGCGACGGTGAAGACGTGCCCGGCCGGCGTGGTCAGGCAGGCGAGGTCTGGGGCAGCGGCCGCTGGGGCATCGTCCGTCGTTGGCGCTGGCTCGGCCGTGATGCGGATGGGTTTGGGGAGTCGGATCACTGGCCGTCCTCCTTGTCGATGAAGATTGCGGTGCAGTCGCGGGCCGGGGCGCCCTTGACCATGTTCGCCACGTGCTGGGCCACCAGGTCCGCCGGCCATCCCAGGTCTTCGGCGATCTGCCCGATGAAGCTCTGGGCCACCGCCTTGTAGACCCCGTGCAGGACCGTCAGCAGGCAGATCATGTCCCGCGCCGACAGCGAGTCCATTTCCAAAGTGCTGCCGGAGCTGAACTGGCCGTTTTCCTTGACGATCTGGATCCGCAGCGAGTCCGGGGGCATCGGGCCCGACAGCCACTCCCGCGTCTTGCGCAACTCATCGAAGTTCATTCCGTGTTCCTTCCTTCTGGGTTAATCCAATCCTTCTGCGCAGCCACGCCTGGAACTCCGCCAGGGCCGCGGCCGTCCATCCCCCGTGCCGAACGCGTATCTCCGCTCCGCGGGCCCATCGGATCGCCCGCTCCCGCTCGGTAATGACCATGACCGTATCTGCCGCCGTGCTCATATTCCCTCCGCCAGCCATGCCGGGGCGGGCAGGTCCGTGCGTACGTTGCACAGGGCCTCCATCGCCGCCAGCGATTCGTTGGTGATCGTGATCGACGGGTGCACCTTGCGCCCGTTCTTGACCAGGTGTGCCGCCTCGAGGTACTCCCGCAGGTGGCTCTTGAGATCGTCGGGATCGAAGGTCGAATACAGCTTGCCCGTCCAGACCAGCCATGTCTGCTGGTGGCGGCGGAGCTTGCACACCTCGCCGCGCCGCTGGTGGTACTCGAGGTACGCCCGGGCCACCGACGAAGGGTGCAGCACGTCCAGGGCCCCGGCCGGCATGGGCGCCGCCGCCGGCTTGGCGTCGGCCTTCACCTTGACCGCCCGCTTCTTCTTTCCCGCCGTCCGGAAGCCCGACTCGATGGTGGCGAAGATCTCCTTGTCCTCGAGGCCGCAGCGCTGGGCGGCGCCGGCCAGTGCGTCCTTGGCCTCCATCTCACCGAGGGCGCCCGCCTGGACCAGGCTGCCCACGTTCCAGGCGGCGACGTTGAGCCGGTTGTTGCGGCCGCTGTTGGCGGGCATGGCCTCCAGCTCTCGGCACTCCCGCTCCAGCACGGCGCGGGCGTATGCGGGCGTGATCTCCTGGACGCCCTGCGGGTCGGCCGGGGGCGCGATCGTGCCTGCAGGGCCTGCGGAGGCCTTCGCCGGTGGCATCAGCGGGGCCGGGGCTGGCGGCGCCCCGTCCATCGTCCCGGTGGTGGCCAGGTTGATGATGTACTGGGGCAGCTCGGCCAGGGGGATATCCGCCGGCGATCGCCCGGGCATCCACCGGTACTGCGTGCCGGTCTCGGGGTGGATCGAGCCGACGAAGACCGACTGGTGGCCATCGCGGAGGAATTCCACGTGCGGGTTGCCGCCGAAGATGTACTTGGGCGAGTTGGCGAAGCCCTCGGCCGTCTTGAACAGCACGCTGCGGCGGAGCTTGCCGCCGCCCGACGTGCCCTCGCGCCCGCTCTGAATCGTCCAGGAGACGGGTAGCGCAAAGTCGCCGGTGTCGTCGTCGATGATGACGATACCGCTGGCGGGCCCCAGGCGCAGGCCCACGTTGCCGGCAGCGGCCCAGGCCAGGGCCTCCTGAAGCGTCTCGCGGGGCCTGGTGTTCCAGGCGTCCAGGTACGCGGCCTTGCCTCGCAGCGGGGTGAAGCTCCAGCCGCGGGCATATCCGGCCGCGACCTCCTTTTGGAGCAGCTCGTCCATGATGGTCCTATCTATTGGGGTTCGTCTCGCTGCACCCGTTGCGGACCTGGCGGTCCATGCACTCCTGGAATTTCCCGATGGCCATCGGCACGGCCTTCTCGCGCGGCTCTTGCCACCGCGGCGGCGGCTGCTGCGGCGGCGGGTCGGGCACGCTCACCATCACGCCCTGGCGGAGTTGCTCGCTCATCGGGTGTACCTCTTGACCGCCTTCTGGAACATCTTGACGGCCCATTCCTCGCGGTCCTTCAGCGCCACCTCGACGATCGCCGCCATGCCCTCCACGATCGCGGCGATGTTGCGCAGGGCCTCGCTGCGGGTGACGTACCGGAAGGCGGTGTACTTGGGGGTGGGCGTCTTTCGTAGGGCCTTGGCGTGGGCTTCGTAGAGCCGCCCGATCTCCATGAGCTTTTTGTACGCGGCTTCGAGCTTCATTTCGCACCGTCCTTCGCAACCTCGGCGGCTTCGCGTAGTGCAATAGCGGCTCGCTTGATGCCCTTGATTACCGATTCTGCGACACACGGCAATTGGGTAGAGTTGGAGTCCAGAGCCTCGATTGGTGCAGCCACTTCGCTGATGAGGTGAACGAGAATCCCCCGCAGCCGGGCGTTCTCGGCCTCCCTCTCCGTCCTATCCAGTTCCAGCAGCTTCCGGTAGTCCTCTGCACAGGACTTGTCATAGGCATCGTTGGTGTTCGCGGGAAGGACTGTCTGGGCGAAGGCGAGAAGCCGGGTGTTCTTGGCCTTGAGGCGGTCGCGGTCGGCTTCCGAGTCAGCGTGCTTAGCGATAGCACGAGCAGCGATTCGGCAATGTAAGTCCGAGTCGCTGCTAACCTCGACCAACCATGCGTCTGCCTCATCCCTCTCCCGCTCTGCCTTCTTCGCTCGCTCGTTGGCGGCGGCGAGTTGGCGTTGAAGTTCTCCAATACAGTCGTGCCTCGGCTGGGGTAACATATCCGTGCCGCAGATCGGGCATTTATCGTTGCCGCTCATCTCGCCGCTCCTTCCACTTGTTTGAGAACTTGGGCCAGCGCGTCATGCCGCTGGCGGTTGAGCAGGTACCAGTCGCCCAGGGCGATCGCGTCGGACATGTCCAGCGAGGCGGTGTCCCTGGCCGGGTCGTAGCTGTTGTGTTTCGCCCGCACCATGTTCTGCCGGTCCTGCTTGCTCGACCCGGCCGTCCATCGCGTGTTGCTGATGGGGTAGATGGCCATGGGCTCGATGTGCTCGCCCAGGCGGTGCGACTCGTCCACCAGCACCATCCACAGCGCCCACGCCGCCCCCGCCCAGATCGGCATGCTGGAGCGCTTGCCCCCCTGGCGGGTGTACTGGCGATCGAGGGGCAGCTCGATCAGGGCGACGCCGGGCGAATGCTCCTGGAGCAGCACCAGCAGCTCGTCCCGCATGGACAGGACGCGGGTGATCGCCGAGTCGGTCCGCTTGTTGCCCGTCAGCGTCCCGTGCTCGATCAGCCGCGAGCCGTCAAAGACGGCGTAGCCGGTGCAGGTGCTTGAGGGGTCGAGGCTAAGAAGCTTCATGGCCCTCTCCCTTTGCACATGTGGCCTCGTGCACATCCAGAACCGCTTTCGCCGAGGGCCCTGTAGCAACAAGCATGGCCAAGGCCGGCTCGCCCTTCTCTGCCCCGACGGTGATGATCTCCATCTGACAATCACTATTCTTCATGTACGCGATCGCCAGCGCCGCCAGGCAGTAACGTTGCCACTTCGGGCAGTTTGCTTTAAAGGCCTGCATGATGTCGTTGGGTGTCAGCACGCCGCTCTCCTTTTCTCGCCGCTTCGCCACCGGGTTTCCCGGCATCGGCAGCGGATCAAACGCTGCTTTCCTGTGTGTGTGTGTGTGTGTGTGTGTGTGTTGGAAGGCCCACCGGCGGCGCCCTTGCAGTCGAGGTAGTCCCACTTGCCCGTGCTGCCGGCGGCGCGGACCCCGACGGCATTCCACAGCTTTGTCGCCAGCAGGTCCTTGGCCCGCAGGATCGTCGCGTCGAGCTTGCCGAAGACCCCGTCGGAGACGAAGCACGCCCCGGGCGTCGGCTGGTACCAGATCTCGTAGCTAATCCGTGTCTGCATGGATCAACCCTCCACCGTGAGCGTCGCCTTCTTGATCTCCAGGTCGCTGCCCAGCAGGCACGCGCCGCCGTCGGCCACGAACAGCACGCCGCCCTGGTGGGGGATCCGCACGGCCTGGACGCCCAGGTGCACCAGGAACTCCATCAGCTGGTCGCTGGTGGCCACCAATTCCACCGAACCTTCACGGACAAGAACAGCAGACGGCGGCGCCGCCTTGGGCTTGCGAGGGGCACGCGCCGGACGATCATTGCCGGCGATCTTGCGAGATCCGGGCGCCCCACGCTTGAGCGGCCGGCCGAACTTGACCAGGATGTCCTTGTCCTTGTAGCAGGCGTAGCAGACGCCTCTGGTGTTGTCGCTTCCGGTTCTCGTGCATTCGGGGTTGAGGCACTTGGGGCCATTCGATTTCTTGGGCATGGTGTGTTCCTTCGGGGGTTGTGCCGGCACAGCGGCCGGCGGGGTGTGGGTGTCCTTCGCATCTTCCAGGGCGTCCCAGGCGAGATCGATGATCTTGTCGGGAGTGGCGTTGGGGTTGGCCTTGACGATCGCCGAGACGGCGCGGGCGACGTCCAGCAGGGCATAACCCTTGCGGGCCAGTTCTGCCGTGCAGATCTCAGCGAGCTTTTGCCGCGCCGCCAAGCAGGCCGAGCATAGACCGTCTTGGATCGCGTCGTTGAGGCAGGACTGGCCTGCGTGTTCGCTCGACCGTCCTTGGCACTTCGTCTGATCCGTCATGGTCCAATTCCTCTTTTGCTTCATGGTCGTGGAAACTATGTCCGTCCCTGGCGGCCAGTTCATCCAGCACCGCCAGGGCCTTGGTCCGCAACTTCTCCGCGTCGATCATGCACTCGTTGATTCCCAGCAGGCAGCCGCGGAGGATCCGCCGCAGGGAAGGTGTGTCGTGGTCGCGATGCTGTAAGCCGGTGGTCATTTCGCCTTCTTGGCCTTCTTGACGGGCGGGGGTGCGTTGTCCTGGAAGTCCTCGGCCTTCGGCGCCGGCGGGATCGAAACGCCCCAGGCCGCGGCGGTCTGTTCCATCTCGGCGATCTCGCCGAGCCATTCCTTCTTGAGGGGCACGTTATGGACCTCGCCGTCGTAGTCCTCGACCCGCGGGCCCATCCATTCGTTGAGCCGCTTGGAGTAGTTCCAGATCGCGGCGAGCATCGCCGGCGAGAACGACGCCACCGCCTGGGCCAGGCCGCTGGACAGCGGCGGCTCCGCCTTGGACTCGCGTTTGAGATCGTCCAGGTTCGTGCCGCTGTCCAGGGCGGCCAGGAGCACCACTTCCACATGCCTCTGATTGGCCTTGGGCAGTGCCTTGATGAACGCCCCGATCGCGTCGGCGATCGCCTGAAGCCGAGTCCACTGGGCCACGGCCAACTTCTGGCCAGCGGTCTGCGGAAAGGCCTTGACCAGCGCCGCGATCCGCTTTCGTTTGAGCTCGTAGCTCTCGCTGCTACCGGCGGCGGGCTTGGGGCTGGCCGAAGAGCCGCCCTTGTCCGCAGCGGCCTTCTGTGCCTCGCGTTCCTTGTCCCGCCGGAGCTTCTCGGGGTCCTTCTCCCAGGCCTTGGACTTCTTCTCGAAGCACTTCTTGTTCGTGCAGTTGCCCTTGGCCGACGTCAGGTCGATCCCCTCGAACAGGCCCGGTTCAGTGCTGGTGCAGTCGGGGCAGGCGGCGCATGGCCTCATCCCGGCGTACGGAATGTCCTTGGGCCAGAAGGCCGAACCCATCTTGCACATGTACCACGAGATGCTCTTGCGGATGCTCTTGAGTGGTTCGACGTAATCGTCCGCGAGGGCCTCCTCGCGGCCCTGCTTGCCCGAGTGGTGATATATGCCCACGGCCGACTCGGCCAGGTCCACCTGCTTCTCGCTGTCGCCAACGCGAGAGATCAGCACGGCATGGCCCAGCGGCAGCCGGCCCCGCTGCACCAGGTCCAGCACCGTGGCGTCCAGGCGCAGCAGGTCCAGCCGCTGGCGGGCCCAGACCACCCCCTTGCCCATCATGCTGGCGGCGTTCTCCAGGCTGTGCCCGCCGTCCATCAGCGTCTTGACGCAGTACGCCTCATCGATTGGCGACAGATCCTCGCGGTGGATGTTTTCCATCACCTGCTGCTCGGCGATCTGGGCGTCGGTCAACCCCGTCGCCACGGCCGCGGGAATGGTGGCCAGGCCGGCCATGGTGCTGGCCTTGACGCGCCGGTGGCCCCAGATGATGACGTTGCGATCCCCGCGGCGGCAGACGCCGATGGGCTGCTTGACGCCGTTGGCGCGAATGCTGGCCGCCAGTTCCTCCAGCTTCACCGGATCCATCGATGTGCGGTGGTTGTCCACCACGTAGTCGATACTGCTGATCGCGATAATCTCCACCGGCAAGGCCACGGGCTCTACGGCGACAGGCGCCGAAACCATTGTGGATTCTGCCGGGGCCGTCAGGTCGATAGCTTCTGCAGCCGGCGCTGCGATTGGTTTCTTCTTCGCCATGTCACATCACCAGCTTTCTGATGATCGCCTGCACGGCCGTCTGATCGTCTTCGTTGCATGAGTAGCTGATGCACGCGTCCGGCCGAAGCGTGAGCGTCACCTTGCCGGTTGGGCCCTGGAATCGCACCTGCACCGACTGCAGGCCGGCGGCGTATTCCCGCATGAACTCCAGACCGTGGTCGGTGTCCATGAACTTGGGACCGTAGCCGCCGATCATGTAGGCGTTGGCGGCGTAGTCGCTGATCTTGATCGTCCGGAGCTGGAACTTGTTGGTCTCCTTGGCCAGCTTCTCCACGGCCGCCGCCACGTCGAACTCGATGGTCTCGGTGACGGTCTTGAGGGCCAGGCACGACGACAGGAAGATGCCCGCCTGTTCGATGGCCGATTTCGATCCCGCGTAGACCTCCAGGCGATCGGCGCCCGGCGTGATGGCCACGGGGATGACCATCGCCTTATCGATAGCCTTGCTGCAGACCTCTTTCGTTTCGGGGTCCACTTGCTTGATCGTCGCCGACGTGGTCCGTACGATCGTGGCGAAGGCCGAGCTGGTGGTGCCCGAGCAGTTCAGGACGCCGAACTCCTCGGTCTCGGGCATGCCGAAGGCCTCCATCCTCCTGACCAGCTCGTTGGCGCCGGGGCATCCCCTGACGCGCCCGGTGTTCAACTTGTACGATGCCATGGGTGTTCCTTTCTTGGCCCATCAGGGCAATCCCGCGTGTCTCTGAAAAAGCCCGGCCCCCTGGAGCCGATCCGCAGCTCCAGGGCGGCCGAGCCGGAACAGACACCACGCGTGGTTGCGCCTGTCCCTGCAGCGCCTGCGACTAAGGCTGCCGCCGGTTGTGAAGCCGGTGCGCACATTCGGCAGCCGAACGACTAGAACGGGAAATCGAGCTCGCTGCCCGCGGCGTCGGCGATCGCCTGCCAGTCCGCGGCGTCGAACTGCTCCTGCGTCTTGTCGGGCCGGATCTTTGCCAGGGCGGCATACCAGCACTTGGCCAGCTGCGCCTCGTCCAGGGGCTTGGCGTTCGCCCCGTTGACCGCCTGGAATACGCCCCACGCCTCTTCCTGCGTGGTGGCCACGGCCGGAGTCGGCTCGGGCGCTGCGGCAGGGGCCGGTGCCGGCGGCGGAGGGCCACCGGCCTTCGCCGGCTGGGGCTTGGGCAGGGGCTTGGCGCCGGGGGCAGCACCGGCCGCGGCAGGGACCGGACGCGGCGCGGGCCTGGAGCGGCCGAACCGCTTGGCGAGCTCGGCGAACTTGCCTGCGTCGAGCTTCTGAATCCCGTTGCCGGCGCTGGGGTCGGCGTCGCCGGTGTCGATCCACGTCACCTTCCGCTTCGACTTGCCCTGGTACTCCTCGCTGCGGACGGTCAACTGCGTGAGGATCTGCGTCAGGTTCTTGTCGTTCAGCGCCGCCAGGTCCTGGCCGTCCCAGGCATAGACCTTCATGGCCTGCTCGTGGTTCTTGGTGGGCTGGCCGTCCTTGCCCCACAGGACCAGGTAGGCGGTGATCTCCATCCCGTACTGCTGCCACTCGACCCAGCTGCCCGAGTCGAGGATCTCCACGATCCCGTAGCGCACGACCAGCTGCGGCAGGCCCCCCGACGACTCGGTCACGGCCGACTCGATTGGGTAAGCCCTGAATTTTCCGTCACGATCCAGAAACATGGTGCTGCTCCTTTTCTAAGGGGTTGATGGTGTTACTCGGCCGAGGCCGGGGTTTGGTTGGTTATGGCGTCCCAGACGACGCCCCAGGTCCGCGATGGGTCGTCGGGCATGTCGATCCACTCGGGCATGCCGTAGCGGTTCTTGGCGTCGAACGATGCCCGCCG
>CAZTVF010000049.1:0-35098 GCA_964616985.1 uncultured Planctomycetaceae bacterium
ATCGAGGTGCTGCGGAAGCATCGCGTTTATGCATCTCGGATTTGAATCTGCGATTCTGGATTTTCGGATTGGGGTGCCGATCTCAAGCGAGCGAAGAGAAGCTTGGGGGTGTCTTGGGCCGTGGGCTTGCCTGAAGGAAGGCGTCGCCCGTAGGGGTGCCATGCCGAAGCGTCGCCCGCAGGGCACGCACCGGCATGCCCCGGCCGAGCATGCCCGCCAAACCGAGTAAGCCCAGCCTCACGGCGCAGGCTTGTTGTCGCCTTCCTTGAGGGCTTCTTCGATCTTGGCCAGCACCTGCTGGGCCTCATCGCTGGCGCCGAGGCTCAGGGCCTTCTGCGCGTCGACGCGGGCCTGCAGCAGCATCTCGCGATTGTCGCTCGCCTGGGCCACGCGGTACCGCACGATCGCCAGCTTGGCCCAGCCGCCCGGCGACTCCCGCTGCAGCAGGCAGCTGTTCTGTGCCGCGTCCAGGGCCTTGTCGTATTGCTTGGCCTTGAGCAGCAGCCCGATCTGGGCGTCATAGATCGCCGCGTCGTAGGGGTTGATGTACAGGGCCTGCTGGTAATAGTTCAGGGCCTGCTCGCCCTGCCCCTGCGAGCGATAGATCTCCGCGATCTGCCGCGAGAACTTCGCATTGTGCAGCGTGTGCCGCTGCTGGTGAAGCAGGTGCGGCAAGGCCTGGGCGGGCATGCCCAGCGTGGTGTAGATCGTCGAGAGGTTCTGGTAGCTGTACTCGTCGTAAGGCTGGCGCTGCTGGAGCAACTCCAACGCCTTGATCGCCTTGGCCCGGGCGGCCATGTCGCCCTCCTTCTTGAGGTAGCACTCGGCCGAGACGCGCGGGGCGATGACGCTGGAATGATCCAACTCCTCCAGGCGGGCGGCGGCCTCCAGGGCGGCGTCGGTCTTGCCCTCGACCATCAGGGCGTAGCAGGTCACGCCCAGCGCGCGGGTGCAGTTGGCGTCGACGGCCAGGGCCTTCTTCGCCGCCTCCTGCGCCTGCGGCATGCGCCCGGCCATGTACAGCGCGACGGCGTGGCGGGCGTGGGCGTTGGCGTCCTTGGGGTTGGCCTTGGCCTCGGCATCGCTCTTGGCCAGGTCCGGCGGCGGGTCGGGGTTGTAGCCCCACTCCCGCACCTGCTGGCGGGCGAAGGTGAGGAACTCGGCATCGAACTTGTCCTGCGGGATGCCCACGATCTCCTCGAGCATCTGCGCCTGCGTCTTGCCCTCGCCCAGGGCCTTGAGCATCGCGGGCACCGTCTCGTAGCCCTTGCGGCTGATGATGAACTCTAGGATCCACTCCGACTGCGCGTACGCCAGCGGCCGATCGTTGGCCGTCTTGGGCGCGATGAAGCCCCAGTCCAGGTCCTTGAGCTTGAACAGTTTGCCGGCGCGGGTGGCGTCCGTCAGCAGCTTGATGTTCGCGTAGCTCGCCTTGTCGGTCTGCTGCCAGACCGCGCAGGCCTCGGTGAACCAGTGCGTGATGCGATTGGCCGAGGCCGACATGGTGACCGTGTGCGTGAACTCGTGCCGCAGCACCATGGCCCAGTTGTGCGTGCCGAACGGCGAGCGCTGCACCTCCGGCGTCGGGGCCGCCAGTGCGATCACCCGCCCCGTCGACGCCC
The DNA here is from genome assembly GCA_964616985.1 of uncultured Planctomycetaceae bacterium. GTDB lineage: Bacteria > Planctomycetota > Phycisphaerae > SM23-33 > SM23-33 > CAZTVF01. The sequence goes on from CAZTVF010000049.1 coordinate 1,623, forward strand.
CCACCGTGGGGATCCAGCCGCGGCCGCTGATGCGCATCGAAAACTGCTTCTGCGTCGGGAAGATCTCGATCAGCGTCTTGGTGGCGGGCTCGTGGCCGCAGTCGGCACAGACCTCGGCGTACATCTTCTCGCAGTACTCCGCCACCTGGTTGAGCAGCACCGAGTCGCGATCCTTCTCCACCTTGACGATGAAGTGCGGCGTTTCCTTGACCAGGAAGTTCTTCAGCTCGCCCAGCACGTTGAGGTAGTTGATGACGTCGGCGCGGTAGTCGTCCAGCTCGTGGGCCTTCTGCAGGATCTCGCGGGCCTTGTCCTCTTCGCCGGTCTGCATGTACAGCAGACCCAGGCCGGTCACGGGCTCGGACATCTCGGGGGCCAGCTCCATCGCCTTTTTGAAATAGCCCTCGGCCTGGGCGAACTGGCGGATGCTCGAGAGCCAGTGCCCCACGTTGACGTACAGGTCGCTGGGGCGCGGGTTGATCGCCAGCACGCGGTCGATATACACCTGCGCCTCGTTGGGCTCGGCCAAGCACGTGTGCACGGCCGCCAGGTACGACAGCGCCTCGACGTGGCGCGGGTTGATCTTCAGCAAGGCCTGCAGGGGCTCGATGGCGTCGCGATGTTTGCGCCACTCCATGTAGCACGCAGCCTTGAGGAGATTGGCCTGGTCATAGTTGGGATTGATCTTGAGCGCTTCGTTGGCCTTGGTGAGGCAGGTTTCAAACTGCATGCCGCCCAGCAGCAGCACGCCCTGGCCGACCATGACCTCGGGGATGCGGGGGTTGAGCTTGGCCGCGAGCTCGAATTCCTTGCCCGCCATCTCGGGGCGGTGCTTGCCCAGGGCGAACATGCCGGCCGCCACCTGCGCGGGCCAGTAGTTCTTGTCCACCTCCTGGTAAGCCCAGCGGAGGTAGTTGTTGAAGATGTTGTCGGCCTGGACGGAGGCCTTCTTGCCGGTGAGGATCGTGATGCGATCGAGCAACATGCCCACGGCGACCAGACCGCGGGCGTCGCGGCGATGGTTGGGGTCGTCGATGATCGCCTCGACGGCCTTGTAGGCGGCCAGGGCGTCGTCCTTGCGGCCCAGCGTCTCGAGCAGCTGGCCTTTGCGGAGGATGCCCGGGGCCCAGCGGGGCGATTTTTCAACGGCGGCTTCGGCGTGTTTGAGGGCATCCTCGTAGCGGCCCAGGGTCTCGAGACCCTCGGCGATGGCCTCCTGCCAGGCGGGATCAGCCTGCCCAACCTCGGCTATCGCCTCCAGCGATTTCAGCGCCTTGGCGTACTGGCCCTGCATGGCCAGGGCCTCGGCCAGGCCCATGCCGGCGGCGAGGCGCAGGTTGGGATCGGCAAGGAACTTCTTGTAGCCGTCGGCTGCGGCGGCGTATTCGCCCCGCATCAGCAGGGCCTGGGCCTGCTGGGGGTTGTCCACCTTGGCCGGGGCGGAGGCCGGGGACGTAGAGGACGTCGGCCTGCTGGCGGGCCTGCCGGCAGGCCGGGACGCGGGACGCGAGAGGGCCTGGGTTGTCGGCTTGGTAGTGGCTTGAGGCCAGGCGGGCATCGCCAGGGCGGCCAGTAGAAGGACCGCCGCCAAGAAGCCCAGCCATCGTCTCGCGCGCAACGCGTTACTCTTCATAAAGACCTCGCCGGCCCAAGAGGTGATCGCTCATCCGAACCAGGCCCTATTGTAGCGACAACACTGCCCGGGGGGCAAACGCAAGGGGCCTGCCAGAGTCTGACGAACGAAATGCACCGGGGTTCCATGCACCGATATGGGTGGCGCGTACAAAGGGCCGACCGCGGATGTACCACGATCGGCCCTGAGTAATGCTTCAGACTTGGACCGCTCAGCCTTCCTTGATGGCGCTGACCGGGCAGTTGTCCACGCACGAACCGCAGTCGATGCAGGCATCGGCGTCGATGGTGTACTTCTCGGCGCCTTCCTTGATCGCGTCGGCCGGGCAGGATTCTTTGCACGTGCCGCAGGCCGTGCAACCTTCAGTGATCTTGTAAGCCATTAGTCGCTCCTTGGTGAACCGGCGCCGAACCCCGGCGCGGGAACGTTATATTACTGCTTTCGCCGCGGGCGGTTCAAGTCAAAGTTGGGGCACCCGCTTGCACCGCATTTCATCGAAACCCTCGATCTCGCCCGCCAGTTATACCTTCATAGACCGAATTGGCTGCGGCGGCTCCGCGTTGGGGCCGCTGCCGCTGGATGACTCGGCCGGCCAGGCAAATACTTGGCCAGCCCATTTGGAGATCATACCGATGAGGCACTCCTCCTGGATGCTGTGTGGCATGGCCGCGCTGGTGCTGTCCGTTTCGCCGACCTTCGCACAGAAGGTCGCCGGCGGCGAGAAGAACGAAACGCCCAAGGCCGACAAGGCCGATGACGGCCTGGCCGCCATGCAGGCGGAAATGGTCAAGGAATGCGGCCTCAGCGCAGAACAGGCGACCAAGCTGGTCGACCGCGTGAAGGCGTATAAGGAAGCGATCGCCGCTTGGCAAAAGGAAAACGGCGAGAAGCTTGCCGCCGCTCAGAAGGCCGGCAAGGGAGATCAGGCGGCCATGGAAGAAGCCGCTGCTCTCAATGCATCGAAGGCCAAGCTGAAGGCCGATTTCGATAAAGAGGTCGATGGCATCCTGACGCCCGAGCAGAAAGCCAAGTGGGAAGCCTACCAGTTGTTCGTCTCGACCTGCCGGAAGTTTTCCAAGGCGAACCTGACCGAAGTCCAGAAGGCGAAGGTCCGCGAACTGACCGATGCCACCGCCAAAGAGCTCGCCGGCACCACGGAGAAGGGCATGAAGGGGACGATCCTGGATGACCTGGCCGCCAAGGTCGAGGCCCTGCTGACGGCAGAACAGAAGGACGCGATGGCCAAGAAGAAGGTTGCCCAGACCGAGCCGGCCGGCGACAAGCCCAAGGACAACCCCAAGGGCAAGTAGAAGCTGCGACGTTTTGCTGATCACCTTTGCGGGCCAGGCCTCTCAAACGGGGCTTGGTCCGCCGTGCTTCTTCGTCCTGCGCTTACCGGGGGTATCGCAAAAACCAGCGGTTTCCTCTACACTGTCGGCATGGCCGAAGCCAACGACCCGCAAAACCTCCTGCGATATCAGCGCCAGATCAGCTACCCGCCGCTGGGCCTGGCCGGACAGCGCAAGCTGGCGGCCGCGTCGGCGGTGATCGTGGGCGTGGGCGGGCTGGGTTCCTGGACGGCTGAGCTTCTTGCCCGCGCGGGCGTCGGCCGCCTGAGGCTGGTCGATGACGACCGCGTGGCCTTGGACAACATCCACCGCCAGGCCCTGTACACCGACGCCGACGCCGCCGCGCGAACCCCCAAGGTGGTCGCTGCCGAGCACCGCCTCGCCGCCATCAACGCGGGCGTCAAGGTCGAGGCGGTGCCCTGCCGCCTATCGAGCGCGAACATCGGCGCGCTGACCGACGGCGTCGATCTCATCGTCGACGGCACAGACAACTTCGCCGCCCGCTTCATCATCAACGACTACGCCGTCAAGCACGGCCGCACGTGGGTGTTCGCCGGCGTCGTGGGGGCAGAAGCCCAGACGATGACGATCCGCCCGGGGCGGTCGGCGTGCCTGCGGTGCGTGTGCGAGGCCCCCCCGCCGGTGTGCATCGACCCCAGCTGCCGGGCCGCCGGCGTGATCGGCCCCGCCGTCGCCGCCATCGCTGCCATCGAGGCGGCCGAGGCGGTGAAGATACTGTCGGGCAACGAGTCGGCCTGCAGCACGGCGCTTGTGAAGTTCGACCTGTGGACGAACCAGTTTCAGCGAATCGACGCCGCCCGCCCCGCCGCCGGGTGCGTATGCTGCGGCGAGAGACATTTTGAATTCCTCGAAGGCGAATAGGAGCTCCCCATGCGAATCTACGATGACATCACCCAGGTGATCGGACACACGCCGCTGATCCGTCTGCGCCGGATGATCCCGGGCCCCGCCCAGGTGGCGGTGAAGATGGAAGGCCTCAACCCCATGGGCTCGGTGAAGGACCGCGTGGGCGTGGCCATGATCGACGCGGCCGAGCGCGAGGGCAAGATCACCAAGGACTCGATCATCATCGAGCCCACCAGCGGAAACACGGGGATCGCCCTGGCCCTGGTGTGCGCGGTGCGCGGGTACAAGTGCGTGCTGACCATGCCCGACTCGATGAGCTCCGAGCGCCGCAAGGTGCTGCGTGCCCTGGGGGCCGAGCTGGTGCTGACGCCGGCTGCACAAGGCATGCCCGGGGCGATCGAGATGGCCACCGAGATCCTGCGGCGCACGCCCAATGGGTTCATTCCGCAGCAGTTCGAGAACCCCTCCAACCCCGAGATTCACCGCACGACGACGGCCCAGGAGATCTGGGACGACACCGACGGCACGGTGGACATCGTGATCGCGGGCGTGGGCACGGGGGGCACGATCATGGGCATCGCCCAGGCGCTCAAGCCGCGCAAGGCCTCGCTGACGGCCATCGGCGTGGAGCCCATGCAGAGCCCCGTGCTGGCGCAGACGAAGCAGGGGCAGAAGCTCACGCCGGCCTCGCACAAGATCCAGGGCATCGGAGCGGGCTTTGTGCCCAAGGTGCTGGACACGGAGATGCTCGACGAGGTCATCGCCGTGGATCAGGACGAGGCGATGGAATGGGCCCGCAACGCCGCCCGGGTGGAAGGCCTGTTCGTGGGCATCTCCTCCGGCGCCGCCCTCAAGGCCGCCAGCATCGTGGCCCAGCGGCCCCAGAACGCGGGCAAGCTCATCGTCGCCATCCTGCCCAGCTTCGGGGAACGCTATCTGTCGAGCCCGCTGTTCGCGGGGCTGGGGGATTGAATTCGAGGATCGGTGACGCGAGGATTTCACCGCAGAGAACGCAGAGAACACAGAGAGAAGACAAAGAGAAGGAATAGGAACTGGTAGCGAGTGGCAGGACGGCGCCGCGAAGCGTATGTCTGCCTTCTTCTCTTCTTCTTTCTCTCTTCTTCTCTCCGCGTTCTCTGCGCTCTCTGCGGTGAGAGAAAACCGCGGGACAAGAAGAAAGACGCAATGCGCAATTTCATAGACCTTCACACGCACAGCACCGCCTCCGATGGCTCGATGCCGCCGGCGGAGGTGATCGCGCTGGCGGACCGAAAGCATCTGGCGGCCGTGGCGCTGACGGACCACGACACGATCGGCGGCTTGGCCGAGGCGGCGGAGGCGGCGAAGAAGTTCCCCCACCTCCGCCTGGTCAACGGCATCGAGATCTCGGCCTTGTTCAAGGGCGGCACGCTGCACATCCTGGGACTGGGCATCGATCCGCAGTCGCCGGTGCTGGCGCAGATGGCCAGCGACCTGCGGGCCGCCCGCGAAGACCGCAACCCGCAGATCCTGGCGGCGCTGGGCCGCCTGGGCATGCCCCTGACGATGGACGAGGTCCTTGCCGAGGTGAAGCGCGAAGCCAACCAGGCGGGCCGGCGCGTGGTCGGCCGCGTGCACATCGCCACGGCCATGTGGAGAAAAGGCTACGTCGCCACGCCCACCGAGGCGTTCGACAAGTACATCAGCAACGACGGCCCGGCCTACGTGAACAAGGAGCGGATGACGCCGGCCGAGGCCATCGCCGCCATCGGCAACTCCGGCGGCGTCGCGGTCCTCGCCCATCCCGCGCAGCTGAATTACGAGAACAGCGGCCAGCTGGAGCGGATCCTCCGCGACCTGATGGGCCACGGGCTGGGCGGCATCGAGGTGTATCACAGCGACCACACGCCCGAGCAGACGCGGCTGTTCCTGAACCTCGCCCGTCGCTACAAGCTGGGCATCAGCGGCGGCAGCGACTTCCACGGCCCCGCCAAGAGCGACGTGCGCATGGGCCTGCCCCGCGTGCCGCGGTCAGTCGTCAGCGGCGAGTTCGAGAAGATCGTCTTCAAGACGCCCGCGGTCTGACCCGCCCCTCGCCTCGCGCCACCCAAAGCCGGCCCACTGCGTGGGTCGGTCCTGCGAAAACACACCGAGACGCCCGGCACGATGATCGGAACTGACGCCGGGGCCGACGGTTCAATATTCTGCCTTCTTGTACGATGATCCTATGTATCCGCGAGCATAATTCAGCAGGCCCCGGGCCTGCATGTCTGATGAGGAAGACCATGCACAACCAAAACGTGAAGTTCATCCGTCCCCTGGCCGCGGCCGCCTTGATGATCGTCGCCGCGCTGGCCGTCGGGGCCACCAAGGACCCCAACGCGAACTACCGCACGTGGTCGCGATTCTGGCTGCCGTATGAGGCCGACAAGACCGCCCTGGGCATCTTCCACCTCGACGGCGGACAGGCCGTCGACATGGGCAAGATGCAGAAGGACCTCTCCAGCGAGAAGGAAGAGGACACCGATAACACCTCCGGCCTGCTGCTGCCGGAGGACACGGCCGTCGAGGGCAAGAAGGTCGCCGACAGCAGCCTCAACAAGTGGAACGGCACGGTGCTGGACCCGGCCGAGAACGTCAAGGACGGCGTCTTCGGCGGCGGCCTGCGCCTCAAGGGCGGCAAGAGCGCCCTGGTGAGCCCACCCTACGCCGACATCAAGAACGGCGTGCCGTTCACGGCCGAGTGCTGGGTCAAACGCGAGACGGAAAAGGAATGCGTGCTGTTCAGCATCGACGGCAAGCTCAAGGAAGCCGCCGTCGTCGAGATCCGCATCGGGGCCGACGGCATCGTCACGACCTATGGCCTCGGCAAGGAACTGGGCAAGACAACGACCGCCGTGCCGGCCAGGAAGTGGACGCACGTGTCGGCCATCATCAGCGGCGACCGCATGGTCCTGGACAAGATCGAACCCCGCCCGGTGAAGGCTGGCGTGGAGATCCGCATCAACGGCGACGTGTGCGCCACGATCGAAAGCCCGGGCCTCAATCATCTGCTGGCGAACATCTCGGGCGTGGTCCGCGTGGGCAACCGCGCCGCCGGCGACATGGGCCTGGTCGGCGTGATCGACGAGGTCCGCTTCAGCAACGAGGCCCGGCTGTTCTACACGAAGAATGACCTGTGGGCCGACCCCAACGCCAGCCGCGTGCTGCCCGCCGGCTCGCCCTACCTGCGCGATGAAAAGGACTGCATCTTTGCCGTGCCTTTTGATGGAAACATGGCCCCCGCGCTGGCCGCCGGCGACAAGAGCGTGATGCAGGAGCTCAAGGCCAAGCCCACCACGCCGGCCGTCCCCAAGCCGCAGGAAAAGTATGCCCCCGGCGTCCGAGGCCAAGCCATCCTGGTGGGCTCCGAGCAGATCATGCCGATCTACCAGGCGGCGGACAACATCACGCTGGACCGCGGCACGATCGAGTTCTGGTTCAGCCCATATGACTGGGACAATCGCAAGGAGCAGGGCTTCACCGACCCGATGGAATACCTGCCGCTGCTTCGCGTGGTGGGCCTGGGCGAAGACGCCAACGATGCCAAGCAGGTGCCGCTGATCAGCATGGCGATTCTCACGAAGCGGCCGCGCGACGCGGCCCCGCCGCCGTTCATCTCCGCGGGCAACTGGTTCCACGTCGTGCTGGCCTGGGACGGCGGGCGCCACGAGATGTACCTCAACGGCCAGCCCATGCCGGGCTCCGTCATGTCGCTGCACCTGGCCAAGAACCTCGCCAAGTGCAAGGCGCAGCGCATCCTGATCGAGCCCTCGCAGACGAACGCGAACTATCTCGACCTTAAGACCCTCGTCGACGAGCTGCGGGTCTATTCGCGCCCGCTGACGGCCGAGGAGGTGGCCAACGCCTGCGCCCGCTACCGCGGCGACGAAAAGCTTCTCAAGCCCCTGCCCTTCGCCCACGTGAACATCCGCAGCAGCACGATCTGGAAGTACATGGGCGTGACGGCGGAACTGCTGTCGGCCCGGCGCGACCAGGTGGCCGGCGGCAAGGTGAAGATCACCGGCCCCGACGGCAAGGTCGTCGCCGACGCCAACTTCACCGCGCCCCTCGATGGGCAGATGAAGTTTGAACGCGGCAACGAGCCCGTGCCCTACGGCAAGTACCAGGTGGAGCTGTCGTTCCTAGACGCCTCGGGCAAGCCGCTGGAGCAGATGAAGATCGAGCACGACCGCATGCGGCCGCCGTGGCTGGACATGAACGTGGGCGTGCACGAGGGCAAGGTGCTGCCCGGCTGGGACCCCATCAAGGTGGAAGGCTCGACCCTGGGCCTGACGCTGCGGAAGATCACGTTCGGCGGCGACGGCTTGCCGCAGGCGATCGTCGCTCGCGACGAGAACATCCTGGCTGCCCCCATCCGCATCGTGGCCAAGGCCAATGGCGCCGCGATCGATCTCAAGCCCGCCGCGGCCATCAAGGTCGAGAGCGCCAAGGATGACGCCGTCGTCACCACCGGCAGCAGCGCCGGCGAGGGGCTCAGCGCGGCCACCAAGATCACCACCGAGTTCGACGGCATGATGAAGGTGGAGACCACGCTGACGGCCGGCGCGGAGCTTGATTCGCTGACGATCGAAGTGCCGTTGAACGCCCGCAACGCCTCGATCCTGTCCTACTGGACGGGCCACCCGAACTTCCGCTGGAGCAAATTCTACGGCCTCACGCCCACCAAGGAGGGCGTGGTCTTCACCAGCGTCAAGCCCGGCGTGCCCACCAACCCCGGCCTGGCCGGAAGCTTCATCCCGTACCTTTTCCTGGCCGACGATCATCGCGGGATGGCTTGGTTCGCCGAGAACGACAAGGGCTGGACCAAGAGCAAAGACCACTCCGCCGTCGAGGTCGTCCGTGACGGCAACACCGTGACGCTCAAGCTCAACATCATCACCGAGAAGACTAAGTTCGACGGCCCGCGGACGATCGTCTTCGGCCTGCAGCCCGTGCCCGTCAAGGCCACGCCGAAGAACGCCCGCTCGTGGTCACTGGAGATGGGCTTCGCCTACGTCGACAGCTTCTCCAAGCAGGAGCTCAAGGGCGAGAGCCTCAACTCCTTCAGCATCTACCCCGAGTACAAGGACTGGGACGCCGCCGCCAAGCGCATGGCCCGCCACCAGGAGCACTACGCGGGCAGCCGGGGTTATACCAAGCCGCTGTTGTATGTGGACCGCAACTGGGTGACGCTGCCCGAGGAGTCGAGCGATCTCCGCGGCCCGTGGTTCGCCAGCGGCTTCTACCGCTACCTTCCCGACGCCCGCGACTGCTACCTGTTCTACATGAACGAATGGATCAAGCGCCAGCTTGTGAAGGGCATCTACATCGACGACGTCTGGCTGGGCATGTGCCGCGACCCGCAGACCGGCCCGGGCTACCTGCTCGATGACGGCAAGACAGTGCAGACCGGCTTCGAGTGGTTCGACTACCGCGACTTCCTCAAGCGCCTCCGCTGGGTCTTCATCGACAACGGGCAGGAGCCGCTGATCTGGATCCACGCCACGGGCACGATCTTCATGCCCACGCTGTCGTTCTGCGACTTCATGCTCGACGGCGAGGATCGCTTCCAGGATTGGGGCAGCCCGCGCGACTTCCTGCACTGCTGGTCGCTGGAGAACCTCCGCCACAACAACGGCGAGAAGTTCGGCATGATCCCGCTGTGGATGAACAAGATCGGCAACGACAAGCTGGCCAGGGTGCCCATGCCGCACTGGTTCTACCGCCAGCAGCGGTCGTACAACGCGGCGCTGCTGCTGAACGACATCACCGGCTCGGGCAACGTCATCATCGACGCCGAGAAGGCCGGCTGCTACAGCGATGAGAGCCAGTTCGTGCCCTACTGGAATCCCGCCTGCCCCGTCAAGACCGAGCCTAACAGCGCGATGTACGCCAGCGTCTACCTTCAGAAGGACAAGGCCGCCATCGTGGTCGTGTCGCTAAACAAGGATGCCGCCGAGGCGACACTGGAGATCGACGCGGCCAAGCTGGGCTTCGGCGACACGCCGCTGGACAAGCTGGTGATCAAGGACTGCGACACGTACAACCCGCCGCCGGGCGAGGACGTGACGAAGGTGGCCAAGCCCAAAGAGCCCGACATGACGAAGGACGAGCCCGACGAGCTCGACAAGCTGATCGACAACACCGTGAAGGACGCCGACATCAAGGACCGCAAGGCCAAGGGCGAGTTCTTCTACGACGACCACAACTTCCAGCTCAAGGACGGCAAGATCATCCTCCGCGTCCGGGCTCACGATTACCGGCTGCTGACGGTTGGGCGCAAGTAGGCGGTGAAATCCTACGCGCCACCGATTCGAATAACGCCACCGACCGCCTTGATGTCGATCATGCGCTGCAGCGCGACGCGGGCGTCGGCGGCGATGGCGGGCGGCACGCTGACCTGGTTCACGACGCGGCCGTCGGCGAGATTGTCCAGCACCCAAAGCAGGTGAGGCAGGTCCACGGCGTACATCTGGCGGCAGATGGCCGGCGAGTCGCTCAAGAGCCGCACGAATCGGTCGCCGTGGCGGCGGGCGAGGCGGGCGACCAGGTTGCTCTCGGTGCCGATGGCCCACTGGCTGCCGGGTGCGGCCGCGGCCACCGCGGCGATGATCTGCTCGGTGCTGCCGGCGGCGTCGGCCAGCTGCACCACCTCGCGCGGGCACTCGGGGTGGACGATCACCTGGATGCCCGGGTGCCTGGCGCGGACGGCGGCCACGTCGGCGGGCTTGAAAACCTGGTGGATGTGGCAGAAGCCTTTCCACAGGATGAAGGTTGCCGCCTGCACCTGCCCCGCCGTCAGCCCGCCCAGCGGCAGGTTGGGGTCGTACACGACGCAGTCGGCGGCCTGGTAGCCCATGGCAATGGCGGTGTTGCGGGCGAGGTGCTGGTCGGGGATCGCCAGGATCTTCTTGGCGCCCTGGTCGATGGCCCACTGGAAGACGTTTCGCGCGTTGCTCGACGTGCAGCACGCCCCGCCCGCGCGGGCGGTGATCGCCTTGATGGCGGCCGTCGAGTTCACGTACGTGATGGGCATGATCTTGCCCGCCGCGGCCGAGAGCTCGTCCAGGGCGGTCGCGACAGCCTCGTCGTCGGCCATCTCGGCCATCGCGCAGCCGGCCCGCATGTTGGGCAGCACGACGACCTGCTGGGGCGAGGACAGCACGTCGGCAGACTCGGCCATGAAGTGCACGCCGCAGAAGACGATGTACTTCGCCTCCTTCTGCCCGGCCGCCTGCTGCGAGAGCTTGAGGCTGTCGCCGGTGAAGTCGGCAAAGTCGATCACTTCCTGCCGCTGGTAGTGGTGCCCCAGAATGCACAGGCTCTTTCCGAGCTGCGCCTTTCGCGCCGCCACCCGCCGCTGCAGCTCGGGCAGTTCCAGCTTGCCGTATTCCGTTGGTAGTTCGATCTGTGTCCGCATCGCCCTCTTATACGACAGCGACGGGGCGCAAGTCCACCGCCCGCGCGACGTGCGCAGGGAGGAGATATGCCCACGATTGCCTCGGATTCGCGATCTGCGCGAGGGCCCTGGGTTTGCCGCCGGCGTTTCGCCGCGTGCGCGACCACTCGGGGAGGCCGGCGTGCGCGAAACGGCAAGCCGCGATGAGCGTCGTGGAATGAGGGTCAGGCGACCTTCTTCTTGAACCTGGCGGCCAGGGGGCCGAAGAGTTCGCCGAGTTCCGGCGCGCGGAGGAAGAAGGCGACGGCGAGGAAGACGACGGCCCCGACGGGCACGCAGAGGCTCACGACGACCCACGGCCTGGCGCCGGCAAGGGCCCACTGCTGCAGCGACCACAGGACCGCGGCCATCGCCGCGCACGCCGCCAGCGACCGCCCCACGCTCAGTGCCAGCTTCCGCCCGCCGAACCGGCCCCACCGTTTGCGAAGCATATAGGCCAGGGCCAGCGTGTTGAGCCCGAACGTCGCGGCCGTGGCCACACCGAACGCCGCCGCGCCAAGGCCGGGCACAAAGATCAGCCCCGACACGAGCAACAGGTGTGCCGCTGCCATCGCGCATGAAATCTTCAGCGGAGTGACCGTGTCTTTGACCGCATAGAACGCCCGCACCACGATCTGATACGAGCAGTACGCCCACATGCCCAGCAGATACATCTTGAGGATGCCTGCGGTTTGGGCAACGTCGGCCGGCGTGAATCGCCCGCGAAGATATAGCCACGAGGTTATCGGCTCTGCCAGGATGTACAGGCCCGTGCCTGTGGCCAGCCCCTCCATCAGCGACAGCCGCAACGCACGATTCAGGCTGTCGCGAAGATTGAGCATGTCGCCGCGCGACGCGTAACGACTCAGCAATGGGAACACGGCGACGCCCAAGGAAATGGCCAGCACGCCGAGTGGGAATTGGTAGAGGTACCGGGCCGCGTCGAGTCGCTGCAGCACGCCGACATCCAGGGGCTTGGCCAGCGCCCATCCGAGGATCTGGATCGTCTCGCCCGGTTCTTTCGCGCGGAGGACCCAGCCGATGCCCGTCTCCAGCAGTTCGGCGAACTGCAGCAGGCCCAGCCCCAGCAGCATCGGCGCCATGAGTCTGACCATCGGGCGGATACCCGGCTCGACCGGCCGCAGACGGGGGCGGATCTCAAACCCGCACCGCTTCAGCAGCCAGAACACTCCCGCAAACTGGATCACGCCGGCGAGCGTGACGCACGCCGCGACGATCTCGAGTTGCCGCGGCAGATCGCCCTTGGCCAGCGGCGCCACGTACCACGCGCCGGCTACGATCACGACATTGAGAATGATCGGCGTTGCCGCCGGATAGACGAAATGTCCGCGGCAGTTCAGGGCAGCGGACCCCAGCGCCAGCAAGCAGATCGTGACCATGAACGGCAGCATGATCAAGGTCAGAAGGATCAGGAGCTCGCGGTCAGCCTCGCCAGGCCAGAAGTGACCCCACGCCCACAACCCTGCGCTAGTGATCACCAGCAGCCCCAGCAGAAGCAGGGCCAGCAGGCCCATCGCGTTAGCCAGCAGCCGCGAACCGCGGGCAGGGCCGTCGGGGCCGCTCTCCATCGTTTCCGTCAACACCGGCACGAAGGCCGATGACAGCGCACCTTCCGCGAACAGCCGGCGGAAGAGGTTGGGGATCTTGAAGGCAAATGCGAAGGCATCGGTCCAGGCATTGGCCCCCAGCGAGGCGATCGCCATTGCCCGAAGCATCCCCGCGATGCGCGACAGCACCGTCAGGCCGGCAACGACCTTGGCGGCGCCGAAGAAGTGCTCACGTTCCTTGTGCTCGGTCTGCGTGCGATCCATCGGGGGGATTATCGCCCATCGATGGGGCAATTCCAAGTCGGTGACACGAAGAGTTCACCGCGGAGAATGCAGAGAACGCGGAGAGAAAAAGGGGTCGCAGGTCACAGGGCGCAGGGGAAGAGCGTTGCGCCACCAGGTGTGCCGCAATCGCTCGCCATTATGCGCTTCTCTGCTCCTGCAGCGCAGCGAGCCGTTGCCACCGACGCTGGACCTGCGAAGCTCCTCCCCTACCACCTACTGCCTATGACCTACGACCTTCCCCCGGTATACTCCACCCGTCGTTACCGATTCACGGATCCACTGACCAACCGATTCACCGGGCCCAATCATGACCATCAAAGAATTTCAGGACTTCATCCGCAAGCAGTATGGCGACCGCGACGCCGAACGCGGCACGCCGGCGACCTTCATGTGGTTCATCGAGGAAGTGGGCGAGCTCTCCAGCGCCCTGGCCGGCGACGATGACTATAACAAGGCCGAGGAGTTCGCCGACGTCTTCGCCTGGCTGTGCACGCTGGCCAACATCAACGGCGTCGATCTCGAAAAGGCCATCGAGAAGTACACCGTCAAGGGCGTAAAGGGATTCAAATAGCGAGGGTGCGTTTCGCTTCGCCCCGCCTTTTTAGGCCGACGCTCGGGCCGCTGTACATACGATTGCCCCTGTGGGCGCCGCCCCGGTGTTTCATTGACCCCCACGCCCCGCTATGATACTAAAAAACCATGGGAATCTTTCTGGACGTTATCTACGCGGCGGGGCTCGTCTTGGCGAGTCCCGTCTGGCTGTACCGCATGACCCGCCACGGCCGCTATCGCAGCGGCGTGGGCGAGAAGTTCGGCGCTGCGCCCATCCGCTACGGCTTGCAGCCCATCATCTGGATCCACGCCGTCAGCCTCGGTGAGATCAACGCCTGCCGCGCGCTGGTCCAGCAGATCCACGGCCAGCTGCCCGACTACCGCGTCGTCATCTCCACCACCACCGACACCGGCATGGCCGCGGCGAAGAAGGCCTTCGCCCCCGACCACCTCGTCTTCTTCTACCCGCTCGATTTCACCTGGGCCGTCGCCCGCGCGCTCGACCGCCTCAAGCCCAGCCTCGTCGTCCTCATGGAAGGCGACGTCTGGCCCAACTTCCTGGCCGCGTGCAACCGCCGCGACATCCCCGTCGCCGTCGTCAACGCGCGGATGAGCGCCAACAAGGGCTACCCGCGATACAAGAAACTCGGCGCGCTGGCCCGCAACCTGATCTTCAAACGTCTCGCGGCCGTGGGCGTGCAGGACGAGACGTACGCGCAGCGCTTCATCGAACTGGGCGTTGCGGCCGATCGCGTCCACCTCACCGGCATGCTGAAGTACGACAGCGCCGTCGTCGCGCGCGAGATCCCCGGGCAGCGCGAATTGGCCGCGGCCATGGGCGTGCAGGCGGATGAGCCGCTGATCGTGGCCGGCGGCACGGGCGAGGGCGAAGAGGCCATCGTGCTCGACGCGTTCGCCCAAGTGCGGGCGAAGTTCCCCACCGCGCGCCTGGCCATCGTGCCGCGGAAGCCCGAGCGCTTCGACGAGGTCGCGCGGCTGATCCAGTCTCGGAACCTGCCGCTGGTGCGGCGGTCGCAGCGGCCTGATGGCGCGAGCGACGCCGCGGCGCCCGCGGCCGTCATCCTGGGCGACACGATGGGCGAGCTCCGCAAGTTCTACTCGCTGGCGACGTGCGTCTTTGTCGGCCGGTCGCTGGTGGGCGATGGCGGCTCGGATATGATCGAGGCGGCCGCCCTGGGCAAGGCCACGTGCTTTGGCCCGCACACGTTCAACTTCCCGCAGGCGGACGATCTCGTGCGTCATGGCTGTGCCCGCGTGGCCGACGGCGCGGCGCTGGCGCAACAGTTGATCGCGTGGCTGGGCGACGCCGCGGCCGGGCGGGCCGCCGGCGAGGCCGCACAGCAGTTCGTCCGCACGCAGCAGGGCGCGACGCTCCGCAACGTGCACATGCTTTGTCACGTGCTGGGACGCGAGCCGGCGCTGACGCCCGGCGCGATCGCCACCGACAAACTCCAGGCCTGATAGGGTGCATTGTGTAAACATGCTTCTGCCCCTGCAGAGCTGGAAGCATGGCGCCCCATCGAATAATATGAGCGAAAGCCGAGGGTAAGATGCCCTCGCTGCCGGCGGGCCAGACGCCCGCGTTACCGAGGCTTCCATGCCCTCAACGCAAGTTCGACAAGACATCATCGCCAAGGCCCGCAAGATCGTCGTGAAGGTGGGCACCAGCAGCGTCTGCCACGACACCGGCGGCGTGAACGCGCCGGCCGTCAACGAGCTCGCGCGCCAGATCGCCGAGCTGATGAAGCGCGGCATCTGCGTGACGCTCGTCGCCTCGGGCGCCATCGGCGCCGGGCGGGCCGAGCTGGGCCTCACCGAGCGCCCCACCACCCTGCCGGAACTGCAGGCGGTGGCGGCCGTCGGGCAGGGGCAGCTCATGCGCGAGTTCCATGACATCTTCGAGGCCTACGGCGTGAAGGTGGCCCAGGTGCTGCTCACCCGCGACGACTTCGACAGCCGAGGGCGGTACCTCAACATCCGCAACACGCTGACCGCCCTGGCCGGCTATCACGCCCTGCCGATCATCAACGAGAACGACACCGTCGCCGTCGACGAGATCCGCTTCGGCGACAACGACATGATCGCGGCCTTGCTGGCCAACATGCTCGGGGCCGAGCTGACGGTTTTTCTCACCACCGTCGGCGGCGTGCTGAAGGACGGGCAGATCCTGGACGTGATTCAGCGCGTGGACGAGGACGCGCTGGCCCTGGCCACCGGCGAACGCAGCAAGCTGGGCTCGGGCGGCATGAGCAGCAAGCTGGCGGCGGCCGGCACGGTCACGCGCGCCGGCGAGGTGGCCGTCATCGCGGGGGCCAAGGAAAAGGACGTGCTGCTGCGGCTGCTCGCCGGCGAGAAGCTGGGCACCGTCTTCGTGCCCGCGCGGCGAAAGATGTCCAGCTACCGCCGCTGGATCGGCCACGCCTCGCGCCCGACGGGCAAGGTCGTCATCGACGACGGCGCGGTGCGGGCCCTGGTCGACAAGGGCCGCAGCCTGCTGCCCTCGGGCGTGCTGGCGGTGTTCGGCGATTTCGACCGCGGCGCGACGGTGGCCATCATCGACTCGACCGGGCGGCAGATCGCCCGCGGCCTGAGCAACTATTCCTCCGCGCACATCGACGCCATCAAGGGCCTCAAGACCGCCAAGATCGCCAAGACGCTCGGCGACAAACCCTACGACGAGATCATCCACCGCAACAACATGACGCTGGGCTGATCTGGTCATTGCCGATTGCCGAATGCCAAATGATCACCGGCCGGCCACCCTCCTGCCCGCGCCAGGGGTGGCGGCCTTCCCAAGCCGCCGCGTTCTGCCGATCCGGATTACATATAAACCATAACAGCTTCATATACATCATATTAAGCGCTTATGTTAGTAGTTACTCACAGCGGCCATCTGGTTTGGGGCTATCCAGTGTAATCCGCCACGTTGAACACCAACGCAACTCGATCTTTAACATTCTTTCTAAAAGTGATTTGCAATCTCTGATCGCCGCACTATCCTAACATAAGTTTGTATACAATTATGACCACGTCGCAGCTAATATCGAGCTTCTGGGCCCGGCTTGGGACGCCGGGGGGTAATGCGTTGCCAAAGGGAGCGGCAGACCTGGAGCGGCTTATTGTCGAGACGGCCAAGGGGCTGGCCCGCGAACCGGAGGTGCTGGCGATGGTGGCGGCGTGGCTGGGGGATCACCAGGACCTGCTGGCCAGGCACCGGCTTCGACGCATCATCATTAAGGAGCTTGCCGGGGCGGAACTGGCCGCGATGGGCTTGATGCTGGACCTCGCCCGTGGCGGCCGGGCGTCGGTGACGCTGGACTTCCTGATCTCGGCCTGCAAGCCGCTGGCGGTGGGCAGGCCGCTGGCGGCGAGTCACCGCGGCAGGCCGCTGCTGGTAATGCTCGCCCGCGATCACGCCTCCGACGTCTTCAAGCACTGGGGCCTGTGGCACCCCCCGCTGCCGCAACCTTCCGCCGCCCGCGGCAGGGATTGGATCCTTCAGCACAACCCCACGCTCCGCGAGCGGGCGCTGCTGGGCAACGGGCTCAAGGCCTCGGTGCTGGCCTGCCTCAGGCACGACTTGCCCAAGGGGGCGGGGGAATCCGATCTCGCCCTCGCCTGCGGCGCCACCCGCAAGGCCGTCCACCAGGCCCTCGACGCCCTGCAGCAAGGCGGCTGGGTCACCCGCACCTCCATCGGCAATCGCCACACCTACCGCCTCGCGCGCGGGAAGAAATGACACGCCGCGGTTCGCGTGTCGGGCCCCAACCCTCGTGCCCGTTGCCACCATTGGTGCCACCGACGCAGCCTGTTCAGATGCGGCAGGCGGGCGTTTTGCAGGCTGCCACGAAAACGTTTCGCGCGGGCGCTAGAATCGAAGGTGACCCCAAAGAAGGAGCCAACATGAAAGCGACCGTGACCGAGGCGTGCATCAGCTGCGGGCTGTGCGTGGAAATCTGCCCGGAGGTTTTCGAACTACCGGAGAACGAGCTGGCCCGCGTGAAAGCGGACCCGGTGCCCCAGGAAGCCCAGGCCAAGGCCCGCGAGGCGGCCGAAAGCTGCCCCACCAGCGCGATTGAAATCGCGGAATAAAGGGATCAGGGAATAGGGGCCAGGGATCTGGGACATCGCGACGGCCTTGAGGCGTCCGCATGTTGGGTGGTCGCGAAGGCATCCGAGGAAATACTGCGGGACCGACGGCGCCAGCCAGCGCCTTCGGTCCCGCATGTTCTCTCTCTAATCTTTCGACCCTGGCACCTGTGCCCGGGGTCTTTTCTCACTTCTTCGTCTTGGTCCCTAATCCCTGAGCCCTGTTCCCTTGTTCCCTTGTCCTAGTTGTACATCGCGGGCATAGCCTTGCCCTTGGCCGCGGACTTGTCGGCGAGGTCCAGGATGTGGATGGGGCGGCGGGCCCACTCGCCAGTAATGATCAGCTTCTCGCCCTTGACCAGGTGGTCGGCGACGTTCTGGTAGAACTTCCAGCCTTCGCCCTGGGGGTTGGGGTACTTGGTGGATACGATCGCGCCGTCCTTGTGCGTGATGATCTCGTTGGCGCCCCAGTCCATGACCAGCGTGCCCTTGGTGCCGCTGACTTCCAGGAAGCCGCGCTGCGGGTTGGACTCCAGGGCCGACAGCGTCAGCTCCAGGTGCGCGCCGCTCTTGAAGCGGACATCGGCGTGGCCGAAGTCTTCGTTGCAGTCGTTCTTCCACTTGGTCTTGGGGGCCCAGAAGCCCCAGTTGCGGAAGCCCGCCACCTCGGTGATCTTGTCGTCGCCCATCAGCTGCAGCGAATGCTCCAGCAGGTGCACGCCCCAGTCGTACATGATGCCGCCGGAGATCGTCTTGCTGGTGCGCCACCAGTCGCCGGGCTTGCCGTAGCCGCCCATGCGGGCCTCGATCTTGTACACGTCGCCGATCATGCCGCTGCGCACCTGCTTGACGGCGGCAAGGATCGGGCCGTCCCAGTGGCGGTTGTGATAGGTGGAGATGACGACCTTGGCCTTCCTGGCCGCGGCGATCATCGCGTCGCACTCGGCGGTGGTGATGGCGAAGGGCTTCTCGCTCACCACGTGCCGGCCGGCCTTGAGGGCCTCCAGGGCGAGCGTGGTGTGGGTGTTGTGCGGGGTGATGACGGCGATCAGGTGCACGTCGGACTTCTTGAGCATGTCCTTGAGCGACGGGAACGTCGCGATGCCAGGGAAGTCGATCTTGGCCGCCTCCAGGCGGGCGGGATCGATGTCGGCCATCGCCACGGGGGTCATGCCCGCCCGCTTCATTTCGTTGAGATGCGCGCGGCCCATGTTGAACGCCGCGCCGTACCCGACGACGCCGACCTTGATATCACTGGCCTTCTTGAACCTTGCCATGCTTGAATCCTCTTGTTGTATGTGCGGGCCCGGCAACTCGCCGCGGCTTCTATGCTTCCTCGCCTCGACGCGCGAAGCCTATTGTATGAACCCCCCCGTGGGGTGCAAAGAGAAAGTCGTATGCCCAACCTCCTGGCACTCCCTCGGCACTTCAGGAATGACCACAGAGACACAGAGAAGACGGAGAACAGCAAGACAGAACTAGCAGTTCATCACAACCGAACATGTGAGTGCGTCTGGCAGCGGCTTGCCGTTCGGCACTGTAGAAGCCCAGGGCGTCACCCACATCTGACAGCGCCGAACGGCAAGCCGCCGCCAAGGCCTTACTCCCAGAATCAAGCGTGAAGGACTATGTTGTCGATCGCTCGAGAATGTCTCAATTACGGGAGGAAAAAAGTCTCGCTGCCGTGGCTGGGGAGTCCCGTCAGGGACAAGCAGCCACGTTGATGCGCGGAGCGGTTCTGTGACGTCACCGGCCACCTTTGGAGCCTTCCGGCGACTGAGGCATCACCGAGGCCGGGAGGGCATGCTGGTTTCTTCTTCTTTTTTCCCTCTGTGTTTCTCTGTGCCTCTGTGGTCAGTTCGTTCTGCCGGCGGCGGTTCCGCGATGCCACATCTTTTCAATTGCATCGCGCGACGCCCGCGCGTATAAACCACGCAATGGAATACCCCGCCTCCCCTGTCGGTGGGGAGGGGCCAATTCGCATGGAAAGGTTGCACCTATGAAGGTAATCGTACAGACGGCCGCCCTGCAGGAGGCCTTGAATCTTGCCGGAAGCATCGTCGCCGCCCGCACCCCCAAGCCGGTGCTGCAGTGCATCAAGCTCATCGCCGCCAACAAGACCCTGACGATGCTGGCCACCGACCTCGAGGCCGGCTGCCGCTACCAGATCACGGCCGTGCAGATCGAGCAGGAAGGCGAGGCGCTGATCCCGGCCGCCCGCCTGTCGGGCATCGTGCGCGAGTCGGGCGATGAAGAGTCGATCGCCCTGGAGACCGAGAAGGAGACCTGCCACGTCCGCGGGGCGGGCAGCCACTTCAAGATCTTCGGGTACGACGCGGCGGAATACCCCGCGGTGGCCGAGTTCCCCGAGCCGGCCGACTTCCAGATCACCTCCAGCGTCCTGAGCGAGATGATCGGCAAGACGCTGTTCGCGACGGCCAAGGCCCACAGCCACTACGCCATCTCGGGCGTGCTGTGGGAGGCGACGGGCAAGAAGCTCTCGCTGGTGGCCACCGACGGGCACCGCCTGGCCCAGTCCAAGGGCGCGCTGAAGAAGGCGGCGACCAAGGACGTGTCGGCCATCGTGCCGGCCAAGTTGATGTCGCTCATCCAGCGGATCGCCACCGAGGCCGAGGAAGTGCTGGACGTGAAGATCCTGGAGAACCAGATTATCGTCCGCACCGCCCGGGCTACGCTGGTCAGTTCGCTGGTGACGGGCAACTTCCCGAAGTACGCCGACGTGATCCCCAAGGAAACCGTCCGCCGGGCCACGATCAACACCGGCGTGTTCGAGCACCGCATCCGCCAGACGGCCTTGCTGGCCAACGAGGAATCCAAGGGCATCAAGCTGAGCTTCAAGGGCGACAAGCTGACGCTCTCCAGCCGGGCGCCCGAAGCGGGCGAGGCCGAGGTCAACTGCCCCATCAAGTACGACGGCGAGTCGATGGACATCGGCTTCAACCCCGGTTTCCTGGTCGAGGCGCTGAAGGTGGCGGGCACCGACGAGATCTCCTTCGAGATGAACGCCTCCAACAAGCCCGCCGTGATCAAGGCCGGCGGAGAGTTCCTCTACGTCCTGATGCCCGTCGACCTGGGCTGAGCCATCACCACAGCGGCAGGATCCTGCGCTTGCCCTCACCCGGCAATCGCTCGCCTTTCGGCGCTGCTGGGTCAGCCCCAGGGGGCCCATAGATGAAAACCCTACGCCCTTATCAGCCTTGGCCCCAGCGGAAATCTTCCAGTTTTCGCGTGCGTTCCGTCGATGAGTTTATTAGGTTCTCGTGAAGTGATTTTCGACCCGGGCCGTGGGCTGCGGCCGGTGAATCTTTGACAGGCTGGAATACGTCATGGATGACGCACAACTGCAGACCGTCTGGCAGCAACGGCAATTCAACGACCGTACTGCGCACCTCAGCCAACCCCTCGCCTACCTCATGAAGTACACCTTCGCCAAGCGGGTCCGCGAACTGGGCCAGCTGGCGGAAATCTGGGACGAGGTCATCCCCGAAAGCATCAACGAGCACACCGCGCTGGAGAGTTTCAACCGCGGCGTGCTGACAGTGATGGTCGACTCCTCCGCGCACCGCTTCCAGTTGCAGACGCTGCTGGAGGGCGGCATCCGCCGCGAGATCCAGGCCCGCTTCCGCGGCGCCCTCAACAAGATCCGCCTCGTCCCCGGCCAATTCAGCTTCGTCGACGTCTCCGGCTCCCCGCGCTACGAATTCTGACGAGGTAGGGCATGCAGGTTCTCGGCCGAAGGCTGAGGTTCTGCATGCCGCCACCGACAACGACTCCAAAACTCCTGGCGCGGTCTGAAAGGGAAGCACATGAGCGAGAACTTCGAATCCACACCCGAGACCGAGCTTTCGCAGGAGTTTCTCAACGCAGCGATGTCGAAGAAGGAGAAGAACGTCTATCGGCCCGGCGGCAGGGCCTACACTGCGTTCGCGGATGGCATGCTGGGCTTTGCACGCGCGGTGTCGTTGATCTTTGCGTTCATTTCGCTGCCCCTGGGGTTCATTATCGGCGTTTGTGCGGCTCTGCAGTCCCGTAAGGCCGGGCTCATCATGTTCGCGATCTGCTTGGTATCCGGATTCCTCAACTCCGCCTTCAACTACGCCCTCTACGTCGTCTTCGCCCGCGTGCAGGATCACCTCGGCCGCAGGCTTTCGTAGGGCATGCAGGTTCTCGGCCGAAGGCCGAGGTTCTGCATGCCGCCACCGACTCCCGGTGCGACACTCATCTGCGATGAACAACCCACACGATCGACGGCATGCAGAATTCGTCCCTGCGGGCCGGAACCTGCATGCCCTACCCTCGCTGCATGCCCTGCGCCGGCTCGATCCGCGCGGCGGGCTCGCCGGCGGCGAGCATGCGGGCGATGAGGCGGGCGCGGAGCAGCTTCAGCGTCTCCTCGTGCTCGGGCCGGCCGATGAGATTGTTCTGCTCCCACGGGTCGGCCGCAAGGTCATAGAGGAAGTCGTCCACGTACACGTCGCTGCCGCCCGGAGGCCCGCCGTGATCCTTCGGGGCGATGGCGGAGTATTTCCACCGATCCGTGCGGAGGGCCCGCCCGGTCTGCGACTCGCTGATCTGGATGAACACCTCGTTTTGCCAATCGCCCGCCTGCCCGCGCACCAGCGGCATCATGTCGCGGCCGTGCATCGGCGTGGGCGACCTGAGCCCCGCAGCCGCCAGCAGCGTCGGCGGCAGGTCCACCAGCGACACCAGCTGCGGGATCCTCGCCCCGCCCGCCAGCCCCGGCCCGGCCAGCACCAGCGGGATGTGGATGGACGATTCATGGCACGACCGCTTGTACTCGCCGTTGCGCGTGCGGAAGTGGCAGCCGTGATCGGTCACGAAGCAGATGATCGTGTTTTCCAGCTGCCCCAGGCGGGCTAGCTCGCCCAGCAGGCGGCCAAGGTTCTCGTCGAGGCTGGCGCACATGCCGTAGTAGTCGGGCAGTTCCTGCGGCCAATCGCCCCCGTGCCCGGCCAGGTCGGGCGGCACGTAGGGGTCGCGGTACCGCTGGGCGTAGCCATCGGGGGCGACGAATCGCTGCATGTCGTTCTGGAAGTGGGGCTCGAGGTACGACAGGCACAGGAAGAACGGCGCCTGCCGCGGCTGGGAGAGGAAGTCGATGGCGAAGTCGGTCATGCAGTCCACGCGATAGCCGTTCATCCGAAGGGGCTTGTTGTCGGCGTCGTAGATCACGCCGTCATTGGGATGGCTGGTGAACTCCAGCACGTTGGACGCGATCCAGTGGCGGTACCCCGCGCGGAGGTGCTTGGGCACGGGCCCCGCGCCGGCGGCCGAGAGATGCCACTTGCCGATGTAGCCCGTGTCGTAGCCGCCCGCGCTGAAGACGCCGGCCAGCGTGGTGAGGTCCGGCGGCAGCTAGCGATCATTGTGCCAGACGCCGGTGGCCGAGGCGAACAGGCCCGTCTGCAGCGACGCGCGGGCCGGGGCGCACACGGGCTGGCAGGTGAAGGCGTTTTCGAACAGCACGCCGCGGCGGGCCAACGCGTCCAGGTGCGGCGTGAGGTTCATCGGATTGCCGTAGCAGCCGACGGTGTCCCAGCGTTGCTGGTCGGTGAAGAAGAGCAGGACGTTGGGGCTCGACGGCATGGTTATCTCCTCACGTTGCGGGGGGCGGTCAGTGATTCATCTCATCGACAGCAGCAGGAAGCCCAGGTGGACCAGCAGAGACGAGACGCTTAGAATCACCCCCACCCTCGCCATCTGCACGCCGCTGTAACGACCGGGCTCCAGGCGGTTCTTGCCGATGACCTTGGTCGCCACGGGCAAGGCCATGATGGCGAACACCACGCCCAGCACCGGCACCAGCGACAGCAGCCCGAAGATCATGGAATCGATCGACCCGATCAGCCGGCCCTGGTGATAGGCCGTCTGGTTCTTGTCGTGCATGCCGATGATCCACGTCGCACCGTTGGGGCGGCCTTCCGAAGGCAGGGGCGGCGGTTGGGGCGGCAGCGAGGCCGAGACCGCGGCGAACTCCGGCGTGTCCGACAGGCGAACCCATTGGGGCAGCCCCGGCCGCCAGACCATCGCGTCGGCAGGCAAGCGGCCGCTCTTGACGCTCTCAACCAAGGCGGCAAACGGGGCCGGGCCTTGCTGCTGGCCGTTGGCGACCCAGTGCCAGGCAGCCGGTTCGCCACCGACGGGTTGTTCGGACATCGGACGTCCTCGCGGCTACTTCTTGGCCGTAGCGCGGGCCTTGAGCAGTTCCATCTTCTCGCGCACCTCGTGGGCCATGCGCGTGTTGGGGAACTCGGTGACGATCTCCTCGCCGGTGGTCACCGCCGCCGTCCACTGCTCGTCGGCGACGGAAATGGCGAACTGCACGCCCAGGTTGTGCAGCTTGGCGCGGAAGACGCCGCGGGCGCTTTCGGCCAGGGCCGCGCCTTCCTGCGGGGTGAGGTACTTGTCCAGTTCGCGGAGCAGGGCGATGGAGCGTTCGATGTCGTTCTTGCGGACGGCCTCGCCGTACTCCTGCAGCAGGTTTCTCTTGTGACGGTTGCGGGCGGCCTCCACCAGGCCCGGCAGGGCAACGGCCTTGGGCTGGTCGGGGAACATCTGGGCCAGGCGCCCGGCCTCGCGGAGGGCGCGGGCCCAGTCGTGCTTGTTGACGATCTCCTGGATGCGGCCGATGTAGATGTCGACCTTCTCGGCCTTGGTGGCCTTGCGGCTGTTGGCCACCTCGGCGCGGAGGCGGACGGCCTCGTCGGCGTAGCCGAACCGCTTCTCGATGGTGTCGATGAGGGTCTCGGCCGAGGCGTAGTCCTGCTTCATCAGGTCGGCCTGGATGGTTTCGCGGAAGGCCTCGATCTCGCGATCGCGGAAGATGAGGCTCTTGGCCTGGTCGCTGAGGGAGGCGAGGTCCACGCCGCGCTTGTTGCTGGCGGCGATGTCCTCCAGCAGCGTCTCGATGGGGCCCAGGCGGTCGGCCACGCTATTGGCCGCGGCACTGGCGGAGACCGTCGCGCGGATCAGGCCGTACAGCGCCGTCAGCCACAGGGCCGACAGTACCATCGTCAGCACCGCCGCGGCCGCAATGACCGGCACGGCCAGCGGCATCAAGGCATTACTGAAGTAGGCCCAGTCCAGGCTGAGCATCACGGCGACGGCAACAGCGGCGACGGCCTTGAGGGCCAGGACGACGATCGTGGCGACCAGGGCGACCTGAGAGACCTTTGCGACCCATTTGAAGCGAGCTGATTGGTCGGGCATGCGAGACTCCTTGGCTGGGTGCGACGGTTAACGGAATGCAGATAACTGATATTAATGTATCGGCCACAAATGTCAATTTCCTCCTGGCCTCTACCGAATTCTTCCTTCTGATTCATCTTAGGTCACTCTCAGGAGGAATACACGATCCGTCCGGGACCTCGTGAGCGCAGCCCTTGCTGTGCTCGGCGGTCCAAGTCTTCTTTGGGATCGTCATGCAGCCTCACCTCGATTCCCCTTTGCCTTGACGGTGCCACCCCCAAACTTGTTTGGGGGTGAGAACAACCACCGAGTCCGGCTCCTCACCATCTCCCCGACATGGTCACTTCAGTGACCCATGAACGCCGCGCCGGGCAATAGTCCTTGAGTCGCCGCGCCGGCGGCGATAGCATCATCAGGCAAGGGTAACTACATGCCGCACGAACAGATGGATGACAAACAGGTCGCCGCCTACCTGCACATGGATCATCGCGAGGTGCTCAAGCTCGCCTCGCGCGCCCAGATCCCCTGCCGGAAGGTCGGCGGAAAACTGATCTTCCGCAAGGGCGATGTCGATCACTGGGTCGAAAACCAGCTCCACGAACTCGGCAAGGATCGCCTGGCCGGCATCGAAAGAGGCGTCAGCCGCCATCACGGCTTCGAGGAAGACATCCTGCTGGTCGCACCGATGATCCCCACCGGCGGTGTCGCGGCCCCCCTGGCCGCCAAGACCCGCGACTCGCTCGTCCGCCGCATGGTCGCCCTGGCCGACGAGGCCGGCATGGTCCACGCCAAGGATGAACTCATCCAGGAGATCATCCAGCGCGAGGAGCTGTGCTCCACCGCGCTGGCGCCCCGCGTGGCCCTGCCGCACCCGCGCCACCCGCTGCCGTACGATATCGCCGCCAGCTTCGTCGCCGTCGGGCTCACCGCCAGCGGCATTCCCTTCGGGGCGGCCGACGGCTCGCTGACGCGGCTGTTCTTCCTCATCTGCTGCAAGGACGACCGCACGCACCTGCATGTCCTGGCCCGCCTGGGACGCATGCTGCATGAACCGGCCGACGTGGACCTGCTGCTCGAATGCCAGTCGCCCCAGGAACTCGCGTCCGAGCTGCTCAAGCTCGAACAGCGCGTCCTGCTGCATGGATAAAGAAGAAACGCTCACCGCAGAGACCGCAAAGAACCTGCCTCCGGCAGGTTCTCTGCGAACTCCGCGGTGAAGCGACCTCGGAAACAGCCAAATGCCCACAACCTGGCGACAGTTCTTCGATGAAGCCTTCCTCGCCCGCCTCGAGCGGTTGCGCCTGGCGTCCAAGCACGCGCTGCGCACGCGGCGGCCGGGCGCCAGGGCCTCGCGCCGCCTGGGCGACGGCCTGGAGTTCGCCGACCACCGCGCCTACGCCCCCGGCGACGACGTCCGCTTCATCGACTGGCCCTACTTCGCCCGCATGGACAGGCTGCTGCTCCGCCTCGTCCACGAACACAGCGAGGCCGAGGTTGTCATCCTGCTCGACGCCTCCGCCTCCATGGCCTCGGCCGCAGGCAAGTTCGACTACGCCCGCCGCGCGGCGGCCGCGATGGCGTACATCGCCCTGGGCGGCCACGAACGCGTGCAGCTGGCGCCGTTCGACTCGCGCCTCGCCCCCGTTGTCCACGCCGGGCGATCGCGCGAGCACATCTTCGCGCTGCTGGAGGCCCTGGCCGAGCTCCACCCGGCTGGCGAGACCGACCTTACAGCGGCCGTGACTGAACTGCTCGCCCGCTGCCGCGGGGCGGCCACCGTGCTGCTCATCAGCGACCTGCTCGACTGCCGCGACCAGCTGTCGCCCGCGCTGGCCCGCCTGCGCCTGGCCGGCTGCAACGCCGCCGTCCTGCACATCATCTCGCCCGCCGAGGCCAGCCCGCCGCTTGCGGGGCCGATGATCCTCGAGCAAGCCGAGGGCGGCGCGCGCCTGGGCCTGGATGTGTCGAAGGAACTCCTCGCGCAATACCGCCTCCAGTGGCAGGAGTTCATGGCCGCCTGCCGCCGCACCTGCCTGGCCCAGGGCGCGATGTACCAGCCCGCGGCCACCGACGTGCCCATCGACCGCCTCGTGCTCGTCTCGCTTAAGCAGGCGGGGGTGCTTGAAGGATGATCCGCAGAGCGATCCCCATCCTGCTGCTCCTGGCCGCCCCGCCGCTGATGCTCTACACGCTGTGGATCAACCCGCTGTCTGCCGGCGAGGACGACGTGGGCTATTACTTCCCGCTTCGCCAGCTCGTCGGCCAGTCGCTCGCCCGCGGGCAGGTGCCGCTATGGAACCCGCTGGAAGCCACCGGTGCGCCGCTGATGGCCGACCCGCAGGCGGCCGTCATGCATCCGACGACGTGGCTGTTCGCGGCGCTGCCGGCGCAGACGGCCTACACATTATCTATATACATGGCATTCTGGCTGGCCGGGCTGGGGGCGTACTTCTACCTCCGGCGGCTGGGCCTGGTGCCCCCGGCGGCGACGTTCGGAGCCCTGGCGTTCATGTTCTGCGGCTTCACGGTCGGCCACCGCGTGCACCTGGGGCTCATCCTCACCGCGGCCATGCTGCCGTGGATGCTCGCGGCGATCGAGCTCCTCCGCGACCGCCCGCGAGGCGGCCTGTGCCTGCTGGCCGCCGCCGCGGCCCTGGCGCTGGTGGCGGGGCACTGGCCGACGTTCATCCACATGTCCATCATCGCGGGCGCCTACTTCTCATTCCGCGCCCGGCCGCTGGGCCGCTCGCTCCTGCTGGCCGCGGCGGCCGGACTGATCGCCGTCGCCATCGCCGCGCCCCAGCTGGCCGCCACCTACGAGGTCATCCACCAGGCGACACGCCAGAAGATCGGCTTCGCGATGGCCGGCGAGAACAGCTTCTTCCCCGCCGCCTCCGTGCTCGCCCTGTTCCCGCTGCTCATGGGCAGCCGCACGCCGGGCTTCTTCCCCCAGCCGTGGTGGGGCACGTGGCACCTGTGCGAGATGCTCGGCTACGTCGGCCTGATCACGCTCGCCCTGGGAGGGGCGACGGTGTGGCGCCTCTTCCGCAAACCCCGCCCAAGCCGCCCCTGGCCCGCGGGCGTTGAGCCCACCCTGCAGCCGCTCGTGCGGGCGTGGACGTTCATCGCCATCGGCGCGGGCATCTGGATGCTGGGCTACTACCTGCCGACGTATGCACTCATCTACAAACTGCCAGTCCTGGGCATGGTCCGCTGCCCCGCCCGAATGGTGCTGGCGGTGGACCTGGCCCTGACGACGCTGGCCGCCATCGGCATCCACGCCATGATCCGCAGCGCGCAAGCTGGGTGCCATGCCGAAGCGTACTCGCGCCGACCCGCCTCGGCCGAGCATGCCGGCGCGTCGCAAACGTCGCGACGCTTCAGCATGGCACCGGCCATCCGCAGCGCCGCGGTGCGGGTCCTCCCCACGGCCATGATCGTCGCGCTGGCGGCCCTGGCCCTGGCGGCCGCGGGCATGAAGGCGATGGGGCTGTGGGGCAAGCCCAACCCCTTCTTCATCGGCAGCGCCGACGACGCGCTGGCCGCCATCGACTTCACCAACCCCGCCGTCTACGTCCCGCTGGCCCTGGCCGCCGCGACGGCCGCCGCGGTTCTTCTATGGCTGCGGTCGCCGCAGCGACGCACGCCCGTGCTGATCGTGCTGCTGCTGGCGGACCTGTTCTTCATCACGCGTTTTGTCGACGTGCCGCGCGACGTCGGGCCCGGCGATGCCCAGCAGTCGCCCGCCGCGGCCTGGCTGGCCGCCAACGCCACCGAATCCAACTACCTCGTCTACGGCCTGAGCAAGAACTACTTCGGCCGCGCGAACGAACTGCTGCTGCCCAAGGCGTGCTGCACGCTGGGCGTGGGCACCATCGCCAACTACGGGCCCATCCAGTCGCCCGCGCACGCGCAGCTGCTGGGCTTCGGCATCACGGGCTACAACCGCGACTGGGAAAGCCTGCTGCGGCGCAATTACCTGCTGAGTCTCTACAACGTCCGCTACATCTTGGCCGAGGCCGGCAGCGAATTCGACGCCGTCCTCCGCTCCGTCACCGTCACCGCCGGGCGGCCCGAGCCCATCGGCCCCGAGATGATCGGCGGCAACTGGAAACTGGATCACGCGGAGATGGCGAGGCGAACGAGTAACGGCGATGACTACGTCGTCCTCTCCACGCCGGTGATGTGGCGTGAATCCATGGCCAGCCAACCCATCGGCGACCTGGAACCCAACGCCATCTACCGCATCGAGCTCAGTGTCCGCGGGCCCGCCGGCGGAGCGGCCAACTTCCTCCGCGCCGACATCTTCCGCCACACGCCCAAAGGCGACTGGTGGCAGGAGGAGAAGTACGGCATGACCGTGCCGGCCGAACAGATCGGCGACGACTGTCGTCGCTTCCGCTGGACCTTCGCCACCGACGCCAACCGCCCGCCGTCGGGATTGGCGCTGCGGCTGATGACGCTCAGCGAGCGGCCGATCGAGGTGCAGGCCGTGTCGCTGCGGCGGATGTCTCAACTGGACTCGCCCGTGGCGCCCGGGCCGCTGAAGCCTGGCGATGAGGTCTACCCTCTTGCCGCCACGCTGCCGCCGCTTCACGCCGGCGAAGCGCCCATCGTGATCTATCGGAACCTCCTCGCCCGCGCCGACGTTCCCACGCGGCCGTTCACCGCCGACGAGATCGAGCGGCTCAAATGGTCGCCCCCGCAGGAGACAGCGTCGCTCTCGGCACCGCAGCTGACGATGAGCATCACCCAGCCTGCCCGACCGCTGTGGCTGGTTTCGATCGCCGGCCTGGCGGCCCTGGCCGCGTCGCTGCTGGCGAGCATCCGCCGGCGCCAGCCGAGTCACACGTGATCTCATAGGCGGCGTTCGGGATAGGTGGTGGCCTTCCCAGGCCACCACCAAGCGTCCCGGCGGCCAGGATTTCTCACCGGTTGAATCTGGGAGTAAGGCTTTGCCGGCGGCTTGCCGTTCGGCGCTGTCAAATCCGGGTGAGGCCCTGAGGCTTCTACAGCGCCGAACGGCAAGCCGCCGCCGGACGCCGCTCCCGCGTTCCATCGCCCCGACGCCCTCTGCGGGTCTTGCCTATAATTCCGCACGCTCGACCGGGTGACCCCCGCGCGGCGGCCTGCGCAGGCCGCCACAAGACCCCCGGCGAAGGAGACTCCCATGAAGCTGCTCAAGGCCTCCGCACCGCTGATCGCGCTGATGACGTTCGCGTTACTCGCCTGGCTGCTGGGGCCCACGCTGGCGTACCGAGCCGCTGCCGTCGACAAGCTCCCGGGCGACACGGCCCGCTCGGAGGTCGCCCAGCTTTCGAAGAACGACACGCTCTCGCCCCTGTTCCGCGCCGTCGCCCGCGCGGTCAAGCCCGCCGTCGTAGAGGTCCGCGTCGTCAAGATGGTCCGCGAGCCGGACATGGAGGACTTCCTCCGCCGCTTCTTCGATGAGAACAGCCCCGGCGGCAAGCGGCCCGACGTTCGCGGCCGCATCCAGCCCCGGCCGGTGCACGGGCTGGGCTCGGGCGTCATCGTCGACGCCAACAACGGCTACATCCTCACCAACTATCACGTCGTCGGCGGGGCCGACTCCGTCGAGGTCGTCCTGGCCGACAACCGCAAGTTCGCCAATGAATGGATTCGCGTCGATCCACAGACGGACCTGGCCGTCATCAAGATCAAGCCCGACAACCTCACGGCCGCCCCGCTGGGCGACAGCGACAGGATGGAGACCGGCGACTGGGTCCTGGCCATCGGCGCCCCCAGCGGCCTGTCGGCCACCGTCACCGCGGGCATCATCTCGGCCACCGGCCGCTCCACGGGCGACAGTTCGGTGGCGGCCTCCTATCAGGATTTCCTGCAGATCGACGCAGCCATCAACCGCGGCAACAGCGGCGGCCCGCTGGTCAACATGCGCGCCGAAGTCATCGGCCTCAACAATCTGATCATCTCCTCCGGCGGCGGCAACGAGGGCATCGGCCTGGCCATCCCCTCGGCCATGGCCCGCCAGGTGATGCAGCAGTTGATCACCCAGGGAAAGGTCACGCGCGGTTTCCTGGGCGTGGCCTACCAGGATGTCGACGACGCCCTGGCCCGCAGTTTCAAGCTGCCCGACACGCGGGGCGCCCTGGTGACCAAGGTGGTCGACAACAGCCCGGCCGCCAAGGCGGGCGTGCAGGTAGGCGACTTCATCATCGCCGTCGATGCCAAGCCCATTGTCAATGGCAACCAGCTCCGCAACACCATCGCCGCGCTGGGCCCCGGCAAGACGGCCAAGATCGACATCCTCCGCGAGGGCGAGAAGAAACAGTTCGAGATCGCCCTCACCGAGCAGCCCAAGCAACTGGCCGCCACCACGGGGCCCGAAGACGACGAGCCCGCCGCCACCCAGCCCCGCAAATCCTTCCGCAGATTCGGCATGGAGGTGGCCAACCTCGGCGAGGACCTCGCCGTCAAGTTCGGCTACCGCAAGATCACCAAGGGCGTCGTCGTCACCGACGTCCGCCTGGGCTCCAGCGCCTACGAGCAGGGCCTCCGCGAGGGCATGCTCATCACGCAGGTAGCCGCCAAGGAGGTCCACAGCGTCGAGGAGCTGACGGCGGAGCTGGACAAGGCCAAGGAGGGCGCCCGCCTGCTGATCACCACGCCGCAGGGCACACAGCGATTCGTCTTCCTGGCCCCGGACAAACAGTGATTTCGGTTCCGTATTCGTCCGGCCCGTATACAATGACAGGCGCGGACACTTCACGCCGGGCGGTTTCGGCCGCTCCGGCAGCGTACGTTGTTTCTGCGCGCGGTTGATCGGTGGCGGCCTTACGGGCCGCTGCCAAAGAACGCTGAGATTCCCAGCCGTCGTCGAGCCGCTCCGCCGCCGCGGGCGAGGCTCGGCGCCGCAGGCAAGCCGGGCATGAAAGGGACGGGTATGATTTCCGCACACGCCACCGGACACCACAAGTTCAACGCGATGACCAAGATGCTCCAATGGGTCGACCATGTGCTCACCCCCGGCTCGCGGAAGTACTGCCCCGACGGCAGCTGGACCCCCGCCATCAACCTTTATGAAGACGACGGCTATTATTACATCGTCGCAGACATCGCCGGCGCCGACGTGGACCAGATGGAGCTGCGGGCCGAGGCGGGCGTCCTCACCCTGTGCGGACATCGCGAAACGCCCCAGCCCCCCCAGACCAACGGCACTGTCAGCCTGCACCTGATGGAGATCGACCACGGCCGCTTCTGCCGGGCCCTGGAACTGCCGCCCAATGTGGACGTGAACGACATTCGTGCCTCTTACCGCAGCGGCTACCTGTGGGTCCGCATGCCCAAGAAGTCGTGAGGGAGCCAATGACCCAGGAACCTAAGAAGACCAAGATCGTCAACGAAGAGGAATCGGAAGTCATCATCCAGCCCCTCGGCGCCGAGGCCAAGGGCGATGATCCCGACGGCACGCAGTCGGTCACCATTCCCACCGAGATCGGCGTGCTGCCCGTCCGCAACATCGTCATCTTCCCGGGCACCGTCATCCCGCTGGGCGTCGGGCGCGAGAAGTCGCGCCGCCTCCTCGACGCCGCCTTGCCGGAAAAGAAGATCATCGTCACCCTCTGCCAGAAACGCTTCGAGACCGAGAACCCCTCGCCCGAGGACCTGTACACCATCGGCACGGCCACCATCATCCTCAAGCTGCTGCGGATGGACGAGAACAACCAGAGCATCATCGTCCACGGCCTGGCCCGAGTGCAGGTCGTGGAGTGGCTGGCGACGGAGCCCTACCTCAAAGCCCGCATCCGCGTGCTGCCCGAGGCCTCCCAGGGCTCCACCGAGACCGAGGCCCTGATGATGAACGTCCGCAACCTCGCCTCGCGCGTCATCCAGCTCATCCCCAACGTCCCCGAGGAGGCCTCCGTCGTCCTCAACAGCATCGACCAGCCCGGCGCCCTCGCCGACTTCCTCACCTCCAACCTCCTGCAGGTCGATGTGGCCGTCAAGCAGCGCATCCTCGAGCAGCTCGACGTCAATGCCCGCCTCCGCGAGGTCGGCGTCGAGCTCCAGCACCAGCTGGAGGTCATGGAACTGTCCAACAAGATCCACAACCAGGTCAAGGACAACATCGATAAGTCGCAGCGGGAGTACTTCCTCCAGGAGCAGCTCAAGGCCATCCAGAAGGAGCTCGGCCAGGTCGACGAGAAGACGGCCGAGATGGAGGAGCTCAAGAAGAAGATCGACGCCGCCGGCATGCCCGACACCGTCAAGACTGAGGTCATGCACGAGCTGTCGCGGCTGGAGAAGATCCCCTCCGCCTCGCCCGAATACAACGTGATGCGGACGTACATGGACATCATGGTCGAGCTCCCCTGGTCCAAGAGCACCGAGGACCTCCTGGACGTCAACCGCGCCCGCCAGGTGCTCGACGAGGACCACTACGA
>CAZTVF010000050.1:0-34551 GCA_964616985.1 uncultured Planctomycetaceae bacterium
CTTGACGGCCTCCTCCGTGAGGTTGGGATCCTTCATGGCCATGCGGCGTGCGGCGTCGGCCTGCCAGCCCAGCAGCGCGCGGCGGTGCGGGCCCTGCGGGAACTCCTTGAGGTAATACTCGCCGAGCTTGTTGAGGTCCGCCAGCCGCTCGTGATCCGCGAGGTACTTCATGCGCGTGGCCAGGTAGTAAGACACGCTGCCGAAGTTGCCGTAAGTGGCGATGATGTAGTCGTAGGCCGCGTCGGCGCCCTTCGCGTCACCGTTCTGCTGCAGGTACTCGGCGTGCAGCAGCGCCAGCGGGATGCCCCGCGGATCGTCGCCCCAGTCCTGCCGGTAGGCGGCCATCGCCTTGGCGGCCTCGTCGTCCTTGCCCGCCGCCAGCAACAGCCGGTAATGGAAGAACTCCCATTCCGAGTTGAGCTCGCGGTTGATGTCATTCTTCTTCCTGAACATGTTGCCCAGGCTCTTGAGGGCTCGCTGGGCGCGGTCCTGGGTGTCGCAGACGGCCAGCACGTCGTTGAGCCAGTTCTGGTCGTAGATCGGTTCGAGATTCCAGGGCATGCTGTTGCCGTAGCGGGGGCTTCGCCAGTGCGTGCCAATCCAATGGAAGCCGGGATCGATGCGGATGTTGTTGAGCTCCAGGGGCAGTTCCTTGGCCACCTTCATCATCGAGTCCAGCAGCGTGAGGTACTCGTCGTGCTTCTTGAGCAGCTTGAGGCGACTGAGCTTGGACATGTGCGCGGCGACCCACATGCCGGACCCCTGGAACTTCTTGATCACCATGTTGAGCGATTCGTCAGCGCCGGCGAAATTCTTCTGCTGCGCGCGGCAGTTTGCCAGTTGGACATACGCGGCGGGAATATTCTCGTTCGTCGGGTAGTTCTTGATGAACTCCTCCAGCAGCCCCTGTGCCTGCTGCCAGCCGCTTGCGCGGTACTGGCTCATGGCCGACTCGTAGGTCTTCTTCGCCTGCTCCCAGACGGGCGTCTCCTGGCCCCAAGCATGCGACCAGAGCATCGCCAAGACCAAAGCCATGACCGCGGAATGGAGCCGAAGAGATTTCATCTGTACCTCATTTCTTGGCGCCATCGGGCGAGCTTACGGGCTCGACCTACATGCGCCGACGTGCCGACAGCAATCCTTCCGCTTAGCTTATCGAGTGGCGCATCGTTCATCAAGATGATCAGGACTTCTTCTTGTGCTCTTGGGCGATCAGGTTCTCGATGAAGCCCCGGACCGCGCTGGCCGGGTAGTCCTTCGCCAGTCGGGCCCGCACGGTCGGACGCATCGCCGCATTCTTCCCCTCCTCCTGCAGGACCTTGAGAATCACGTCCTGCGCCTTGGGGATGCTGGCAATATAGCGGTCGACGAACATCGCCGCATTGGGGCCCGCGACCGCCAGCAACTGCATCACCCGGTCGCACGCCGAGGCCGGCCACGGGTTGTCATCCACCATCTGCTGATACAGCTGCGCCGCCAGGGCATTCTGGCCGCTCTTCTCATAGAGCGCCGCCCGCAGCCAATTGAACGACCCCTCGCGATAGCCGTCGACCTTCTCCATCTTGTCCGCCAGGGCCAGGCCTTCTTTGAACATCTTGGTCTGGATCAGCGTGTGCACCACGACCCCCCACTCGAGCCCGCCCAACTGTCGCGCGTGCGTATCCTTGGTGATTCGTTTGTACAGGGCCTCCAGCGCCGCACCTGCCTCTCGCTTCTCGAACATCAGCGTGATGTCCGTCATCGCGTACGCCCATCGCATTTCCGGATCGGCCGTCTGCTCCTGGATCAGCCGGACCACTTCATTGCAGTCGTCCCAACAGACCACCTGGTTGGGCTCCTTCTCGTTGGGCCCCTGGCGATAGGCCCGCAGCGCCCACGTCCACATCAGCCGCTGGGGCCAGTGGCCCTCGAACTTCTTCGCCTTCTCCATCCAATAGTCGCCGCTCTGCTTGTTGTCGGCCTTCATCGCGCCCAGTTCGTGGGAGCCAACGATCTGGATCGAGCGAAGATCTCCGCGGCCGGCAGACTCCTCGTACTTCATGCGAATAATCTTATCCCGGCCTTCCGCGTCCTTCATCGCGCCGTACGCTGCCAGCCGGCTATCGCACCAATCGAAGCCGTAGTCGTTCCCGGGGAAACGCTCCCTCAGCTGGTCGAGCATCGCCCCAAGTTCGTCATACTTGCGGCCGGTCGTCAAGGCCTTGACCTGTGTGAGCATCACATCCTCGACCAGCGGGTGTCGGCCGAAGCGATTGATCATCTCGTTGGCCCAGCGATCGCGCGGCTCGGGCTGGACCTTTGCGTAGTAGTAGTCCACGAGCAACTTCAGGGCCGTCACGGCCTCGGCCGAGGCGGGATGCTTCTGGAGGAACTCATTGCCGATCTCCTCCATGAAGCGGACCTGCTCCTCCTTAATCCGTCCCTTGAGGACCTTGAGGAGTTCCCCCGCCGGGCCGTTGGGGTCGGCCGCCGGAATCTTGTATTTCGTCTTGGCAGCTTCGAGGATCGGCGCGTACATCTTGCCGCGGGCCGTCCAGTTCTGGATAGCCTGGTAGGTGTTGGCGCACCAGCGGCTGTCGTCCAGCAGCGACACTTCCAGCAGCTTGGCCGCCTCCTCATGCTTGCCCATCTCCACCAGCAGGTCGCTGTTCCACTGCCGGCCAAAGGCGCTGTCCTTGCCCGTGTGCTTCTCGATCAGTGCTTGCGAATCGGCCAGGGCGGTCGCATCGCCCTTGAGCACCGCCGGGCGGAGCCTGGCCAGCCGGGCCCCAAAGATGCCCCACGACTGCGAGCCCTTGGGGAAGTCTTTGAGATAGGCATCGGCGACGGCGTCCCAGTCGGCCCAGCGGCCTCGCTGGCTGAGATAGGCCAGGCGGCGGCCGATGAACTCCGACAAGCTGTAGTTGCCGGCGTACTTCTTGGTGATGGCCTCCCACGCGCGGTCGAAGGCCTTGTCATCGCGATCTGCCGCGGCGGCATCCGCCAACTGCAGCCAGAGTTGAATCGCCGACGGATCGTTGCCCCAGTCGTCAACATATGCGTCGAGCGTCTTGCCCGCCTCGTCATCCTTGCCGGCGGCGCGCAGAAGCATCACATGAACGAACTGCCATTCGACATAGCTCGACCGCTTCTTCTTGAATGTCGGGGTGAGGATCTTCAGGGCTCGCTGGGCGCGATCGGGGGTGTCGCACATCCGCAGCAACTGCCGCTCGCCGCCGGGGGCAATCGTCGCCGGGGCCCAGGGCAGGTGATCAAACCCGACCCAGCGATTGGACCGCCCGCTGTTGTACCACGTATGCGAGGGCTCCTGCATCCAGCAGCCCAGGAAGTCCAGGGGCACTTCCTTGCACACCCGCGACATGGTCTCCAGCAGATCGAGGTACTCGTCGCCGTCCTTCTTGCCGGCTGCGGCGCCAAGCTTGGAACTGTAGGCGACAAACCACGTGGGCGAGTTGGGGAACCGTCTGATGACCTCGTCGATCGCATCTTCCCAGCCTTTGCGGTTCTTGAGGCTCGCCCGGCAGTGGGCCAGTTGCAGGTGCGCGTACGGCACCATTTCGTGGCTGGGGAACTTGCGGATGAATTCCTCGAACAGCCCCTGGGCCTGGCCGTGCAGGTTCTGCTTGTACTGGCTCATGGCCGATTCGTAGGTCTTGGAGGCCTGATCCCACAACGGCACGTCGTCGGCCCGCGCCGCCTGCGATGCCAAGACGACGGCAAGCCCTGCGACCACCCATGCATGTTTCATTGAGGCTGCTCCTGAGTTGGCTTTGGGGGCGGGAAGTGCGCACACCCATCCGCGGTTGTCTATCATAACCCGCGGGGGGATCGCAAGGACTGTTTTTTTACAGCGGCTTGAGCGGGACGTTCACGGGCGCGGAGTACACCGGCCGGCCCTGAGGGGGAAGGTACTTGGCCACCAGCGTCAGGATCGGGCTCATCGGGGGCGTGGGCCCCCAGGGCAGCACGAAACGATAGGTCAGCATTCCGTACTCGTTGACCCCCAGCACCCGGGCCAGTTCCCCGGCTGTAAAGGTCCATTCGCGATCCGGCTTGAGGTTGGCGACCGTGTCGCCCGATACCCGCCGATCGAACATCATCAGCACCAGCGTGCCGTTGACGGCGACGGGCTTGTCGCGATCCTCGCGAGTAAACAGCACTGCCGTCAGTAGGCCGTCATAGCCCGGCAATCCGTCGAGGTCGACTGCCGCCTGCATGGGCATCATCAAGTGCACCGCGTCGACCTGAGCCAGGGGCTCGGGGCCGCCGCTCTCGCCGGGGCCCCCGCATCCGCACAAGGCGACGAGGCATACTGCGGATATCGCCAGAACTCTCATGCTCATTTGGACTCACTGCCGTTGGAACGCGGGGCCGGGATCGGGCAATCGGTGGAGTCGGGAACAAGACTGCCCGGGGTGATGTACGGCTGCGACGTCGCCATCTTCCGCGGCCCCATCAGCGTCTCCAGCGGCGCGAACAGGTTGTTCTTCGTCTCGTCACGTTCCAAAGACTTCAACAACTTCAACTCGCGCTTCTGTTCCTCGGTGATCACGTCGCAGCGGGTCGCCTCGCCCTGGATCACGCGAGGCGTGAGGATAATCAGCAACTCCGTGCGTACCTTGGTCACGGTCGTGCTCTTGAAGAGGCTGCCCAGCAGCGGGATGTCCCCGAGGACCGGAACCTTCTTGTCACGGTTGTCATCCATGGTCGTGATCAGGCCGCCCAGCACGATCGTATGCCCGTCCTGAACCGTCACGGTCGTGGAAGCCTCGCGGGTGTTGAACACCGTCGCCGCCAGGCCGGTCCCCAACTGAACCGTGGAGGAACTGACGGAAGAGATCTCGGGCTTGACCACCAGCTTCACGAAGCCCTCGGGATTGATGCGCGGCGTGACGTCCAGCATGATGCCCACATCGCGGTAGTCCAGCGTGTTGAGCACCGCGCCGGTGTCGGTCGTTCGGCTGTCGCGGATGTATGGAACGCGCTGGCCCACGTTGATGTGCGCCAGCTGGTTGTCCTGGGCCAGCACCTGCGGCCGCGAGAGAACTTCCAGCTTGCCGGAACTCTGCAGGGCACGCAGGAAGAAGCTGATGTCCCCGCCGGTGACTGACACGTTGAAGCCGCCGTTGGCCGAGTAGTCGCTCTTGAGGCCGAAGTTCGTGCCCGTGCCGACGGTGTAGTCGCCGTACTTGTGACTGAACGAGCCCTCGACGCCCAGCGACGTCTTGTCATCCAGGGTCACCTCCGCCAGCAGCACCTGCACCAGCACCTGCGGCGGGGCCTCGTCCAGTTCCTTG
Source organism: uncultured Planctomycetaceae bacterium (assembly GCA_964616985.1). Taxonomy (GTDB): domain Bacteria; phylum Planctomycetota; class Phycisphaerae; order SM23-33; family SM23-33; genus CAZTVF01. Next base: position 5,298 of record CAZTVF010000050.1, read on the forward strand.
ATCATGTCCGAGACGATGCTGAAATACCGGGGACTGGCCGAGATCAACAGCGTGTTGCCCTTGTCGAGCACGCCCTCGGACGGAACGGCCACCACGGCGACTTCACGTTCGAGCAGCCGCTGGGCGGCGCCCATCTTGTCGTTGCCCAAGGCCGCCACCAGCCGCTGACGCTCCTGGTCCAGGAAATTCCGCAGGGCCGTCTGCACATCCGACGCACGGGCGTTATGCAGGCGGTAGACCTGCGTCTGACGTTCCATCGCCGGGCTCGCGTCGAGGCCCTCGATGACCTTGGCGCATAGCTCGACATACTGCTTCGTCCCACCGATCAGCAGGCTGTTCGTCCGCACATCGACGGTCACTGTGAGGGTGTATTGCTCGGCGTTGCCGATGGTGGCCGAAGCGCTGGGGTTGTCACCCGAGGGTTGGGTGGTGGCCACCAGCGTGTAGTTCACAGCACGGTTGTTGGTCGTCGCACCGGCCTTGAGGCGGAAGAGCTCCGACAGCACGTCCGACATCTGCCGGGCGTCGGCGTTCTTCAGCGCGAACATGCGGATTTCCGCCGCCCGCGGCTGGCCGTTGTCCATCGCCTTGATCAGATTCTCCAGCAGGGGCATGCTCGAGACCGGCGCCGAGATCACCAGTGAATTCGTCCGCTTGTCGGGCGTGATCAGCACGCCTTCCTGCAGGGCACTGGCCACCAGCTCCTTGCCTTCCGGCGTGCGGGTGATGAACTGCATGAGGCTCTGGCCCTTGAGCAGCTGCGGGTTGGGGCTCACGAGCTTCTTGGTCAGCGTGTCGGTGAGGATCGTGCTCAGTTCGGTGGCGTCGGCGTTGCTCAGCGGGAAGACGCGGATCTCCGTCACGCGACCGACGGCCTCGCCGTCCAACTGCGTGATGACTTCCTGGATCCGCTTCATGTCCCCCTCGCCGGCGATGACGATTACGGCATTCATGCGGTCATCGGCGCTGACCGTGATGCCCGCGGGGCTGAGGCTGGAATTCGACGTGCCGCCGGCGGCCGTGCCTGTGTACAGGTTGCGCACCACGTTGGCCACCTGCGTTGCGTCCGCCTTCTGCAGCGGGAACACCTGCAGGTTCGTGCCCTCGCCCGGCATCACGTCCAGCCGCTGGATCAGCAGTTCGGCCAGCTTCATGTCCTCGGCCGAGGCACTGACGATCAGGGCGTTCGCCACCTGGTTGGCCACGAGCGTCACGGGGTCCTTCGTCTGCCCGGGCCGCACGACGCGCTGGTCGAAGAGCTTCTGCAGCGTCGCCTGCAGGACGGTGGCGGTGGCGTGCTTGAGGGGGTAAATCTGGAAGTTGCCCGACGGGATCACGTCCTTGGCGTCGAGCTTCTCGATCATGGCCTTGACGCTGGCGAAGCTTTCCTTGCTGCCCGCCACCAGGAGGCTGTTGGTGCGTGCGTCGGAAGAGACGACGACGGGCATGCTCTTGCCCGTATCGCCGGCGGAGACTTCGGCCTGTCGCTTGGCGTTGTAGAACTGCTGCAGCACGGGCCCGACGCGGGTGGCGTCGGCGTATTCCAGCGTGAAGATCTGGATGTCGGACAGCATGTTGACGCTGTCGGAGGAGTCGACCTTCTTGATGATCTCTTCGAGCACGGCGAAGTTTTCCTTGCTCGCCGAGACGATCAGCACGTTGGTCCGCGTGTCGACGGCGATGGAGATCTTCTCCCGCGCCGCCAGCGCCGCATTGCCGGCCGCCGCCGTCACACCGGGCTTATACAGGCCTTTGGCGACCAGGCCCTGCAGCATCGTCGAGACGCGCGTCGCGTCGGAGTTCTTCAGCGGGTACAGCCGCACCACGCCCGTCTCGGCCGGCGGCTCGATGTCCACCTTCTCCAGCAGGCCCTTGATGAGTTCGAGGTTCTCCTTGCTGGCCGAGAGGATCAGGGAGTTGGAGACCGCGTCGCTCGAGACGTCCACGCGGTCCTGCGGGTTGGGGGCCTGCCCCGGCAGGGTCATGCTCGTCAGGCGGGCGGCGAATAGCGTGCGGATCGTGTTGCCCACGATGCCCGCGTCATTGAACTTCATCGGCAGCACCACCAGTTGCACGGTGGGGTCGTTCAGCTTGACGTCCAGCTTCTCCAGCAGGCTCTTGAGCACGACGCTGTCGTCCTGGTTCGCGGCGATCATCAGGCTGTTGGTCCGCAGGTCGGCCAGGATGATGGGCTTTTGCTTCTGCACGTCGGGCGTGCGGGCGGCGGCATAGCGCTGATTGAACAGGTTCATCAGCGTGGCCGCGAGGTTGCCGGCGTTGGCTTCCTTCAGCGGCATCAACTGTATCTGACCACTAAGGGCGGGGCTGGCGCCGTCGAGCTGCTCGGCGATCTCCTTGACGAGCTGGAAGCCCTCGGCTGAGCCGCCGATGATCAGGGCGTTGGAGCGGGCGTCGGCGGCGATGATGACGCGCAGGGCCTCGGAGTCCTTGGCCGATACGCTGGCCAGACGCTGCACGCGCGCGTCCATCATCTTCTGGATGGTCGCCGCCAGCGAGGGGGCGTCGGCGTTCTTCAGGGCCAGCAGGCGGATGTCGCGCAGCTCCACGGGCGTCTTCTCGTCCAGCCGCTTGAGCAGCACGTCCAGCAGTGCGAAGGTGTTCTCGCTGCCGGAGACGATCAGGGCATTGGTGCGGGTGTCGACGGTAACGGTGGGCTTGTCCTCATCGCGCACGAACTTGGCGTTGGGTCCGGTGTACAGCGTGGAGATCACTGTCTGAAGCCGCGAGGCGTCGGCGTTGATCAGCGGGAAGATCCGCACGGTGTTCATGCTTCCGGCCCCGGGCACGTCCAACGTGGTGATCACGTCGGCGATCAGGGGCATCACATCGGTGCGGGCGGCGATGATGAGGATATTGGTCGTCTGGTCGGCCTGGATCGTCAGGGCGGAGCGGGTCTTGGGAATCTCGCTCTGGTGGCCTTCCTTCTTGTCCAGGATCGTCTTGAGGCGGGTGACCTGCGTCCGCAGGCCTTCGGTGCCGGCGGCGGCGGCGCCCTCGGCGAACACCGACTGCAGCAGCGGGACCATCCTCACCGCATCGGCGCACTTGAGCCGGAACAGCTTGACTTCGGTGACGAACTTGCCGTCATCGCGGTCCAGATCCTTGCAGATCAGTTCAGCCAGGGCCAGCGTCTCGTCCGTGCCGGCCAACACCAGCGTGTTGGTGCGCGCGTCGGCGGAGACGTTCAGCGGGTTGACCAGCCCCTTGCCCGAGGCGCTGTCGGGCTCGGCCTTGCCGGCCACGGTCGTTCCGGGCTTGCCGGCCAGGTTCTTGCCCTGGGCGAAGATGTCTTTCAGCGTGGCCGCAACTCCCGTGGCATCGGCGTACTTGAGCCGCAGGATCCGCACCTTGACGCCGTCGGCCAACGGCACGGTGTCCAGCAGTTCCACGATCGACCGCATGGCCTTGAGGTTGTCGGGCGTCGACGTGATCAGCAGCGAGTTGGAGCCCTGCGGTGCGGTGGAGTCCGCCGTCACCTTGATGGGCTTGGACAGGTCCAGTTCGGGCACTTCATCGGCCACCGCGCTGCGGACGCGCAGCAGGCGAATCTGTTCCTGCAGGGCGCGGGCCTCGGGCGTGACCGCACCGGCGACGCCGGGCCGCAGCATCTCGGTCAGCACTGCGGCCAGGTGCGTCGCGTCGGCCTTCTTCAGCGGGATCACCAGCACCTCGGCCGCCTCGAACTGCGCAGGCTTGTCGAGTTCCTTGATGATCTTGTCCAGCTGGTCGAACGTGTTTCCGCGCGCGAAGACGATCAGCGAACGCGACCGCTCGTCGGCCCGCACGTCGATGGCCTCGCCGGGACGCTGCAGCTTGATCTGCGCCACCATCTGCTGCAGGGTGGGCAGGATCTTCGTGGGCATCGTGTTGGTCAGGGCGTAAATGCGGAACTGCAGGTCGGGGGCGACCTCGGCGCGATCGAGCTGCTCGATCAGGCCCGCGATCTCCTCCATCTTTTCCTTCGAGGCCGAGACCACGATCGCATCCGTCTGCGGCAGGGCCGAGACCGCGACCGCGTCCTCCGGACGGGCGGCCGTACCGGTGCGGCCGCTGATGGCGTAGGTCTGTGTGAGGGCGGTGGCGACGCGGACATTGGTGGTGTTCTTCACGACAAACACCTTCACCTGGCGCTTCGTCTTGCTGGCGGCCTCTTCCAGGGCGGCGACAAGCTTGAGGATCGCCTCGTAGTCTTCATCGGAGGCCGAGACGATCAGGGCCCGCTGGTTGGGCAGGACGGAGGTCTCTATGCTGCCGCTCTTGATCGTGCCGCCCGAAGCGCCCGCGCCGCCGGAGGCCACGCCGCGCGCCCCGCCGGCAGCTGGACGCGGCGTCGGGGCCGACAGGCGGATCGTCGAATCTCCGTGGCCGCCGTACAACTGGTCAATCGCCCGCTGTACGTCGGTGGGATCGGCGTGGTCGACGGTGATGATTCTCATGCGGCCGCGGGCGGGCTTGAGCTTCTCGATCTCGCCCACCCACCCCTGCACCTGCTCGTACATGTCCTTGGTGGTGGAAAGCACGATGGCGTTGGCGCGGTCATCGGACGACACGGCCAGCGGATCGAGCGCCCGCTTATCCTTGGTGGCGGCGGTTTGCTGTTGCTGGTACAGGCTCTTGATCATGGCGGCCACGTCGGCGGCCAGGCCATTGGTCAGCGGAATGATGTACACCTTGCCCGCTGTCTCCGGCACGACCTGGTCCAGTTCCTTGGCCATCGCGACCATCTTGTCCAGTTCGCCGCCGGGGCCGCTGAGGATCAGGGCGTTGGTGCTGGCGTCGGCCGCCACCGCCAACTGCGGCTGCTGCGCCTGCTTGGGCTTGGCGGCGACGATCTTGGACATCGCCGCGGCCAGGTCAACCGCCTTGGCGTTCTTGAGCACCAGCAGTTCCGTCCGCAGACCGCCGGTGTCGGTGTCGAGCTTGGCGATCATCTCCTGCACACGCTTGGTGTTCGCCTCATTGGCCGTCACCACGATGGAGTTGGAGGTGGGCTCGGCCACCACGACCACCACTTCGTCCGCGGTGCCGGTGCGGCCCTTGGGCGGGGCAAACGCCTGCATCAGGGCGGGCGCCACGGTCGATGCGGTCGCGTTCTTCAGCGGGATCACCGTGCGGACGGCCTTGCCCGAGGGGCTGGAGTCCATCGCGGTGACCATCTCTTCGATCTTCTTGAACGTCTCATCGTCGGCCCGCACCAGCAGCATGCGGGCTTCCTTGCTGGCCTCGATGACCACGGCCGGACGTGCGCCGCCGGCGGCCTGATTGCGGCCGCTCGTCTGGCCCGAGCCGAACACGCTCCGCAGGACGTTGGCGGTTTCGGTGGCGTCGATGTTGGTCAGGGCGATCGTCTTGATCGGGTGCTCGCCCAGCGGGGCGACATCCATCTTGCCGATGATCTCGGCGATGCGGGCGTGATCTTCCTTCGACGCGCGCACGACCAGCGAATTACTGCTGCGGTCGGCGCTGACGCGAAGGGACGAGCCCGCCGCGCCGCGGGTCTGGCCGCGGGCGCCGCCGGCGGAACTCGTGCCGCTGTTGTCCAGGGCGGTCGAGATGGTGACGGCCACGCTGGCGGCGTCGGCCGACTGAAGGCGGTACACCTGCACGGTCACCTGGTCGGCGACCTGGGCGTTGTCGATTTGCTCGATGGCCTTGGCAATGAGTTCATGCTTCTCTGCCGCGGCCGAGACGATCACGAGCTTGCCGGCTTCGTCGCCGGTGATGACCACCTGCTCCATGGAAGAGGTGGTGTTGGCGGCGCGGCCGCCGGCCCCGCCGGCAGTTCCGCCGGTGCGGCGAGCGGTATTGACGAACAGTTCCTGCAACGCGGTCACCGTCGGCCGGACCTCCGCCTGCTTGAGCGGGTAGAACCGCACGACCGGCAGGCCCGCCTGGCCGGCGGACTGGTCGATATCCTGCACGAGCTTCACCACAAGTTCCATCACCTCGGCCGGGGCCGCGACGACGACGGAGTTGGTCTGGCGATTGGCGGTAATGCTGCCGACGTTGCCGGCATCGACCTGCGTCGAAACGCCCTGCGCGTTCGTCAGGGCCATCATCTGGCGGATCTGCTCGGCCCGGCGCTGCTGCGGCATCTGCACGGCCCCTGGCACGTTGGGGACCTGCACGGCCTGCTGCTGCGCCTGGCTGGAGCGCGAGGCCATCTGGAACAGTTCCCGCAGGTTGGCGGCAACTTCCGTCGCGTCGGTGTTCTTGAGGACGAAGACCCGGACCTCGCTGACGACAGTGGCCCGCTGGTCGAGGTGCTTGATCAACGGATCAATGATGTCGAAGTCGGCCGCCTTGGCGCGGACGATGACGCTCTTGGTCGGCGGATCGGCCACCACCGAGATCACCGGCAGCGGGAGCGGCTGGATTGCCGCCGGATTCACCGCGGCCACCCCGCCGCGGCCGCCTGTGTTGGGCTGCGGGTTGGTCACCTGCGGGGTCTGCATCCGCGCCCGCGGGTTGAACAAGTCATCCAGCGTGCGGGCGACGGAGGCGGCATCGGCGGCCTTCATGACGAAGATGCGGAACTCGGCCTCGGCGCTCTCGGTGCTGCCGGAGAGCTTCTCGACGATCGATTCGATATTCGAGACGTCCTGCCGTGAGCCCGACACGATCAAGGCGTTGACGCTGCGGTCGACGGCCACGGTGATGGGCTGGCGGGCGGCGGGCTGCGTCGTCTCGCCGTCGGCCATCGGCTGGGTCGTTGCCCCGCCCGCGACCGGCTGGCTGGTCGGGATGGAGGTCGCCACCAGCTTGAGCGGCTCGTTCTCGCCCGGCACGGCCGGGAACATCGGGTTCACCGCCCCGCTGTCGCCCTCCTTGGGGGGCAGCTTGTCGGTGACCTTGATCTCGGCATCGATCATCTGGCCATACACGCGGCGGACGACGTCGGCCACGCGATCGGCGCGGACGCCCTTGGTCATCGGGATCACGCGGACCTGCAGGGCCGAGCCCTCGGCCACCTTGTCGAACTGCGAAATCAGGGGCTCGATCGTCTTGAGATCTTCTTCCTTCGCAATCACCGTCACGGCGTTGCTGAAGGAGTCGGCCTCGATCACGGGCTTGTCGACGCTCTTGCGGTCCTTGTACATGGCCGAGAGCTTGATGGCCACGTCGTACGCGTCGGCACTGGTGAGCGTCACGTACCGCATGCCCATCAACGGGCGGTCCTGCGTCTCGTCAAGGTTCTTGACCAGTTCCCTCACCATCGCCACGTACGCCGGCGAGGTGCAGACGATGAGCGTATTGGTCCGGGCGTCGGCGGTGGCCGTGAAAGTCGGCGGCGTGCCGCTCTTCTTCGAGCGGGCCTGCTGCTGCACGGTGTCCTGGAAGAACTTGCCGATGGACTTCACCATCTCCGTCGCGTCGGCGTTCTTCAGCGCGTACACCTGCACCTGAACCGAACTGATATCGCAGCCGGCATCGAAGGTCTTGATCATCTCCAGCACGGCCGGGCATTCCTGGCTGGGGCCGCGAACGAGCAGGCTGTTGGAGTTCATCTCCGCCGTCACCGTCACCAGTTCGGCCGGGTCGGGCAGCGTGTTGGGGGCGCGCTTGGCGCCCTTGGCGGCGATGCCGTCCATGATGCTCTTGGCCAAGGAGCCGCACTCGGCATTCTTGAGTTGCACGACGTGCACGGCGGTCTGTCCGGCGAACTTCTCGACGTCGAACGTGTCGATGAGCTTCTGGGCCATCGCCAGCTTGTCGGGGGCCCCCTGCACCACCAGCGAGTTGGCCGAGCCCATCGCCGAGACACGGGCGGGCGTGCTGCCGGCCGCGGAACTCTTGGCGTCTGCCAGCATCGTCGTCAGCATCGGGACCAGTTCGGTCGCGCGCGCGAACTTCAGCTCGAACGTCTTCGTCTGCCCCGCCGGGACGGCCTTCTCGAGCTTCTCGATCGTCTTCTCGATTTCATCAAACTGCCGGGCCGAGGCGGCGACGAACAGCTGGTTGGTCGCGGCGTCGGCTTCGAACCGCGGCGCGGGCTCCGCCGTGGGGCCCTTGGCGCCGGTGGCCGAGGCATACAGGCGGCCGAGGCTTCGGGCCGTCTCGGCCGCACTGAGGCTGGTCAACTGGTAGGTGCGAACGTTCAGCTTGGCCTGGCCGTCGACATCCATGCCGCCGACCAGTTCAACGATCTGCTCCATCGTCTTACGCGGCGCGTCGACCACCAGCAGCGTGTCGCTGGGCGAGGCCGAGACCGAGACACGGTCGGAGGCATCTCGCTGGCTGCGCTGGGCGCCGGCGCCGGAGTACATCTGGTTCAGCATCGTCGCCAGCGAAGACGCCGACGCCTGCTTCAGTGCAATCACGCGGAACTCGCGGGCCTGCACGGCCGACTTGTCCAGTTCGGCGATGAGGTCCTCCAACACCTTCCGCTGCGGCTCGGGCGCACGGAAAAGGATGGAGTTGGAGAGCTTCTCGGCCTGGATGGTCACTTCCTGCACCTGCCCGCGGGCGGGCGGCGGCAGCATGTTTCGAAGGACGGTGGCAACGGCGTCGGCCTGGGCGTTCTCGAGGCGAACGATGCGGGTGACGGCGTCGATGGACTCGGCCTTGTCGAGGCCCGCGATGAGTTCTTCGGCGAGATTCAGGCGATCGGCCGGCCCCTGCACGACCACGGCATTGGCGCCGGCGAGGGCGGCCACGCGGGCCTGGCCGCGGCTGCTGCGGGCCTGGCCGCTGTCGGCCAGCATCGACTGCAGCACGGCCGCCACGTCGGAGGCCTTGGCGAACTTCAGTGCATAGGTCTTGGTCTGAGTGTCGAGCACGGCGCCCTTGTACTTCTCGATCAGCGGCTCGATGTCCTTGAACTGCGTGTCGGTGGCGGCCACCAGCAGCTGGTTGGTCGCGGCGTCGCCCTCGAAACGCGGCTGGATCTCGGTCACGCCGGGACGGGCCGTCTTGCGCTGCTCGGCGAAGAGGCTCTTGAGCGCGCGGGCGGCCTCGACGGCGCTGGCGCCGGTGAACTGGTACATCCGCACGACGGGCTTGTCGGCTTCTTCCTTCGTATCCATCGACGCGGCCAGCGTGGCGATTTCCTCAATCTTCTTCCGCGGCGCGTCGATCACCAGCGAGCGGTCGTTGGGAGCGGCCGAGATCACGACGCGTTCGGCCGGGTCGGCCGCGCGGCCGCCGCGGGCGGGCACGGCAGCATACAACTGGTTCAGCATCGCCATCAGCGAACTGGCCGGGGCGTGCTCGAGCTTGATCGTCCGCATCTCGCGGGCGGCCAACTCGGTCGACTTGTCGATCTGGGCGATCATCTCTTCCAGCAGCTTGCGCTGCGCCTGTGGGGCGGAGATCAGGATGGAGTTGGTCGCCCGGTCGGCCTGGATCAGCACCTCGTACTTCTGGCCGGCGGCGGGCTTGGGCATCAGGCCGCGGAGGGTCTCGACCATCGCATCGGCCTGGCCGTTCTTGACCTGGATGATGCGGACGATGGCATCCTCGTTGTACTCGGCCCTGTCGAACTTCTCGATCAGGTCCTTGGCAATCGCCAGCTTATCGGGCGTGCCCTGGACGAGGATAGCGTTGGCGCCGCTCATTGCCGCGATGCGCACGGCTGAGGGCGTAGTGCCGGGACGGGGTTTGGCGCCGACGTTCTCCGACAGCATCGTCTGCAGCATCGCGACGATCTCGGTGGCCTTGGCGTGCTTGAGGTTGAAGGTCTCGGTCTGGCTGGAGAGCGTGACGGAGTCCTTGAACTTCTTGATGAGTTCCTCGATCTGCTCGAACTGTCCCGCGCTGGCGGCCACCAGCAACTGGTTGGTGACGGAGTCGGCTTCGAACCGCGGTGCCGTCTCGGTGCTGGCGCCCTTGCTCTGCTCGGAGAAGAGCTTGGCCAGCGAGCGGGCGATCTCGGCGGCGCTGGACTCGCCGATCTGGTACGTCCGCACCATGGTCTTGCCGCCGCCCTCAACGTCCATCGTCTTGATCAACTGTTCGAGGGCCTTGTGGTCGTCGGCAACGGCGGAGATCAGCAGGCTCTTGTCGTTCGGCGAGGCGGCGATGACCACCGGCGGCACCTGGGCCGTGCCCTGGCGGGACGGGCGGGTCCGCGGGTCGTACACCTGGCGCAGGGCCGAGGCGAGGTCGCTGGCCTTGAGGTGCTGCACGGGCACCAGGCGCGTGATGGGCGTGGAAATCGGCGCGGCGTTGGCATGGAGTTTCTTGAGGATGTCCTGGATGATCGTCCAGTCGCCCTGGGCGGCCGAGACGATGATGCAGTTGGTCGCCGGTTCGGCCTCGACGCGGATGCCGCCGGCGTCCTTGCCCGACTGCTGCCCGAAGAGCCTCACCAGCGAAGTGGCCACGTCGCGGGCGGTGCCCGCTTCGAGGTGGATCACCTGGATCTCCCGCGCGGCGGGCTGGCCTTCGGCCGGCGCGGGCCGATCGACGTCGAGCTGCTCGATCAGCTTGGCCGCCAGCTCGAGGTCCGACGCCCCGCCGGCGATGATCAGCGCATTGCTGCGGGCATCGAACGAGACGGTGAAGGGGATGGCGGTGCGGCTTTGCCCATCGCGCTTGCCGATGGTGCTGGTGATGATGGGCGCCAGCTGCTGCGCATCGGAGAACTTCAGATTGAACAGGCGCATCCCGGTGGACACGCCCATCTCGGTATCGAGCTTCAGGATCGCCTCCTCGATGCCCGGCATGCGGTCGACGGGGGCCGACACGATGAGGCGGTTGCCGATGGGGTCGGCGACGACGCGCGCCACCGGCGTGCGCGGCTGCTGCTGGTTGGGGCCCTGAGGCCCGGCGATCTGCGGCAGCGATTCCGACAGCAGCTTGGCGACCTGCTCGGCCTTGGCGCTCTTAAGCTGGAAGATCTTCAGATGGCTGTCGGTGCTGGAAGCGCCGTCGAGCTTCTCGATCATTTCCTGCACCAGGGCGAGCTTCTCGGCCGAGCCCATGACGAACACGGTGTTGCTGCGTTCCTCGAAGGTGGCCATCACCGATTCGCTGGGGTCGATGCGCTGGCCTTCGCCGGGGCCGCCGGCGTAGTAGCGGGCGCTGACCGAACGCGGGCCGTAGAGGTCGTTGACGATGCGGCTGACGTCGGAGGCGGCGGCCTTCTTGAGCGTGAACGACCGCAGCGACCGCTCGGTGAGCTTCTCGGTGTCCAGCAGGGCCAGGAAGTTGCGGATGTGCTGGATGCGGGTCAGGCGGTCGGTGACGATCAGGCCCTTGCCCTTGCCCATCTGGGCGATCTGGCCCCAGGGGCTGATCATGCGGACGATGGCGTTGCCTGCCTGCTGCGACTCGATGTACCGCAGCGGCAGCACGACGGTGACGATGTCGGCCGGGCGGGTGCCCTCGGGCGCCTCGTCGATATTGCGGAGCATTTTCGAACTGGCCACCGCGGTGGTCAGCGGCTCGAGCCTCAGGAACCGGCCGTCCTCGCGCAGCTGGTAGTTGTGCATCTCCAGGAACATGTTGAGCATGTCCATCGCTTCGGCGTAGGAGTACAGCTCGGAGTCGAAGAACGTCAGCGAACCGTCGATGGAGACATCGCCCAGGATCGTCTTCTTGCCTTCGCGGGCGAACTCGCGGATCACGTCGGCCAGGGGCATCTCTTTGTATTGGAAGCGGATGTTGCGGATAGGCTCGATCTTCACCGAGGGCAGGCTCGTGGGCAGGGCCTTGGGCGCGGGCGAGGCCGCGGGCATCGTTGCCGGTGCAGAGGCGGGCATGGACGCCGGCGTCCGGCCAGTCGCTGGCTGCGGCGTGGCGACAACGGTGGCCTCGCCGGTGGCCGCGGGGGCCGTGGCGGGCATCGTCGCGACGGGCAAGGCGACTGCGGGAGCAGACGCCGCCTGCGTGGTGGCCTCGGCGGCCGGGGATGTCGTTTGGGGGTAAACCGCCGTGGTGGCCGCCATCCATGCAACCACCACCGCGCCCAGAAGAGGCATCGGTTTCATTGCCCGTTCTCCTGTAGCAATTGGGCCGAATTTTCGCATATCACAACACCTCTAACCCATAGGGTCAACATAATTTGCATCCATTTTCAGCTGCCCGGTGCGCGGGCAACATCGCGGACTATCCGCGCTAGCTCGCCGCCCGCGTCGTTGCTTCGGCCGGGGCCGTCGTCGCCCGCGCCGAGGCGGGGGTGGTCGCCGGGACCGTCGTGGCCGGAGCGGAGGCCGGTCTGGTCGTCGCCGGCACGGTCGTCGGGCGGCTGGCCGGGGCCGAGGCGGGCTTCTGAAGCGACGGCGGCAGTTCCGCCGTCGTCACGCGGTGCTTATCCGCCAGCGTGTCGCCCAGTTCCACGGCCCAGTAATCCTGACCGATCCGCAAGATCACGCGGCTGTCGGTGAACTCGCGCGGGTTGCCTTTGCGCGGCATGGGGCGGCAGTCGACCATGACGACCTTTGCATCGCCCCACTGGTCGCCGGGCTTGTACGTCCGCGTCTCGTTGCTGCCGGTGTTTCGCACATAGACATAGTCCTTGCCGAACAGCGTCGGCAGTCCTGTCACGCGAAGTCGGGAGTCTTGCGATTCGGAGATCCGCGGCTGGGGCGTCTCAGCCGGTCGCTCCGGGGTCGGGTCCACCCGCGCCACCGGCGGACGCGCCACGTAGGGGCGGAACATGTCCCGAAGCGCGATCACCTCGTACTGCTCGCGCTGGGCGGTGTCGAGGCTGCCTGCCGGCTCGGTGGCGGCGCTGGTGGTGGGTCTGGCCCCTGCCTTGGGCGCTTCCAGCGCCAGCGTCGAGTATTTGAACTGAACATTCATCTTCCCGTCGCTCAGCGGAATCAGCGACAGCGTCTCCAGCCGATGCACGTGCGTTTCGGAATCCAGCAGGTACAGCAGGTTCACGATGTGCGCCAGCTTCGCGCCGTTGATCGTCATCGTCCGGCTGATTTCCTTGTCCTTGCTCTTGGCGCCGCTGGCGATCAGCCGCGGCGAGACCGTCGAGGATGTCAACTGCTGTGCGGCCAGGCCGCTGGGCGCCATCAGTTCCATCAGGCGGGCCCGCATCTCCTCGCCCACCTTCGACTCATCGGTGCTGAACGTGCGGCCGTAGTATTCGGCCAGCCGCTGGTTGATGCCCTTGATGCGGCCGTTCTCCCGCGTGAGCTTGGTCACCGACTCCTGCAGCGCCCGCGAGTCTCTCTGCAGCGTCACGGCCGGGGAGATGAACACGGCATCGACGGCGCGGTAGAGCAGGACGATCGCGAAGACGACACCCAGCACCACGAGTAGCTTCTTTTTATCCTTCACCGTCATCGCGGCCTCCTGCCCCATGTGCGATTGGGGTCGCGCGGACGGTTCGGATCGTAGGAGCGGTTCGGGTCGTACGATCGGGTTGGATCGCTGTAGGCCGGAACGGGCGACGGCGCGAGGTTGACGGTGCGCGGGGTGGCATTGGGAATGGGCGAACTTGTCCGGGGCGGCAGGCGGGGAGTCTCCTGCAATGCCACGTCATCGGCCGGTCGGCTGGTCGGCTGCGTCGCGGCCAGATCGATCATCGTGTTCCGGGAGACGCGCACGTCCATCTCGGCCGAGTGCATGTACGAGTTCTCGGATGTCTTCCGCTGGCTGCCGACGCGGCAGTCGTAGCCGGCCTGCTCGAGGCGGTCGGCGATCTCGGTGATCGTCTGTTCGCTATTGGCGCGGATGGTGAACTTCATGCTGCTGGCGCTGGCGTTGAAGCCGTTGATGTATGCATCCTTGCATGAAGGCATGATGCACGAGATCAACGCCAGGTGGTTCAGCCACGGGAACCGCTCGCGTTCCCAGGCGTCGATCTTCTTCACCCGCTCCTCGGCCAGGTCGACGGCCTTCTTCTCTTCCTGCAGTTTGGTCAGGTCCGACTGGAGCTTGCGTTTCTGGGCGTCCAGGCCGCCGATGTACATCTCGCGGCCGATGGCGACGCCCATCAGCAGCACCAGCAGGCTGACGGCGAGCGTCGCGATGCGGACCTTGCGCATGTTGCGCTGCACGTGCGGCCGCTTGGGATTGAGGAAATCGAAGGGGATGGCCTCGGCCTTGCCGTAGCCCACCACCAGGCCCAGGGCAGAGATGAACTCCGAGCCCTGCCCCCCGTGCGATTCGAGGCCCATGCGGGTCGTGACGTCCATCACCTGGCAGGCGGCGCCCAGGCGTTTGGCCAATTCCCTGGCCACCTGCGCCTCGATGCCCGTGCCGCCGGCAACGAACACGCTGCGGATCTTGCCCCCGCCCTCCACCGACTGGTAGCTCTGCAGACTGCGAGCCGCTTCGGTGACCACGAAGTTCACCGCCTCGGGACTGCCCGCGGCGGCCTTGCCCATGGCCGAGCGGCTGAAGGCGAGTGCCTCGCCCAACAGCACGTCAATTTCGGTTTCGTCGGCGGTCACGTGCACCACGGCCCGCACGGCATCGGCGGAGCCCGCGGCGCAGGCGTTGGCGCAGAAGTGGTTCGAGTAAGGCCGCAACGCCAGCGTCGCCAGCCTCGCGCCGGCCGTCATCGCAACCTGGCGGAAGTAATCCACCGCCGGCACGCGCACGGCCGCCACCAGCACGTTGATGCCGTCGGCCTTGGCCTCGCCGCCGGAGGCGCCGAAGTGGCTTTCGATCGTGAAATCGATGACCGCCTCTTCCAGTCGGAAGGGCAGTTCCTTCTCCACCTGGTAGCGGACCATCGAGGCGAGTTCGATCTCCTGCGTGCCAGGCGGCAGCGAGAGCGTTTTGAGCACGGCCTGGCCGCGGGGGACGTTCATGAGCACCGTCGCGCCGCCCAGGCCGTGATCCTTCATCGCCCGCCCCAGCAGCACGCCCACGGCCTGCGGATCGGCAAGGTCGGTGCCGTCGGGGACAGCCGCCGTGCAGAGCTTCAGCACGCGCATCTGTTCGCCGACGCGTTCGGCTTCCACCAGGCGTATCTGCTTGCTGTCGAAGTCGACGGCGACCACCCGCCGGGCGGGACCGCGCATCGATCTCAGTTGTTGCAGCAGGCTGGGCATGTCTCGGTACTTCCTTCTACTTCACGGTCAGTTTCTCGACCTCAACCGGCACCGGCATGCCCATGCGGCTGATGTCCCGCACGTACATCACCCGCGGCGTGCCCTGGGCGAAATCCACGATCGCCTCCAGCGCATGATAACGGCCGCTGGGTATGGCATACCCAACGCAGCGAATTCGAAACTGACAGCTTCTACCCGTGATAAACGGGGCTACTTGCTTAAACTTGCTGGAATCCAGAACGTTTTCCCCAACCAGCCAGCCCAATGACATTTTCTTTTGCGGATCCAAGGCCCCGCGAGCGTCGGCAATCTGCGTCGCCAACTGCTCGTCCATCCCCTCCAGGCAGGCCAGCACTGCGGGCGAGGCCGTGTTGATGTTGACCAGGCCCGGCACGATCCCGTTGGCGGGCATCGTGGTGAACTTGTCCATCACCAGGCCGATGTTGCCCCCGTCGACGCCGGACTTGATGCGGATGGCCGAGCCATCGGGGTTCTTGCGGGTCTTGACGTCGTACTGCATGTCCAGAAGCTGCGAGGAATGGCGGAACATGTTGCCCTCGCGGCGGTAGGTGGTGACGAAGTCCACCGTCTCCTTGGGCAGGCCCGCCGAGGCCAGGGCGCCCAGTTCCTCCGTCGTGCCGTTGAGGTTGATCCGCTTGCCGCCGTTGGCGTCGACGTTCATCTCGTAGCTGCACACGGTGGCCGAACCCACCAGGCTCGTGTCGAGCTTGCCGTCGCGATTGTCGGGCGGGAAGGTGTCGTCGCCGTCGTCCTCATTCCTGTCCAGGACGCCATTGAGGTTGTAGTCCTCGCCGTAGACGATCGCGCCGGTGAAGCCCTTGACCAGCAGCAGTTCCTCCAGCGTGCCCAAGGGGCCGTTCTTGATCATGTAGCCCACCGGCAGGCGGCTATAGTACTCCTGCTCGGCCCCTTCGGGGCGGGTATCGCTGTCGCGGTCGCGGTAGTCCATGAGGCAGTCGACCAAGGGGGCCGTCATGTTGGGCAGCTTGGCCAGGGCGGCGGCGCCGGCGGTGTTGATGTTGATCTTGCTGGCCTCGTCGGTCACGCCGTAGCGCGGCGTGAGCGGATCGAGAGGGTTCTCCGCATAGACGGAGAAATACCACGTCTGGTCGCCGTCGCGGAAGGCGAGCTGATCCTGGAAGATCGCCGGGTTGTCGCGCCACACGGCCGGGTCGTTGCGCGACGCGGCGAGGATGGCGATGGTCCGCTGCAGTCCGGCGGAGGCGGCTTCATACGCTTGCTGACGGCTGTTGGCGGCCGTCGAGGCCGTCACCTCGGCCCGCATGCGAAACAGCAGCCCCGCCGCCACCATCGCCGCCAGCGCCGTCATCACCATCACAGCCACGATGATCGTGCCTCGCACGCGGGTCATCACGCGGGAACTGGCTCCTGGCCGATGGGCGTGGTCGGGCCGACTCATGGCGTCCCTCCCCCGCCGGCGCTGTCCATGCGGCGGCCCGCGTTGGGATCGCGTGCTGCGCCATCGCCCGTCGCGGGGGTGGTCGCCCCGCCGGCCGACGCGCCGATCGTCTTGATGCCCGCCGAGGCGGCGCCGCCGGAGGGCACGAACACCACGCGGCGAAACACCGTTGAGGTCTTCATGTATTCATCGACGGCCATGTCCTGCGGCACGGCCTCGCCGCCAAGGACGATCTCCACGGCCACCGGCAGCAGCGCCGCCGGCGTGTCGCCATCCTCCTGCTGCTCCGAGTCCCGCCACGCGTCGCGCCAGATCTCGCCGTCGAAGAAGCGGAACTTGATGTACCGAATCTGGCTGCTCACCAACTGCGTCTCGATGCCCGCCGTGGCCGACTCGGCCGCGAGGATCTTCTGGCACGCCCGTTCGAGGCCGGTCACCTCGCCGGTTTCCTCGTCCACCCGCAGGCGGTAGGTCATCATCTGCAAATCCTGCTCGGGAGGGGGCGGGGTCTCATCGACCTTGGGCGTCACCCAGGCCGCCGGCCCCGGCAGCGAAGAACTGATGAACGATATCGTGTTGCCGTCGCTGGTCATGCCGATGTTGAGGAACGGGTACACCATCGCCGAACGCAGTTCGTTCGTCAGGTGATCCATCACGCCGCGTTCGGCCGTGACGAACTCAATCTTCTTTACCACCAGCGCGCGGCAGTTCATGGCGTAGGTGCTGAACGAGAACAGCGCCCCCAGCAGCCCCGAGGCCAGGCCGATGGCGAGCAGCACCTCCAGCAGCGTGAACGCGGCGGCGCGGCGGTTCATTGGGAACCTCCGGCCGCGGAAGAGGACGCGTCAGCGGCAGCGGCCGCAGAGGCATCGTCGACCAGATGGATGATGGAATAAGAGTAGCCCGTGGGCAGGTACGTCACCACGACCTTCACCTGCGTGGCCGTCGGCGCGTCGGGAGGCACCTCGGCGGGCGTGGCGATGACTTCCCACGTCCACTGATCGTCGCCTTCCTCGAACGCCAGCGGGCCCTCGTTCTGGGGCACGCCCCCCACCATCTGCAACTCGCTGAGTCGCGTTACGGCCAGGTCCACGGCCTTGGCCTGCAGCATCACGCGGTCGGCAGCGGCCAGGGCCGAGTTCATGCCGTTCAATATCACGATCGACGAGAAGGCGAAGATCGCCACGCTGAACACGACCTCCAGCAGGGCCGCGCCGAGGGCAGAATTGCGGATTTCGGATTGCGGATTGCGGATTGAAGAGCTTCGCGACGCCGGGGCGCTATGGAGTATGCCGAAAGTCGAAATGCGAGACGCGGGATTCTTCACGGCTCGTCCCGCCGCGCGAAGGGGATTGCGGACCTGCCTGCCGGCAGGCAGGTTGCGGATTGGACAGTGCGACCGCTCGCGGTTTGAGGATGTGCTCGAGCCGGCGACGTCTTCCGCCAATCCGAAATCCGAATTCCGAAATCCGAAATTCATGGCGTCGCCCCCGCGCGATGCTCTTGGGCCTCTTCGGCCGAAAGCATGTTCGTGGTCACCGCCCCGTTGAGGCCGTCGAGTTGCAGAATCACCACGCGGCCGTCGGCGGCGTCGGTGGAGACGAGTTCAAGCACGGCGGAATCGCAATGACCGTCGGGGTAGAAGGTGACGGCCTGCAGGGGGTTCTGTGCGTCGGCGGGCGCGGCCGAGTAGTTCGTCGCCAGCGTCGCGAATGCGTCGGCGCCGGTGAGTTCGCAGCGGCGGATGCGCACGTCGGTGCGGGGGATCTCGGCGTCCCAGCTGGCGCTGGTGAAGGGCTGGAACTGTCCGGGATTCTCCAGGGGCTTGGGCTCCCACAGCATCATGAGGTCGCCGGACTGGGGGTCGAAGTTCAGCTGCAGGCGAAGCTGGCGGTTGGAGGCCTCGGCCCGGGCCATCCGCAGGACGGCCTCCATCTGCCGCGCCCCCTCGGACAATCGCCGCGCCTGCCAGGGGCCGAACTGAATCACGACCAGGCTGGCGAGGACCAGCAACAGAATCACCACCAGCATCAACTCGATCAGCGTGAATGCCGGGGCCTTGGCCCAACGCCCCCGCCGAACACGCCGGCGAGAGCGGGGCGGCCGCGAATCAATTTGCCGTCTGGTCGATCGAGCTCTTGATGTCATCTTCGGTCCCGTCCTGGCCATCGGGCCCGCACGAGTAGACCAAGAAGGCCGGGCCGGTGCCGCCGGCACTGCTCGACTCGAGGTTCTTGTACTTCAGCTCATTGCCCCACGGATCCTTGGGGACCATGCCGTCCTTGAGGAACGGGCCGCTGCCGTCTTTCCACAGCTTCGCCTGGGCCTCATCATCGGGAACCGTCACCAGTTCCTGCAGACCCTTGTCTTCCGTCGGGAACCGGCGCATGGCCACCTGGAACATCTCCACCTGCCCGGCAACCTGCTTCACGAGCGTCTCGGCCGTGCCCTTGTGCATGCTGTTCATGATGCGGGGGTAGGCAATCACGGCCACGCCCGCCAAGAGCACCATGATGCCGACGACCAACATCAGTTCGATCAGCGTAAAACCCGTTCTTCTCGCACGACCGCGTCTCATTTGTGTTTCTCCATTTCGGGACTACTTTTGCGGGCCAGTTGTTTCAACCCGGCCGCTAACGCAACGTTTCGCTCATGGTGAAGATCGGGAACAGCAGCCCCACGGCCACGAAACCGATCACGATGGCCATCACCACCAGGATCAGCGGCTCGACAAGACGGACGGCGTTGTCGACCTGCCGGTTGGTGTGGCGTTCGACGGTGTCGGCGATCTGCACGAGCACCTTTTCCATCTGGTTGGATTCCTCGGCCACCGCGATCATCTCCAGCACCTCGGGCGGGAAGAGATTGCCCTTCTTGAGGGGCTCGGCCAGCGGCTGGCCCGCGCGGACATTCTCGGCGGCGGACTCGATGCAGTCGGCCAGGGCGCGGCTGCCGGCGGCGTCCTTGGCGATGGCCAGGGAGGTCAGCAGCGGCACGCCGTTGGCCAGCATCGTGCCCAGGATTCGGCAGAATCGCGTGATGCCGATCATCTTGGTGGCCTTGCCCGCGATGGGCACGCGCAGGGCGAAGCGTTCATACAGGTCCCGCCCCCGCTGGCTGCGGATGGCATAGCGAAGGCCCAGGAACACACCCGCCACCAGCACACCCAGCATCCACACGTGCTCGACCATCAGGTCGCTGAGGCCGAACAGCACCACCGTCGGGGCCGGCAGGGTCATGCGGCTGAACAGCGGCTTGAACCGCGGCACCAGGAACACCAGCACCGCCACCATCATGATCGACCCGATGACCGTGAGAACCACCGGGTAGATCAGCGCCCCTCGAACCTTCGATCGCAGTTCGTCCTGTCGTTCAAGGAAGGTCGAGAGGTTGGTCATCACGTCTTCGAGGAATCCGGCCTTCTCGCCCGCCCGCACCATGGCTGAGTGCAGCGGCGGAAACGTCTTGGGCCGGGCGACCATCGCGTCGGCGAGCGTCTTGCCGCCGGACACATCGTCCCGCACCTCGGTCAGCACCGCCGCCAGGCGGCGGTTGGTGGCCGCCCGGATGATCGTGTCCATCGAACGCAGCAGCGGCACGCCCGCCTTGAGAAGGTCGGCCATCTGGCCGTACAGGGCCGCCAGGTCGCGCAGGCGGATCTTGCCGCCGCCGCGGCGGTCCTGCACCGCCTGCTGAACCCACACGCGGACGGGATACAACTGCTTCTCATCGAGCGTGCGCACGACGGCATTCTCGTTGTCCGCCTGCATCACGCCCGCCACCTCCTGGCCGGAGGCGCTCTTGGCTATGTATTGAAAGTTGGCCATGAAGTCATTCGGAATTCAGACCTGCCTTCCGGCCGGCAGGTTTCGGATTTTCGGAAAGCAGGCTCGCCTTCGGCGAGTCCGTCTCCAGACCTTCCTCATTGTTTCGACGAGAATCAACGCGGCGCAAGAGTGATTATTGCCGATTCAGCCGCCAGGCGTATGCCGAATTCCGGAAATCCGCAACCTGCCTGCCGGCAGGCAGGTCCGAAATCCGCAATTCCTACGCTTTCGTGCTTCGCACGACCTCGTCGGGGGTCGTCTCGCCCGCGAGCACCTTCAGCCAGCCGTCTTCGCGCAGCAGGCGAAGGCCGTCGCGCTTGGCGATGGCGATGATGTCGCTGGCCGGGGCGCGCGACATGATCTTCTCGCGAACCGGGTCGGTCGTCGTCAGCAGCTCGTACAGACCCGTCCGGCCGTAATAGCCCGTGCCGCGACACTTGCGGCAGCCCTTGCCGCGATAGAGGACCGAGCCCTTGGGCAGCACGAAGTCGCGCGGCAGCATCTCGGGGTCGGGGTGGTACGACTCCTTGCACTCCGAGCAGATCGTGCGGACGAGGCGCTGCGCCATCGCCGCCTCCAGCGTGCTGGTGACCAGGAAGGGCTCGATGCCCATGTCCAGCAGTCGCGTGGCGGCCGAGCAGGAATCGTTCGTGTGCAGCGTGCTGAAGACGAGGTGACCGGTGAGGGCGGCCTGGATGGCGGCCTCGGCGGTTTCCAGATCGCGGATTTCGCCGATCATCACCACGTCGGGGTCGTGACGCAGGATGTGCCTCAGCCCGCGGGCAAAGTCCAATCCGATCTTCGGCTGCACCTGGATCTGGTTCACGCCGTCGAGGTGGTATTCGACGGGATCTTCCACCGTCAGCACCTTGATCTCTGGGCTCACGATCGCCTGCAGCGCCGCGTACAGGGTCGTCGTTTTGCCGCTGCCCGTGGGGCCCGTCACCAGCAGGATGCCGTGAGGCCGCGTGATGAGGTTTTCGAATACCTTGAACGTGTCCGCGGCCATGCCCAGTTGCGGCAGCGTGTACATCACCTGCGACTTGTTCAGCACGCGCATGACGATGCCTTCGCCGTACAGCATGGGGATGACGCTGACGCGGATGTCCACCTGCCTGCCGCCGACATTGAGGTTGATGCGCCCGTCCTGGGGGAGGCGTTTTTCGGCGATGTTCAGGTGCGACATGATCTTGATGCGGCTGATGATGGCCGCCTGGAAGCGGCGGATCTGTGGCGGCACGGAGGCGTTGTGCAGCACGCCGTCGATGCGGTAGCGGACGGAGAGATCCTTTTCGTAGGGTTCGATGTGGATGTCGCTCGCCCGCTCGTTCAGGGCCTCCAGGAAGATCTCGTTCACCAGCTTGATGACGCTGGCCTCCTGGGCCATCTCCAGCAGGTCCTCGGCCTGGTCGTTGCCGTCAGCGTTGACGACCTCCAGGTCATCCGTGGACATCATCTCGTCGATCGTGTCGCCGCCGACGCCGTAGTAGGCCTTGATGACCTTCTTGATCTCCTCCTCGGGCGCCAGTGCCGGCTGAACCTCCAGGTTCGTCAGCAGCCGCACCTCGTCGAAGGCGTACAGGTCGAACGGGTCGCACGTGGCCACCGTCAGCGTGCCGTTCTGGCGCGAGACGGGCACGAGGTTCTTTCGATACACCAGCTTGGCCGGCAGCGATCGCAGCGTCTCGACGTCGATGGTCACCTTCGTCAGGTCCACCAGCGGAATCGACAACTGCTCGCTCATCACCTTGAGCATCAACTCCTCGGTGATCCGACCCAGTTGCACCAGCGCGCGGTCCAGCCGCGTGCCGTCCTTCTTGCGAAGGTCCATGGCCTCGGCCAGATCTTCCGGCCGAATGAGCCCCTTCTCCAGCAGCACCTCGGCAATACTCATTGGTTAGCTCCGAAAAGAGACTGCCCGCCCGCGTCGTTCTGTTCATTCAACCCCGCCCGGGGGCGAGAGTTCCTTGGTAGGGGCGAGCATCCTTATGTTAGGCCCGGCGGCCTAGGATGCAGAACGCCGCCGCCGTATGATGATTGCACGGAACCGCCGCCCAGCCCGTGCGTCCATAATGGACGACTGGCTCGACAAAAAGTTCTTCCATTTGGCGGGCCAGGCCCCATACTGATGAACAACGTCCACCTCGAAAGGCTGAACATGAGCACCAAGCATCTCGCGGCCGCCGTCATCCTCTTCTCCTGCTGTGTCGCCATGGGCCAGGCCAGCGCCCCCGCCAGCCGCCCGGCCAGCCAGCCGGTCGTGGACCTGCTCAAAGGCGCGATCGATCCCTACGACGCCGTGAGCGAGCGCAATCGGTTCCTGACGGCGGCGGGCGTGGACAACGAGCTGGACGAGAAGGAGTTCAACGCGGATCGCCAGAAGGCGTCGCCGTTCGCGCGGGCGTTCGACCAGTGGGGCGATATCCTCAAGCACGACATCAACGGCAATAAGACGATCGACTGGTTCGAGGCCGACGCGTACCGCCAGGGCCTGCGCAAGCGATTGGTTGCGGCGTTCGACACGAATAAAGATGGCAAGCTGGCCGGCGATGAACGTCTGCTCGCGTCGGCCGCCCTTGCCGGCGGCGACATCAGACAGGTCGCCGGTCGCCCGACCTCCGGCCCAGCGGGCAACGTGGCCTGGGGACGCGGCGGAGATGACAACAATCGCTGGCGCGGAGGAGGCGGCTTCGGAGGCGGTGGCGGCATGTCGGGCTCCACCCTGGGCAATGACCCTAACGACCCGGCCCCCTACTACAGCCCTGACTACAGGGCGCTCATGAAGGAATATGACGCCGACGGCGATGGCAAGATGTCTGCCGATGAATGGAATCCGCTCAATCAGCACGTCACCGAGGAGCGGCAGAAGTGGGAGCTTGCCCACTACGACACCGACCGCGACGGCAAGATATCCGACGACGAGCGAGCGGCCATGCAGAAGGAAGCCACCGACTGGGGCAAGCGCCGCATGGAGCGTTACAACAAGGACATGCTCGCCAAGTATGACGCCGACGGCGATGGCAAGGTTTCGGACGAAGAGCGAAGGGCCATGTGGACGGACCAGATGCGGCAGTTTGAGAAGGCCAACTGGGAGCAGTACAAGAAGTGGGACGCCGACGGAGATGGCGAACTGTCGGGCGAAGAACGCAAGACGATGCAGCAAGAATTGAGCCGCCAGATGGAGAAGGCCAACTGGAAGTACTTCGAAAAGTATGACGCCGACGGCGATGGCGAGTTATCCGATGACGAACGGACCGCCATGCGCGAGGATCAGCGCCGCCAGATGGAGAAAGCCCAGGCCGAGATGGTCAAGAAGTACGATGCCGATGGCGACGGCAAGCTCTCGGACGACGAACGAAGGACGATGATGGAAGAGATACAGAAGCAGTGGCGAGGCCGTTCCGCCAGCCGCCCCACAGGCTCCTGAGACCCGCTGAGCACGCACAAGTTGGCCCAAGCCAGGGCGTCCGCAAACGCCTATCAGGATCATCCCCGTGAACAACTCCAAGCCGCAATATCCGCTCGCACTAAAGCCCGACCTGGCCGAGGCCGCACGACGCTGGGAGGCGTTCTACGCGGGCGACATCATCGACCGCCCCGTCATCTACGTCACCGCGCCAAAGCCTGGCGCCAAGCCCCCGCGTCCGACCAATTACCACGACCGTGTCTTCGGTGATCTCGACGACGTCATCGACCGCATCGTCGTTAACGCCGAGGCCACCTACTACGCCGGCGAAGCCATTCCCACGGCCTGGCTGAGCTTCGCACCCGACGAGATCGCCTGCTTCTGCGGGGCCGAGCTTGCCTGGGCCGACGAATCGGGCGACACCAACTGGAGCAGGCACTTCGTCACAGACTGGGCAAAGGCCCTGCCCCTGCGCCTCGACGAGACGAACCCCCTGTGGCTGCGGATGCTCGAGCTTTACCGCCGAGCCCTGCCCAAGACTGCCGGCAAGATGCTGCTGGACATGCCCGACTGGCACACCAACATGGACCTCCTGATGGCCGTGCGCGGCTCGGAAAACCTGTGCATGGACCTCTACGACTGCCCGGATATGATCGACCGCGCGATGGCCGACGCCCGCGTGCTCTTCCCCAAAATATGGAACGCGGTCGCCGAGGCCGGCGACATGAACCGCCGCGGCTACTGCCACGGCATGTACTCCATGGAGGGGGCCGCAGGAACGCAATGCGACTTCAGCTGCATGATGAGCCCGGAGATGTTTCGCCGCTGGGTGCTGCCGGCACTGGAAGAAGAAGCCGCCATCGCCCGCCACGTCACCTACCACTGGGACGGGCCCAACGCCCTGGTGCACGAGAAGGATCTCATCGCGGCCAAGGGCCTGCACACGCTTTCATTCGTGCCCGGCGACGGCCATGGAACGCACATGGATTACCTCGACATGCTCCACCGCGTCCAGGCCGGCGGCAAGGCCGTGCACGTCTGGGGCAGCGGCGACCAGATCAAGGAACTCCACCGCCACCTCCGCCCCGAGAAGACCATGTACCACACCAGCTGCCGCACCCCCGCCGACGCCGACGCGCTCCTCGAATGGTTTGTGAAGAACACGTAGTCGCACCCGTTGGGTGTGCAGGTTCTGACGCGAAGCGGCAGGTCCTGCACACGGGAACATCGGCACAATCCGCGTGTGCAGAACCCTGGCCCTGCGGTCCAGGAACCTGCACACCCTACCTGGGCCCGATCAGGAATGAATCCTTCGGGGAGATGTGTTTCTCGATCGAGAACGCACAAGCCTGCTCGCCGCGTTCGTTCCCATTCGGTCCCGCCGCCGTGCGCGAAACCGCAAGCGGACAGTCCATGTCACCGCGGATCGTCCGCTTGCGGTTTCGCGCACGCCCGCCTCTCCCTGTGCCCACGTTCGCGGCCATCATGCTGGCGGCAATCCTCAACTTCCTCGCGTGGCAGCGTATGGGAATTCCGCCCTATTTCGGTCCGATGAGGAATGAATCCATTTCCGAAACATGCTTCTCAATCGAGAGCCCGCCGGCTAGGGAGACCTCGGGCTTCACGGGAGGATTATCGTAAGTGCTGTATGTACTCTCGGCGCAGCTGTAGATATTGTCATCGCGGATGCCCGCATCGCCTGAGTTGGCTTCCGTCACACGGGTGTCCGCCCGGAGGATGTTGATCATTTCCCCACGATGGTTCTGACTGATCCCGTCTCGTTTCTGCGAATCGGCAAGATCCATCTTCGACCAATCCGTCGTCGCCGTATCCTTCCCGTTTGCCGTGGGGGTCTTGTCGGCGAGAATAGCTAGCTCGGACTCACTGCTTGTGCTCACGCCGCTCCCGTACGCGCCGCTCCCCTTGTGGTTCAGCGGCGCCTGGTAGGAGTAGCTGATATTCCGGGCAGAGTTGAAGTCCCAGTGGTATTTTGCCCCCTCCTTCGTATTCGCATCGGCTTGGGCGTCTTCGCCCGCACAGATGAATATGTTCGGCGATTGCCCATCGCGAACGAGCAGGAACAGAAAGGCAGATATGTTGTACTCACCCTTGCCGTCGCCGGCGGGGTCAATCTTGAGGTTTGTGCCGGTGGGCTTTGCATCCCAGCCCTTGGGACTGCTGGCGAGGAAGGGGTACTGGTCGCCGTGACCATGTTGGTACATAGCAAGAGCTTTGCCGATGTTCGATACGTTCGTCTTGCACCGCGTCCTTCGGTGGTCGTGCTGGAAGCGGCTGCAGGCGCAGAACACAGCCGCCAGCAGAACACAGGCCACCATCACCCCAACAAGATCGACGACGGAGAACCCGCTTCTTCGCGACATGCTTCTTCTCCTTTGAGTGGCGAACCCCGAGCGAAAGGCCACGGGAGTATAATCGGCCAGCGTGCCGATAGGCAATTGGCAACCCGCTTCTGTCCGCTATAATCGCAGCCCGCACCAAAGGAGTCATTTTAATGCGGATTCTGTACCTGGACGTGGACACGACGCGTGCTGATCATCTCGGCTGCTACGGCTATCATCGCAGTACGACGCCTAACCTCGACCGCATCGCGGCCCAGGGCGTGCGGTTCGAGAACTGCTACGTCTCCGACGCGCCTTGCCTTCCCAGCCGGGCCAGCATGTTCCTGGGACAGTTCGGCATCCACACGGGCGTGGTGAATCACGGCGGCATCTGCGCCGACCAGCGCCCCGTCGGCCGCGATCGCCATTTCCAGACCCAGTGGGGCCACGCCAACTTCATCGAACTGCTCGCACAGAAGGGCATCTACCCGGTGTCGTTCAGCCCGTTCGCGGCGCGGCACTCGGCGTGGTGGTTCTACAGCGGCTTCCGCGAGATGAACAACACCGGCAAGGGCGGCATGGAGGACGCCAAAGACGTCGTGCCGCAGGCCCTGGAGTGGATCAAGAACAACGCCAGCAAAGACAACTGGCTGCTGCACGTGAACATCTGGGACCCGCACACCCCCTACCGCGCGCCGGAGGCCTTCGGCAACCCGTTCGCCGGCGACCCCATCGAGGACTGGTACACCGAGGATCTCCGCCAACAGCAGTGGAACAGCTTCGGCCCCGGCAACCCGCAGGAGCCCTGCGGCTCGTACGGCCAGCCCTCGAAGCACAGCCGCCAGCCCGACCAGATCCGCAGTATGGACGAGTACAAGAAGTGGATCGACGGCTACGACTGCGGCATCCGCTACGCCGACGACTGGTGCGGACGCGTTCTGAACACCCTGGCCGACGCGGGCGTGCTGGACGACACGGTCGTCATGATGACCTCCGACCACGGCGAGAACATGGGTGAGTTGGGCGTGATCGGCGACCACGCAGTCGCCGACCACATCACCAGCCGCGTGCCGATGATCATCCGCTGGCCGGGCTTGCCCGGCGGCGGGCGCGTGGACAAGGGCCTGCACTACCAGACGGACATCGCCGCGACGATTGTCGAGCTCATGGGCGGCCAGGTGCCTCCGCACTGGGACGGCCGCAGCTTCGCACCGGCGTTCAAGTCGGGCACGACGGCCGGGCGGCCTTATGTCGTCGCCAGCCAGATGGCCTGGTCCTGCCAGCGCGCCGTGCGGTGGGACAACTACATGATGATCCGCAGCTATCACACGGGGCTCAAGAACTACCCCGCGCGGATGCTGTTCGACCTCGCGGCGGATCCGCACGAGTTGAACAACCTCGCCGCCTCGCAGCCCGCGTTGGCCGACCATGGCTCGGCCCTGCTGGAGCAGTGGACGACGGAGATGATGACCGCCAGCCCCTACACACAAGACCCGCTGTGGCAGGTGATGAGCGAGGGCGGCCCCTTCCACACCCGCTCTGCCTTGGCCGAGTATTGCGCCCGCCTCCGCGCCACCGGCCGCGGGCAGCATGCCGAGTTCCTGGAGAAACACCCGACGGGGCTGGTGTAAGGAAAGTGCGATGGCTGGTTTGAGCGTCTATACCGACACGTGCGTGATTGGCGGCTGTTTTGACGAAGAGTTTGCGCAAGACTCGCTGCGACTGATTCGTGCCGCGAGACCGGAAGCCTGACGCTGCTGGTCAGCACGCTTGTCCTTGATGAACTAGCACCCGCGCCTCCAAGAGTTCGCGATGCTCTTGCAGGCCTCCCGCAGGGCGCGATCGAGGAAGTGCCCATCACAGATGAAGTGCTGACGCTTCGCGACGCATACCTGGCCGCTGGGATAGTTTCTCAGCAGTGGCGGGATGATGCCGCCCACGTCGCAACGGCGACTGTTGCCGGGGCGGATGCGATTGTTTCATGGAACTTCAAACACATCGTTCGACTGGACAAGATGAAGTGCTATAGTGAAACCAACAGGACAAAAGGATATCGGGATCTGACGATCATATGTCCTAAAGAGGTCCAGATCGATGGTACAGGCGACCAAGAAGACATTTGACGCCGTTCTCGCGAAGCGGAAAGCACAGGCAGCGATCTATGCTGAGACCAAGGACCTCACCCACCAGCAGGAGATCGAGTACTTGAACCGCAAGGTCGAGACGGGCCCCTTCGCCGATTGGTGGCGTAAGGTGAGGGAAGCGACGCGCCAGAGGCGTGAGGCGAGCCAGAAATAGTCATCCGGGGCGCGAGGGCTGCTTCCATCGCATCGTCGCAGCGCCAGGCCCGGGTCTACACGCGCCAGCCATAGCTAAGATCACATCTGAGCTCAACATTCTTCAATATTCTCGCGTTCGCGGTGGTCACTTTGGGGGATAGGGAAGCCTGGCCGGGAGACAAGATGATTCAGCGGCGTTGGCCCGGCCGCCCTTCGAAGAACCCGAAGGAGTTCGAGCGGCACCGCGGCCTCAAAATCCTCTTCAGTTCGCGCGGCCGGTGCATGCGGCCCCCGGGTTTCACTTCCTGTAGCCAGATCGACTTGCGAGGGTCGGGGAACCCGTAACTTCTCGCTTAAGATGATGGGTCCGCTTCGGACCCTATCGGAGACAATATGACGGAACTCGGAAAAGCTGCCGCACCGGCTTCGCCGGCCATTGCAGAGGCGGGCGACCTGGAAGCAGTCAAGGCGTTAAACACAGCGTTCAAGAAGATGACGGAGCAGTTGGGCCGCGTCATCATCGGCCAGACCAAGGTGCTGGAAGAGGTGTTGATCTCGATGTTCTGCCAGGGGCACGCGCTGCTTGTGGGCGTGCCGGGCCTGGCCAAGACGCTGCTGGTCAAGACGCTGTCGCAGGTGCTGAACCTGAGCTTCAAGCGAATCCAGTTCACGCCCGACCTGATGCCGTCGGACATCACCGGCACCGAGGTGCTCGAGGAGGATCGCACGACGGGCAAACGCGTGTTCCGCTTCGTACACGGGCCGCTGTTCGCCAACATGATCCTCGCCGACGAGATCAACCGCACCCCGCCCAAGACGCAGGCCGCACTGCTGGAGGCGATGCAGGAACACCGCGTCACCGTCGGCGACGTGACGTACAACCTGCCCGAGCCGTTCTTCGTGCTGGCCACGCAGAACCCCATCGAGCAGGAAGGCACGTACCCGCTGCCCGAAGCCCAGCTCGACAGGTTCTTCTACAAG